>JBAXIY010000060.1:0-14559 GCA_037138135.1 Verrucomicrobiia bacterium
ACAGCGAAACTTACGAACGCACCGCGCAGACCGTTTGGCACGTCCAGACGGGCGGGAAGGCACTCACTAGCGTGTGGCTGCCACAAAGCGTATTTCAAATCAGCGGCGCAGCATGGGAAGTGGCGAGCAAGCGGGCAACCCCAGCCTTGCCGCATGACCGCACGATTCCGCCGCAAAACATCCAGATCAACGGCAAGGCGTTAGGCAGCGATAACATCATGTATCAGAAACTGCCAGACAATGCGGACATAGACGTGACGCCGTATGTGGCGGGCAAGGATTTTTACACGTTCTATGTTGGCGCGAGCAAACACACGCTGACTTCTTACACGCTGCATCCGGCGCTGACGGACACCAACCGGACGCGCTTGCAAGTGGGTGTGGGTGAGGAAGTGAGTGTGTATCTCGACCCGCCACTGACCATGACTTTCCCGGAATCGCCAGCATGGTATGTATCTGGCGGCGGCATAGACGCGACCACCGGCTCGACCACGACATTCACGGCGGCGAGCAATGCTTGCTTTGCCAAGGTGACGGTCAATGTCCGCGATGTCTGGCTCAACAAGAATTTCACAGTGCTGGAGCCAAGCGGCGTGGATCATGCGGATGTGACAAACACAGACCTCAAGCCATTCATTTCTGGCCAAGTAGGGGCGGGTATGCACCTTCATCCCTACATGGCACCTACAAGCGTTTCTTTCTACCGAGTGCAGTGTGAAGAAGTCGGAGAAGATGCTACAAATGTAACAGGTTATTTCACTAATAATCCACCTTTCACAACAGACTGGCTATCTCATAGAGGAAGCACTGCACCTGTTTACTCTGACGGTAAACATCATGGAAAAGGTGACGATTGGTTTCAAATTCAAGAGAATAATTTGTGGCAGGAGGGTTGGGATAACGCCAACGCAGGGCCATTGACATATTCACCTTTGCAAAATGGGGGGTTCACTTGGGATATTCCCGGCAAATGGAAAATTGACAGTGGGCCGACAAATAACATTGCCAACGGGTGGGATCAGAAATTTACCATTGATTCTTCTGGAACAATGACGATTACGAAGTTTGGTCATACCGTGACTCGTCACACCAATGAAACAACCGGAACTGTAAATTAAGTATGAAAACCTTTATTAAGGCGTTTTTCGCCATAACCTTATTATTGACTCGGCAATCTGAATTGGCTGCCCAACCAACAGGTGAAGTCATTGGATGGGGGGATAATATTGCCGGTGAAGCGATTGGAACACCCATCGGAGTCAACGCCACAGGAGTCGTGATGGTGGCGAGTCAAGTATTGAGAAACGTCAAAGCTACAAGTGCAGGATATGGACATGGCCTCGCTCTAAAGAGCGATGGCACGGTAGTTGGTTGGGGATGGAACTACCTTGGCATGGCAATTGGTTCGATAACCGATTATCCCTATAAAACAAATGGAGTGGTAACCGTTGACGGCAAGATTTTAACCAACGTAAAGGCCATTGCTGCTGGACGAACACACAGCTTGGCTCTTAAAAACGATGGCACTGTAGTCGCATGGGGTGCGCTCAATTCCGGTGTCAAGGTTGTCGTTCCATCCGGTTTAAGCAATGTGGTTGCCATTGCTGCCGGTTGTGATGGCTCGCTGGCATTAAAAAGCGACGGCACGGTGATTGGCTGGAATATGCGAGTGCCGACTGGTTTAAGCAACATTGTAGCCATCGCCGTTGCCAACACGCCTTGGTCGCAAGGGCTTGTCTTGAGAAAAGACGGTGTTGTGATTGAGTGGAGTCGTGGCGTTGCTTGGGAAAATGGACAAATTGTAGCCAGTAACGCGGTGGCGATTGCTGAAGGAGACGCACATGGTTTGGCACTTCAGCGCGACGGCACAATAGTCGAATGGGGATCATACAATAGCGGGTTTTCTGGCGGAAATGCAGACAACGCCGCAAGTAAATTGGTAAAAATTAGCGGGCATATTTTGGATAATGTTATCGCAATTTCCGCCAGCGGAGATAATAGCATGGCGCTTAAAAAAGACGGTTCAGTTGTGGTATGGGGAAATAATTGGAATCGTCAAACAGATGTTCCTGCTGGATTAAGCAATGTGGTGGCCATTGCCGCTGGCAACAATTTTTGTTTGGCAATCACCACCAATCACGCCGTTGCCGACAAGTTCCGGCAGTAAGTCAAATTGCCAGCCATGAAGGTTTTTCACAACGCTGGCGTGGAAGTAGACACGGCCAATGACAACACCACCACGACGTATGCCATCGGGTTGCCGCCCTTTGGCGACGAACATTGCGTGGTGAGCGACCCGAAGAATCCGCAGCCCATCGTCTATGGCGCAGATGGCTCGGATGATGACATCACCACGAACATTTACAGCGAAACTTACGAACGCACCGCGCAGACCGTTTGGCACGTCCAGACGGGCGGGAAGGCACTCACTAGCGTGTGGCTGCCACAAAGCGTATTTCAAATCAGCGGCGCAGCATGGGAAGTGGCGAGCAAGCGGGCAACCCCAGCCTTGCCGCATGACCGCACGATTCCGCCGCAAAACATCCAGATCAACGGCAAGGCGTTAGGCAGCGATAACATCATGTATCAGAAACTGCCAGACAATGCGGACATAGACGTGACGCCGTATGTGGCGGGCAAGGATTTTTACACGTTCTATGTTGGCGCGAGCAAACACACGCTGACTTCTTACACGCTGCATCCGGCGCTGACGGACACCAACCGGACGCGCTTGCAAGTGGGTGTGGGTGAGGAAGTGAGTGTGTATCTCGACCCGCCACTGACCATGACTTTCCCGGAATCGCCAGCATGGTATGTATCTGGCGGCGGCATAGACGCGACCACCGGCTCGACCACGACATTCACGGCGGCGAGCAATGCTTGCTTTGCCAAGGTGACGGTCAATGTCCGCGATGTCTGGCTCAACAAGAATTTCACAGTGCTGGAACCGAGCGGAATTGACACCGTGCATACTTATAAAGTGAGTGAATACACCAATGATTTTTTTCATGTTGGAAATTCGGGCGCGGGAATGACTATCGTTGTTTATGTTGCGCCAACGGACGTTTCGTTCTATCGGGTAACAATGGAAGAAGTCGGGGAAGATGCGACGAATGTGTGGGGGTATTATACAAACAATCCTCCATATGACCCATATGGAAATATATCTCATAAGGGAAGCACAACGCCTTCAAATGCCAATGGTCACGGGAAAGGAGATGACCCCTTTCAAGTTTTTTCGGACAACTCATGGCAGCATGGAGCAGGTATTCTTAGCTGGGATAATTGCGCGATGGGAAATTTTAGTCCGAACCCGCCAGACTATCCATTATGGTCTTCTGGAGGCTTTACATGGAATATTCCTGGAGCTTGGAAAATTGGTAACGGAGCATGGAAAACAAACATGACTCCATGGAATCAAACTTTCACAATGCAGGCAGACGGAACTGTGACCATTGAAAAGTTTGGCCTGTCAGTTACTCGCAGCCCGAGTTCGCCATAATTTGAAACCCCCTTGTTTGTTATGAAAAAAATTAATTGCAATTTGTTTTTGATAATGTTTTCAGCCTTGCACGCATTTTCAACACCTTCAGGCTGGGTAGTCGGCTGGGGCAATAACATTTCCGGCAATGTTACAGGCATTCCTTATTCTGGATTTTCGACCGGCGTGGTAACAATAGCCGGTCAGGTTTTAACGAACGCTGTGGCTATTGCTGCTGGCAGAGGTCATGCTTTGGCTCTGCGAAGCGACGGCACAGTTGCTGGGTGGGGTAACAATTATAGCGGCCAAGCCACGGGTATAAAATCAACTTTTCCTCCTTATCGTGCCAGCGGGGTGGTGACAATTGACGGTCAGGCATTGAGCAATGCCGCTGCCATTTCCGCATGTCAGTTCAGTGCGGCCCTCAAAGTTGATGGCACAGTAGCTGTTTGGGGTCTCGATGGTTCCGGTTATAAATTTAACAGGTCAGACTTGACCAATGCTGTTGCTGTCAACGCGGGAGAAGATCATTGTCTGGTGCTGAAAAAGGATGGAACACTATTTAGTCTGGATGCGGGAGGCGTTACACCGCTTGGTGTAAGCAATGTGGTAGCCATGGCAACCGGACGTAGTTATGTAACAGCAAGTGCTGGCAGTGACTTGGCACTTAAAATGGATGGCGCTGTGGTTGGCCTTTACGCAGGCCGCATTGAAGAAGGTTCGTATCTTAAAAAGATAACCAACATTATCACAATCGAAGTGAGTGGGATGGCCGCTTTTGCTCTAACCAAGGATGGCCGTGTATTTGGCATGGGAATCAATGATAGGGGCCAGTCCACGGGTGTTCCAACGACAAATTATATAGCCAGTGGATTTGTATCTATAGGCGGGCAATTTTTAACAAACATAACCGCGATTGCTTCAGCGGGAGATTGCAGTTATGCACTTAAAAAAGACGGCACGGTAGTAGCGTGGGGCAAGTTAGGCTCGCAACCGGCAAGTGTTCCCGCCGGATTAAGCAATGTGGTGGCCATTGCCGCTGGCAACAATTATTGTTTAGCCATCACCACGAACCGCGCTGTTGCGGACAAGTTTCGGCAGTAAGTCAAATTGCCAGCCATGAAGGTTTTTCACAACGCTGGCGTGGAAGTAGACACGGCCAATGACAACACCACCACGACGTATGCCATCGGGTTGCCGCCCTTTGGCGACGAACATTGCGTGGTGAGCGACCCGAAGAATCCGCAGCCCATCGTCTATGGCGCAGATGGCTCGGATGATGACATCACCACGAACATTTACAGCGAAACTTACGAACGCACCGCGCAGACCGTTTGGCACGTCCAGACGGGAGGGAAGGCGATTCCCAGACGGCAAAACCTGTGGCGGTTCACTGGCTCCGCTTGGAAAATAGCCGACAAACGCGCCGTGCCGCCGTTCGCGGGCGCGGCCATGCAGGAAATCACCAACAAGACGCAGATTGTGTTGAAAGACCTTGGCAACTTAAAAGCCGATGGCAATCTGTGGCTCACTCTGCCCGACGATGTGGAGAAGGACATCACGCCCCAAGTCGCCAACCTGCCGTTTTATACTTTCAGTGTAGGTGGGCGGAAATACCTTTCTCACTTCGAGGTGTTTGTTGATCAGCCATGGCCTAATTACCCAAATGATAATTTTGATCCCATTTATAATCCACAACCAGCCGGTTATCCTTATTATAGAATAGGCGTCAATGGCGGTCATGCTTGGTGGAAATTAACGACGGATGCTCCAACTGATGCTGTGAACAAATTCATAGCTTCGGCATCTTTTATATCATCGAACTGTGTTCAGTTTTTAGGTGTTGAAGTTGGTTACGGTGAAACCAATGGTTTGGATTGGTTAAATACAATTCTTACTGGCTATGCGCCCACATCTCCCGGCGAATTGCCTTGGCCTAACACTCACACTGCCACTGTTCATAGAATATACGCGATTGGATTTCCAAATTTAATAAGTGGTTTGAGCTACACAGAAAACCTTCACGATTATCCAGGGACGTATGATCTTAAGCATAATAATTGCGCTACTGAAACCGGACAAGCTGGTTGGGCTTCTGGAGTTCCACTACCTAACGACTGGCTTCCGGAAGTGTTTGGATTTAACTTGCCACCCAGCGACCCATAAATCTCATGTTAAACCTACTATCGGCCTTATTTGTTAGCCTCGTGATTCCAATAACTGTTATTTTTATTTGGAAGAAAAAAACAGGCTCCATCTTGGTGTTCAAATTTAAGCGCCCATTTTGGCTAGCCATATTAATTTTTATTGAAATGATTGCCGTTGGTTTTTTAGGAACAAAATTGACGCCAAAAGTTTTTAATTTATTTGATATACACTATGAAAAATTAGGTTTTCAAGATTTAATCAGCGTTGCATTTGCTCTGCTGGCACTTGTTGGCGAAGTTTGTTTAATAGGTTGTTGTTTTTGGTATTTGATAGCGGCAATTCTCTCCTATGTTCGTGCAAAGCAGATTAGTAAAAAGTAAGGTGGCCTTCCGCAAACTGAAAAGCTTGTCGTGAAAAGTTTGTTGCAATTGACAAAAAACAAAGAGTTCATCGGCATAATCAAAAGCTGACTTTGCCCCGATTATTCTGACAGGTATTGGGGGAAACTATTCCGCCGGCAGAAAGACGATGAAGGTGGAACCACCGCCGGCGTTGCTGACCACCTCGATTTTGCCCGCGTGATCCTCCGCCACGCGCTGGCTGATGGCCAGGCCGAGACCCGTGCCGTTTTTCTTGGTGGTGAAGAAGGGTTCAAAGAGCCGCGCCAGATTTTCCGGCGCAATACCCGGCCCGGTGTCCTGAAAGAAAATCTTTAACCGGCTGCGCCCCGGCACATCGGCGCAGATTTCCGTGCCCACGGTCAGTTCGCCGTTGCTGCCGATGGCGTCGATGCCGTTCAACACGAGATTCATGAAGGCCTGTTGCAATTGCGATTCGTCGCCGCGCACGGTGGCGGAGCCGGCGTGGTAGGCGCGCTTGAGTTCGATCATGCGGCCGCTCAGCTGATGTTCCAGCAATTGTAAAGATTGGTCGAGCACTTGATGGATTTGCACCGGTGCCCGCGTGGCCGGCTTGGGCGCGGACAACCGCAACATCTGCGTGGCCAGCCCGTCAATACGGGTCAACTCGCGGCGCACGACGGCAGTCATTTCCGAGTCATCGCCTTTTTCGAGAAGAATGTCGACGTAGGTTTTGATGGCGACGAGGCCGTTTTTAATTTCGTGCGCGAGACCGGCAGAGACGAGGCCGAGGTTGGCGAGGCGGTCGAGTCGCCGCAGGTTGGCCTGTAAATCGTTGGCAGCGGCGAAGGGTTTCGCCGTGGGGCTGCCGGTTTTGTTTTCGGATGAGCTATCGAGCATGGTTATTCTGGCACCCAAATCCCCTCGCCGGAAATGATTCTAAAAACGACTGGTTCACTTTAATGAAAATTATCAATGCCACCAGCAAAATTCCAGCGGGAGCCACAGTAGTCGGCGGCGGAGAGCAATTGGGGTTTAGTAAAAAACATTTCGCTGTTTGACCCGCGTTGCCGGGTGACCTAAACTTGCTGTCCATTTTTCTTTTAAATATGAAAATCATCATCTGCGACCCCATCTCACCCAAAGGCATCGCGCTGCTCCAACAGCGTCCGGAATTCAACGTCGTGGTTCTGCCCAAACGCTTGCCGGAAGCTGAACTGCTGCCGCTCGTCGCCGATGCGACGGCACTCGTAGTGCGTTCAGAAACGAAAGTCACCAAGAACATCATTGCGGCAGCGAAACAATTGCGTGTGGTTGGTCGCGCCGGCGTGGGCGTGGACAACGTGGACATTGACGCCTCGACGCAAAACGGCGTGGTCGTGATGAACACGCCCGGCGGCAACACGGTGACGACGGCGGAACTCAGCTTCACCATGTTGCTCTGTCTTGCGCGCAAAGTGCCGCAGGCGGCGGCGACGATGGTTGCCGGAAAATGGGATCGGAAATTATTTCAAGGTGTGGAACTGCAAGGCAAAACGCTCGGCGTTTTGGGCATGGGCCGCATCGGCACGGAAGTCGCCAAACGCGCAATCGCATTCGGCATGCGCGTCGTCGCTTACGATCCGTATCTCACGGAAGAACGCGCGAAAGCCATCGGCGCGGAGTTCGCGGCGGATTTGGACGCGGTTTATCGCGAGGCGGATTTCATCACCGTCCATATGCCGGTGACGAAGGAGACGAAGGAGATGCTAAACGCAGCGGCGTTCGCGAAGATGAAGCCCGGCGTGAAGATTGTGAACTGCGCGCGCGGCGAAATCATTTCGGAAGCAGATTTGATTGCAGCACTGGAATCGAACAAGGTCGCGGGCGCGGCGCTGGATGTTTTTGCCGTGGAACCGTTGCCGGCGGATCATCCGTATCGGAAGCAACCGAATTTGATTCTCACGCCGCACCTTGGCGCGAGCACGGAAGAAGCGCAGGAAAAATGCGGCATTGAAGTGGCGGAAGTCATCGCGGGCTATCTGCTCACGGGCGAAGTCCGCAACGCGGTGAACTTGCCATATCTTGACGCAAAGACGTCGGAACAGGTGAAACCGTATCTGCCACTCGGCGAGGCGCTGGGCAAACTGCTCGCACAACTCACGCCAGCGAGCGCGGACAAACTACACATCACTTACGGCGGCAACGCGCGTTTGCTGCCAAACATCGACCCGGTGACGCGGGCGGTTTTGCGCGGTTTCCTCTCGACGAGCAATTTAAAGGACGTCAACAACGTCAACGTTCGCAGCGTGGCGCAGAGTATCGGCGTCACGGTGGAAGAAAAGAAATCGGATGAGCCGGTGACGTTCAACGAATGGGTGCATGTCCAGTTGTTCAGCGGTGCAAAGAAATTGATTTCGGCCGGCGGCACGTTCTTTGGTTCACCCAACAATCCGCGCATCGTGCGTTTGTTTAGTCAGTCGGTGGAAATTCCGGTGACAGGCACACTGCTGCTGCTGAACAACACGGACAAACCGGGAATCGTCGGCTACCTCGGAACCCTGCTTGGCAAACACAAGGTCAACATCGCCAGCATGAGCCTCGGCCGCGACACGGTCGGCGGTTTGGCGCTGACCGTCCTGAGCCTAGACAGCGTGCCACCGCAGGCATTGCTGGAAGAACTGAAAAAAGACACTGACATCAGCAATGTGAAAGTGGTAACGTTGTAACTCTGTTTTTGAACCAAAACGAAACTTGTAAGTCCAATTGACCTAATGAAATTAAAATTGATTCTGTCCGCCGCGCTGTTGGCCGGTGTGATTTCCGCCACTGCCGCGACTGAACCCGCTGTTGTTTCGGCTGGCACAAATGCCACGCCCGAGGCGACGATGAAAGCGTTGTTCGGCGACCCGATCATCGTCAAAGCCAAGGGTTTTGACATCAAGCAGAGTGAATTGGACCAGGTTTTAACCGGCGCAAAAGCCAATGCTGCCGCGCAAGGCCAGCAGTTGCCGCCGGAATTTGCCATCGCGATTCTGAACCAGCTCATCACGATTGATGCGCTGCTCCAGAAGGCGACGCCCGCCGACCGCGCCGCCGGCGCTGCCGAGGCCAGTCTGCAATACACAAACCTCGTCAAGCGGTTCGGTTCAGTTGACGCGTTTGAACGCCAGTTGAAGGCCGTCGGCATGACGGTCGAGGAATTGCGCGGGAAAGCGTCCGACGAAGCCACGGCCAAAGCCACGCTCAAACGCGAGTTGAAAGTTTCAGTCACCGATGCCGAGGCCAAAGCGTTTTACGCCAAGCACGCGGCGGATTTCGAACAGCCGGAAATGGCCCATGTGCGCCACATTCTGCTGATGACGATTGACCCAGCCACGCGGACGCCGTTGCCGACGAACTCCGTGGCTGCCAAACGCAAACAGATTGACGACCTGCTCAAGCAAATTCGCGGCGGTGCGGACTTTGCCACGCTGGCCAAACAGTATTCCGAAGACCCCGGCTCGAAGGATAATGGCGGTGAACTGCCAGAATTTCCGCGCGGCCAGATGGTGCCGGAGTTTGAAGCCACCGCATTTTCGCTGACTAACAATCAGGTCAGCGACGTCATCACCTCCCAGTTTGGCTTTCATATTATTAAGATGATCGACAAGACATCGGCCAAGACCTTTGCCTACACAGACACCCTGCCGCAAATCAACAAAACCGTGGCCGAAATTTGCAAAAGCGAAGTGGAGTCAGAACAGATCAAAGAACGCGCGCCAGCCTATGTGAAAAATTTACGCAACGAATTACAGGTGGAAATCACCGATCCGACCCTCAAGTCGTTGGACGAAAGTGTCCGAGCCCAAGCTGACGCCGCCGGCACGAACGCGGCTCCGGCTGGCATGGGCCAGTAAGCGGGCTTGACAACAAAAGGTGCAGACGGACAATTTATTACTATGAAGATTAAGGTTGTCATCGTCGTTTTGGCCGTCGCCGTCATCGGATTGGCCATCGCACTTTTTGCCGTTAAAAAATCGGGTGAGGAACAGCACGTGGCCGATGTGAGTTCCATCGTTGATTTCTCCAATCAGGTGGTAAACGCCAACCTGAAAATCAACGACTTGAATCAGGTTAACCTCATGCTCACGAACGATCTGGCGTTGAGCCAGCAGCAGTCGGCGCAGCTATCCAACAGCCTCGCCGCCGCCACTGCCACGATTGCCGCCAGCGAGACCACAATTGCCTCCGCCCGCGAACAAATCTCCAGCCTCAACCTGCGGATTGGCGATCTTGAAACCCAGAACAAGGTGCTCGACCAGCGCGCCAACGAACTCACCAACACCATCGCGCAATTGAACGGTTTGATTGAAGACACACGCAGCAAGTTGAATGCGTCGGAGACGAATAGCGAATTCCTCCGCGACGCGCTCCAGAAGCAATTGGCTCAAAAAGCGGAAATCGAACACAAGTTTAATGACTTGGACGAACTCCGCACGCAGGTCAAAAAAATCAAGGACGACCTGTTCATGGCGCGCCGGTTGCAGCTCATGAAAAATGATAACAGCCAGAAAAAAGGCGCGCAGTTGCTGATGGAGCGAGCGGTGACGGTGACCAACGCCCCCGTCGCTTCACCGAATAACAGCCTCAATGTCGAAGTCGGCTCCGATGGTTCGGTGCGCGTCATTCCGCCGCTCGGCGCCGCGACCAATGCCCCGGCGCATTGATTCGCCATGCCCACCTACGAATACGCCTGCCAAAAGTGCGGGCACGTGTTTGAAGCGTCCCACGCCATGTCCGCCCCAGCGCTAACCATCTGCCCCAAGGAAGTCTGCGGTCAAAAAAAATGGGGGCGTGGTAAAGTCGCCAAACAAATCGGCGCGGGTGCCGGCTTGCTGTTCAAAGGCGGCGGCTTTTATATCACCGACTACCGCAGCGAAGGCTACAAGTCGTCGGCAAAAAAAGACGTTGCGCCCGCCAAATCGGAAACCAAAACCGAACCCAAGCCCGCCGCCAAACCGGAAAAAAAATGAACCGTTCGCGCTTGGTTTGCGCGCTGGCTGCCGGCCTCATGTCTTTCCTCGCCGCCGCCCGCAGTGAATCTGCGTGGCCGCAACTGGATGCCACACACAGCGTTTCTGGGCAGTTCAGCATTTCCCTAGCGCCGGACCGGAACCCGTATTTTCGCCGGCCGGACACCGGCACAAACACGGATTTGCTCCAGCTGGAACCGTCGTTGCTGGCAGTGTCGGCCGAACGCTTCAAGGCGGCACTCTGGCGGGAAATCGGCCTCGCCCCAAACGCGGCATGGAGCGGAAAGATTTTTCTGGCACTGAATCCGGCCCGAACGCTGGATGAACCGGTTAGTATCACCGCGCAACCTTTCATCAATCGTTGGAATTACCGGCTGGAACTGCCGAATTTAATTTCACGTAACCGGTGCGCCCGCGCCTTTAGCGCGGTGATGCTTTTGGAAATCGCCAACCGCAACGCGCTTATGGGCGGACGTTCGGCGGTCATTCCGGCGTGGCTGTCGGACGGGTTGGCGCGAGAAATTTTGGAGGCGGCGGATACCAAGGTGCTATTGTCCGCCCCCACGAAAACGTTGGATGGCATCGCGCAGTCGCGTCAGGATGAAAAACGGCGCGGGGTGGATTCGCTCGCCGCCACCCGGCGCGTGCTGCAAAACTTTCCAGCGCTCACGTTTGACCAGTTGAGCTGGCCAACGGACGCGCAGTTGAACGGCAACGACGGTGGCGTGTATCTCGCCAGCGCACAATTGTTCGTCCACGATCTGCTCGCGTTGAAAAACGGTCCGGCCAATATCCTTGCGCTGCTCGCGCAGTTGCCCGCGCATGAGAATTGGCAAACCGCCTTCTTCGCGGCGTTCCACGAAAATTTTCAGCGCCCGCTGGACGTGGAAAAATGGTGGGCGCTCCGCGTGGTCAGCTTTGCCACGCGCGCACCCGGCCCGCAATGGACGCCCGCCGTCAGCCGCGACCGGCTGAACGCCGCGCTGGCCGTGCCGGTGGGAATTCGTTATGCCTCCAACTCTCTGCCGACGCATGCGGAAATTTCTTTGCAAGCCGTCCTGAAGAATTTTCCGCCGGAACGACAGGTGGAAATTTTTCAGACCAAGTTGCGCGATCTGGAGCTGATTCAACTGCGCGTCACGCCGCCGCTGGCCGCCATGGCGGATGGTTATCGGCAGGCACTCGCGGATTTTCTCGGCGGATCGAAGAATGGTGTTTTTCACCGCCCAGCCAGCGCCAGCGCCACGCTGAAAAAACTGGACGCTTTGGATGCGCGGCGGCGGGACGTGGAAGCCGGCTTAAAATTAAGCCCGCTGCCGCTGGAATTAGACCGCCCGGCACCGTGAGTGGTCAACTTGACAGACGGGGAATCGAAATTATAGTGCGCTACTGAAAATGCAGGCTGAAAATTCATCCATGGGACGCGGGGCATCATCTGCGGGCGACTTGATTCAAGCGTTAAAAAAATTCACTTCCGCCGGACGCGGCCATTGGTCTGACGTGTCCGAGAAAGATTGGAACGATTGGAAGTGGCAGTTGAAAAATCGCATCACGACCGTCGAGCAACTGCAGAAATTTCTGCCGACGCTTACGTCTGAAGAATTGGCCGGCGCCAAACTGGCGAACACCAAGCTTGCCCTCGGCATCACGCCGTATTTTTTCAACCTCCTTGATCCGGCGGATGAGCATTGTCCGATTCGCCAGCAGGTCATTCCGCACATCGAAGAAGCCCACATCGCGCCGTGGGAAATGAGCGACCCCGTCGGCGAAGATTCACATTCGCCCGTGCCCGGACTCGTGCACCGTTATCCTGACCGTGTGCTGTTTCTTGTGACCGATCGCTGCGCCGCGTATTGCCGTTACTGCACGCGCTCTCGGCTCGTGAGCAACGCGACTGGCTACGATTTTCATCCCGAATTCGACAAGCAAATTGCTTACATCGCCGCGCATCCGGAAATCCGCGATGTGCTTTTGAGCGGCGGCGACCCGCTGCTGTTGAGCGACGACAAACTGGAAAATTTATTGAGCCGCCTGCGCGCGATTCCGCACGTGGAATTTCTCCGCATCGGTTCGCGCATCCCGACGTTTCTGCCGCAGCGCATCACGCCTGAGCTTTGTGCGATGCTGAAAAAATTTCATCCGCTCTTTATGAGCATTCACTCAAATCATCCGCGCGAACTCACGACCGAAGTGCGCGACGCGATGGGTCGCCTTGCCGACGCCGGCATTCCGCTTGGTAATCAAAGCGTGTTGCTCAAACACGTCAACGACGACGCGGACGTGATGAAAGCGCACGTCCAGAAACTTTTGATGTGCCGGGTGAAGCCGTATTACATCTACCAGTGCGATCTGATCTCCGGCTCCGCGCATCTGCGCGTGAGCGTGCGCAAGGGTTTGGAGATCATGGAAAAGTTGCGCGGCCACACGACCGGTTATGCCGTGCCGCAATACGTCATTGATGCTCCCGGCGGCGGCGGCAAAGTGCCGATCAATCCCGAATACGTTTTGAGCCACAACGCCGACCGCGTGGTCATCCGCAACTTCGAGGGCAAAATCTTTGAATACCCGGAAGCCCCCGATGGAACGCCACTATCGAAACCGCCAAAAGAAATTGAAGAGGCTCAGTTGGTTTGAATTTATAACGGACGACACTAAACTTTTCGAACGCTATTTCTCGTTGGTAATTTGAAGTTTGACCTTTCCACTCGACAATTAGGCCGGGGTGGGCGAGAAGTTTATGGGTTGCAGTTGCTGGTTATGGTGTTTGGATGCAAATAGATTTGGTGGCATGCTACCAAGGCTACTGTGGGGTCGGATTTGGTTTTATTCCCGCTGCCAGAGTTCAATCAGACGGCGGGCTTCGTGGAGGGTGGTGGACCAGTTTTCGTTGAGGCATTCGTTAAGGAACTTACCGTTGAAGCTTTCGATGAAAGTATTTTGGGTGGGTTTGCCTAGGGCGATGAAGTTTAGTTTCAAGTTGTTTTTGCCGGGATTAATTATGCAAGGACTTGCCAGTAAACTCCGGGCTGTTGTCCACATTGGCTTGGGGCAGGCCACCAGTTCTGGCGAGTTGCTCGAGCACGACGACGACGCCCGCGCCCCCGACGCTCTGATTGGACCAGAGGGCTGGACATTGGGCGGATGAAGTCATCCACGATGTTTGCGGCGCGGAGCTGTCCATTCCCAGCTCCGGTCGGGCTTCGCCCTCCTTCCACTGGGAATGGACAAAGATACAACGAAAACACAAACTCAAACCAATGCTCGGATTAACACATCAGTGGTCCAGAAAAGTGAACCTTCTCACCACGCTCAACTTGTCAGTTTTGTGGCGTTTCACCTTAACCTTGCCCTTAATGCGAGGTCTGGCGTAGTATGTGCCTGTCGAGGCGCAAGATTATAAATTCGTCACTGGCGACTTTATGGCTGTCTGAGTTCGCTTGCATAAATACAGGCCACAAAAGCAGGCCTCAAAAGTCAATAAGGCTTTGGCAAAAACCACCAAATGTCTAATAGAATCAACGGTTGGAAGGGTGGCTGAGTGGTTAAAGGCATCTGACTCGAAATCAGAAGTAGTCGC
>JBAXIY010000061.1:0-14504 GCA_037138135.1 Verrucomicrobiia bacterium
TTCCCCACGTCGCGGCGGTGATGTAGTCGCGCCGCTTCTCGTCCTCAAAAATCTTCTGGAATTCAGGCTCGTTCATGCCGGTTTGCGGACTTCCAAAAATAAATTTGCACCGGCGTCCTCGACGCGCACGCGGCAGTCTTCCCGGGCGGCAGCAGTGGGCGCGAGCGCGGCGATGGCCTGCGGATTGCGGTAAATCAGGAACCAGTCCATGAGGTGTTCCATGAGATTGCGACCGGGCGTGGTCGGGCCAAAATTGCCGATCACGAGCAAGCCGCCCGGGCGCAGCCGGTCATACAGATGATTATTCAGCGCCTGGCAGATGCGGTCGGTCAAATAGTCGTAAAGGCCGGAGCAATAAATCAAATCGAAGCCGTCTTTTTCCAGACTGGATTGCTGGTGGCCACGCAGCAAATTCTGGACGGAATTTTTCACGAACCGCACCGGCGTTTTAAGCGAGCGCCGCTTTTTGACCGCTTCGAAATGGTCGCCGACGAATTGCAGCGCCGCCTCGTTAAAATCCAAAAATTGAAAGCGCGTGTGGTTGGCCAGCAGATGTTCGTCGAGAAAGTTCACCGCCTCCCACGCGGGACCGCAGCCGAGCGAAAAAATATTCGCCGTGCCGCCGCCGCGCACCACGCGACCGGCCTCCTCGCTGATTTTTTGTTTCAGAAAACCGACGCGATTGCGCACCGCGCGGCAGGGCGCATGGTCGAGCAGGTAGGCGTTGACGAGCCGGGCGTAAAGCGACTCGCCCTCGAAACCGTTGCGGACAATCATGCTCATCATTTCGTGGTCGCCGGCGTAGCCCAGCGGCTTGGTGTAAGTGCGGTGAAAAAATGGCGCGCACAGAAAATACGGATGCAACTGCCGCCGGCCAAACGCGCGGTGCGCCGGGCGCAGTTCCTCGGGGATGGCGTCGGACACCGTTTCAAAACGCTCAAAAAGACCGGCCAGCGCGGCCAGCACCGGCGCGCGTAACTCGGCGGCGAGGTCGGATTCCAGTTTGGAGCGTTCGGCGGCGGTGGCGGAACGCAAGTCCAGTTCCACGCGTTCGAGCCATTGGCGCAAGTCGTGCAGGAAAGTCTGGAGATCGGCCACGGCCACCTTGTAATCCGCCGCGACGAGATAAGTTTTTTGCCAGGCGTGAAAAAAGCTTTTGAAATCCTGAACCAAATTGACTTTGGTAATTTTAGGTGCGACAGCCGGCTCCGTTTTAATTTTGGGCGGGCTCAAAAGCCCACTGCCGTTGGCGGGGTCGTAAATGTTGAGGAGGCGGCTCATGGTCAGATTATTTTGCCATCAAATCATATTTCCGCAGCATGGCCGTGAGCGCGGCGTTGAACTCGACGGGTTGCTCCAGCATCAACCAGTGACCGGCGTTTTCAAACAACCGGTATTCCGTCTGCGGCGAAAGTCCACGGACGTAGTTTTCGTAATCCGCCACCCACAACGAACCCTTGGCGTTGAGCACCAGCAAGGGCACGGACACCTGTTTCAAATCCCAGTCGGGTTGGCGCGGGTCCAGCATGCCGGCCATGGCGCTGGCCATCACATTTTGCGGCGTCAACAACACCTCGGTCGTCACTTCATCGCGCAAGGTTTCGGTGCCGGCGATGGGGAAAAAATTATGCACGAACCCTTTGGCAACCGCGCGATAGTGCGGCGATTGGAATTGCGCCACCAGTGTTTCCGCCTCGCCGGGTGCGCCCACCGGCCGCCGCAGTAATCCGTCTACGGAAACTAGCGCGGCGACTTTTTCCGGCGCCAATTTGCAGACGCGGCAGATGACGGCCTTGCCCATGCTATGCCCGATGAACGTGGCTTTTTCAACTTTCGCGGCGCGCAGCACGGCGAGAACGGCGTCCGCAAAAAAATCCATGGTGTAATTGGCCTGCGGTTTATCGCTCCGGCCGTGCCCGGGCAGATCAATCAAGACCAACCGGGCATCCGCCGCGAGTGCGGCGATTTGTTCGCGCCAGAAGCCCAGATGACACGCCCAGCCGTGAACGAAAACGAAGGTGCGGTCGCCCTGACCAATGGTGACGTAATGGATTTGATCCGCGCCGTGCGTCGCAAAATGCGACTGGCCGTCGGCCAGCGTAGGGGAAGAAGTTTTTGGAGACGTGGCGCCATCAGTTTTTCCCGTTGCGCCCCGGCTGTTTTGAATGCTGCCACGTTCTTTAGTCATGATAACTTTCGCGATGCTACGCAGCGGAAACCGAGTTCGCAACTGCAAGCTGGTTGGTTAAAAATGGACGCCCACCGCCACCATGATGGCCTGGCTAAAAAAGGCGTAGGTGCCATTGGCGCGCTGGCCGGAATAATTTCCCGGCGATGACGACGGCGTGCTGCCGGCGACGGTATGATTTGGTCCGTAGCCAAGCTGGTAGGTGAGGTCGATATCAAACAGTTTGCCGGTGTGACCCGCGCCGAGGCTGAAGAAATGCCGATCCAAATCCGCCACCAGTGGCGAGTAGTAAGTATTCGGCACGGAATTCTGGTCGAACGTGTAGC
The DNA here is from genome assembly GCA_037138135.1 of Verrucomicrobiia bacterium. GTDB lineage: Bacteria > Verrucomicrobiota > Verrucomicrobiia > Limisphaerales > UBA11358 > UBA11358. The sequence goes on from JBAXIY010000061.1 coordinate 2,515, forward strand.
CCGCGCTGGTGTGCCAGCCGTTATCAAAATAGCGCGTGGCTCCGAACTCAAACATCCAGCTTGCCTGCCAGCCAAAATTCACCGGGACGTTTGGCTTAATGCCCGGCGGCGGCGTTTTTTCCTGATGGATATTGACGGTTCCGAAACTGCTCCAGTCGGTGTAGTCCGCGTCAACTTCTAGATTCCATTTTGAAGTCGGCCGGTAGGACAACCCGACTACGGCGGTCAGCGGAAAAGTAAAATCCGCTTGGGCGGGCAACGTCGTCGCTGGAATGAGCGGCTGCTTTTCCATATCCGTGTTGCCTTTCATGGTGAAACTAGTCTGGCTGCGAAACGTTGCGCCCACGGAAATTTTTTCAATCGGCTGCCAGAGCAGGCCGACGTTGTAGCCGACACTCCATCCCTCGCCATTAAACTGAAAATAATTAACCAAAGGCGCATTCTGGGGTCGAAGTCCTTGTTCCAGATCAATGTTCGCGTAGTCCACCATCACGCCCGCACCAATGGAAAATTTGTCCCCGAACTTTACCGCTACTGCGGGATTGATTCGGACATAAGTCAGCGAACTTTGGGTTCCAACGGAACGAAAGCCTGTATCCGCCGGCCAACTGCTGCTGCCGCCGTAAGGCGCGTAAACGCCCAGCCCGGCGCTCACCGGTATTTCCTTCAGGCTGCTACTGATGAAAAATTGGGGCGCAGCGGCGAATTGTTTTTTTACCCCATAAGTTTTACCGGAGTTGGCGGCGCCATTTGTCGGCCGGTAAGTTGGATTATAATAAAGCCCGTAAATGCCGGAACGCAGTTGAGTGCCGGTGAGTTGGGTAAGGCCAGCCGGATTATAGTAGATGGCGGATGGATTATCCGCCGTGGCCACAAACGCTTCGCCGCGCGCGGAAGCAAACGCGTCCTGACTCGGCAGCCTCAGGCCGTTGCCCAACGTCGCCAAGGGCATCAGGCTTAAAGCCCATACTGCCAGAAGTTTTACGGGAGATTGGGTCATTTTCTAGCAAACGAACTGCTGCGGAGGTTAAACACCGCTTTGGTTCACGCCAGCAAATTCGTTTTGGTTGTCTGCAATTCCCGATGCTTTTCCGGCAATATTTGGGGCGATCAAGCGTGATGACTACCGGTTTGTCCGTTAAAATCGACTTTACTTTAAAGCCGATTTCGGCATTTTTGACTTTCATGAAAACATTCAGAAATTTAGCAGCCGTGGGTTTATTTCTCGGCAGCTTGGTTTTTTCATCGCACGCCACCTTTTCGTCAATCTATATCTGGGGCGACTCACTCTCCGCCACAACGACCAATGGTGTTATTGGCACGCCGCAGGCCAGTTATTACTACGGCACGCGCTATTCCAACGGACGGACTTGGGTTGAGGTATTGGCGGAACGTCAGGGCATGGGCGCGAATTCTCGCACCAACCTGATTTGGGCTTTTTCTAGCAACAACGTTTCATACTATGGCCATTACAGTTCCAGCTTCACTTCTGATATCCAAAGCCAGCCCTCCGCATATCCAGCCAATGGTCTCTTTGTCGTTTGGGTTAACAACGCCGATTTTGTTGGCGATATGCTTGCTGGTGCCGTCGGTGATCCTTACAACAAGAATCATGGCACAAACGCAGCTAACTGGGCTGCCGTAATCAACCAGCATCTTGCCAATCACTCCAATTTTATCACCACTCTCTACAATAAAGGTTGCCGAACCTTGATTGCACCCAACGCAGCGGACGTCACGGTTATTCCCTATTTTAACAATGCGGGCACTCCCGCTTGGCGAGCATTTGTGCGGCAGCAAATCGTCAATTTTAATGCCAGTTACGTCACTATGCTGCAACAGATTTCCGCCAATGCACCAAGCCTTAAGATTTACACTCCTGATATCTACAGCCTCCTGAACAACGTCCTAGCCAGCGCCTCCAGCTATGGTTTGACCAATGCTCTATTATCGGGACAGCCCATTGACGTGCTCGATTCTCTAGGTAATGTTGCCAAAGATGGGATAGGTGCGAATTATATTTTTTGGGATGACACTAATCCAACCGCCGCCATGAGCGAGGTCATTGCCGATTTCTGCCAGCAATACCTCTCGCCTGTGCGTATCGCCGGCCTCAAGCAAGTCAACGGTAGCAACCGTCTCGATTTGGTGAATATGCCCATCGGGTTGAGCGGATGTCTCGACAACAGCACGAATCTGACCACCGCCAGTTGGACGTTGGCAACCAGTTTTGACAGCATCGCCAACTCGCAATCCATCTTCATCCCCACGCCGCCGTTGCCCGCCGGTTTCGGTTTAGGCGGCGGTTCCGGTGGCGGCGGTGGCGGCTCAATTGATCCCAATAATCCGGGAACCAATGCGCCCAGCACCAATGCCGTTTTCAACTCGGCGTCGCAATTTTACCGACTGCGCTTCCCTTACGCTTGGAATTGGCCGTGATGGGTGGCAGCTTTAGTCATATCTCTAACGAAAAACTGGACAGGCGTAATGCCTGTCCAGTTTTTGTTTGATGCGTCTCGCTAAAATTATTTCTTCAAAACGTCGTAGCCCCAGCGCAACATCCGTTCCGTGGCTTCCCAGCCAATGCAGGAATCGGTGATGCTCACTCCGTAACGCAGCTCGGAAATATTCTTCGGGATGGGCTGGTTGCCTTCGTTTAAATGGCTTTCGACCATCAGGCCGATGAGCGATTTTGTGCCGCCGGCGCGCTGTTCCACAACGCTGTGCCAGACATCTTCCTGCTTGGCGAATTTCTTTTCCGAATTCGCGTGGCTGCAATCCACCATCAACACCGGCGGCAATTTTTCGGAAACTAATTTTGCCTCCGCCGCCGCGATACTCGCCGCATCGTAATTTGTCATCGCGCGACCGCCGCGCAGCACGACGTGCGCGTGCGGATTGCCGCTCGTGCGGACAATGCTGGTTGCGCCGTCTTCATTCATGCCGAGAAAACTGTGCGCGTGTCGCGTCGCCCCCATCGCGTCAATCGCTACCTGCAAACTGCCGTCGGTGGAATTTTTCAAACCGACGGGCATGGAAAGTCCGCTCGCCATCTCGCGATGCGTTTGCGATTCCGTGGTGCGAGCGCCGATGGCCGCCCAAGTGATGAGGTCCGCGATGTATTGCGGCACGATCGGATCAAGAAATTCCGTCGCCGTCGGCAAACCCATGCCCACGATTTGCAAGAGCAATTGCCGCGCGCGTTTCAAGCCGGCCTCAATGTCCTGCGAACCGTCGAGATGCGGGTCGTTAATCAAGCCTTTCCAGCCAATCGTTGTGCGCGGTTTCTCAAAATAGACGCGCATGACGATTTCCATTTTGTCAGCAAATTCCTTTTGCAGCTTGCTCAAGCGCGTCGCGTATTCGAGCGCAGATTTTTCATCGTGAATGGAGCAGGGCCCGATTACGACGAGCAGGCGCGCATCTTCCTGATTCAGAATGCGGACGACGCGTTCGCGTGATTGCGCCACGGTGGCGTTCACTGTTTCCGGCGTCGGCGTCAACGCCCGCAGCGCGCGGGGCGAAAGCAGTGGAACGATTTCTTTGACGTGTAAATCCTGCGTGCGATACATGGGCGGCAATTATAGCACCAACTCGCGTCGCGGAAAGTCGAAACGCATCTTGTTGGACACGCACCGGATTTTGTGTATTTTCCGGCGCACAAGGATATGAGCACGGATAAACTGAACACCGGCCAGAAAGCGCTCCAGATCAATCTCGACGCCAAGCGTTACGGCACCTTCGCCGAGATCGGTGCCGGACAGGAAGTCGCGCGCTGGTTTTTTCATGTCGGCAAGGCGTCCGGCACCGTGGCGAAAACTATTTCCGCCTACGATATGGCCGTGAGCGATGCGATTTACGGCGCGGCGGAACGTTACGTAAGCCGCCAACGTCTGCAGGCGATGTTGGATCTGGAATTTGACCTACTGCTCAAGCGACTCGCCAAAACGCGTGGCGATAAATGCACGTTCTTTGCCTTTGCCAACACCGTTGCCACCAAGCAAGGGGCGCGGCCGGGATTGGAAGAAGGCCAGGGCTGGCTCGGCATCAAGTATCAAGTCCATCCGCACGGCGATCCCTCCACCATCATTATCCACGTGCGGCTGCTCGATTGGGAAACGCCTCGCCAACAGGAAGCCGTTGGCATCATCGGCGTAAATCTGATTCACGGCGCGTTCTATCAGCACATTGAACCGGCGCGACTCATTGGTTCACTGCTCGACGGCCTCAACAGCCAGCGCGTCGAAGTGGACATGATTAAATTTTCTGGCCCGGCTTTCACCGGCGTGGACAACCGACTCATGGCGCTCCAACTCGTTGAACAATGGCTCACCGAAGCCGCCATGTTCACCGCCGACGGCGAGACGATTATTCCCAGCGAGCTGCTTTACAAAAAACCCGTTCTCCTCGAACGCGGCAGCTTTCGTCCTATCACCAACCCGATGCTCGACATGATGGAGCGCGCGCAGGAACAATTCGTGCAGGAACCCGCGTTGCGCGGGGAAACGCCCGTGGCCATGTTCGAGATGACGTTGCGGCAGTTGCAGGTGGGTGATGCCATCGACCACCGTGATTTCCTCGACCGCGTGGACACGCTAGGCGCGCTCGGCAAGCCGGTGTTGATTTCCAACTTTCTCCGTTACCATCGCCTGCTCGCCTACCTTGCGCGTCACACGCAGAAGCCCATCGGTTTGCCCATCGGCCTCGTGCGCCTGCGCGACGTGCTGGATGAAAAATTTTACACCGACCTGCCTGGCGGTCTCATGGAATCGCTCGGCCAGCTTTTTAAAAACGGCGCGAAGCTATACGTCTATCCGTCGCTCGACAAGAAGACCGGCAAACTTTTCACCGTCGAAAATCTCGATGTCGCGCCCAATCTACGCCACCTCTACCAGCATCTCGTGGACAATAAATTCATCGTGGATATCACGAACTACAACGCCGATGCGCTAAAAATTTATTCCGGCGAAGTGCTGGCCAAAATCCATTCCGGCGACGAAGCGTTGAGTAAATTGATTCCGCCGCAAATCTTCGAAGTCATCAAGGCCAAACAGCTTTTCGGCTGGGGGCAAAAGTCGGTTGCCAAGTAAGGCCGCAGACCCAGCGGCAACTTTTCCTCGACAACCGGCGGCACTGGGAGCAAGTTCCCCTGCATGAAACCGTCCGGCAAACTTTTTATCATCCGCAGTGTTTTCGGCGCCGTTCTTTTCTTTTTCGCGGGATTTTCGTTGTCCGCCGCCGATTCCAATTCCGCCTACGCCAGTTGGATCAAGCCTTGGTCAGAGCGGCCCGCCACCAGTCCTGCGCTGGCTGCCGGATTAAAATTGATCGTCAGCAACGTGCGCGGCGAAGTGGACATCGCCCAGGCAGTCGCCATGACGCCAATCCAGCGGCTCAATCTCTCCTATCACATTCAAGTGTCCACCGCCGAGGTCGCGACCAACGGCAGCATCCGCAGCTACGTCGTCTCCAACACCGATGCGCGGACGAGCGAGGTGCGCCCGCTTGCTTCCGGCGTGATTAACAATCTGGACGATTTGATTGCCATGTTGCCGCCGGATGGCTCACAACTGCCACCGGCGGGAAACCGGATCGTCGTGCAGTTCCGCGCCGACGGACAGTGGCGCGTCCGCGTCTATGATGGCAACCATTTACCGCCCGAAGTGAAGGCGTTGCTCGGCTGGCTGGCCAAGCCCTACGACAAATTATTTTGACGCGCACGTGGTTGCTGCAGCCGCATAGAATAACGGCTGCGGCTGAATTCGAGCTTCATTTTTGCCGCAAACGCCCACGACAAATTTCTAGAAGTCATCACGGTTTTTTTATTTCCCGCCGCCAGCACCACGCCATCTTTCAAAATGAAAACCTGCGAGAATACCGGCGTGATTTCCTCAACGTGATGCGTGACCAGCACCAGTGTTGGCGAATTTTTCTGGCCGCCAAGCCGCTGGATGAATTGGAGAAAATGTTCCCGCGCCGCCGGATCCAGTCCCGCGCACGGTTCGTCCAAAATCAAAACCCGCGGTTTGGCCATGAGCGCACGGGCAATCAAAACCCGCTGTCGTTCGCCCTGCGACAACACGCGCCATTCGCGCGCTGTCAGGTATTCACAATCCGCCTGCTTCAACAAGTTCTTCGCCTCGATCTTGTCGGTGCGGCTCAGCCGCCCCCAGAAATCAATCATCGCGTATTTGCCGCTCGCAACGGTTTCCAGCGCCGGCTCGTTGTCGGCCATCATCTGCCGCACGGACGAACTGACGAGGCCGATTTTCTTCCGCAGTTCGCGCCAATCGGATTCACCGTATTTTTCGCCGAGCACAGAAATTTCTCCGCTCGTCGGCATTAGATAGCCGGTGAGTGCACTCAACAAAGAAGTTTTCCCCGAACCATTCGCGCCGAGAATCACCCAATGTTCACCGCGCTGAACACGCCAGTTTACGCCGCGCAAAATTTCTGTGCCATCACGCTCAATTTGCAGTCCGGCCACGGATAAAACGGATTTTTCCATTCTCAAAATTCCTCAATTTCTTTCCACAGCGGCTGCAGGTCGTCATCCGCCAGTGCCATTTTCTTGATGGCCTCTTTTTTGCCGACGTTGATGGCGCGGTGCAGCCACGTCCGCGCGATGTCGAGCTGCTGCATCTGGCACGCGTAACACGAAAGGTTGTAGGCGATGACTGGTTCCGCTGGAAATTTTTCCGCCGCCGGCAACAGCGCATCCCACGCTTGCGACAAGCCGCCGTCACGCACGCGGCGCAACGCATACGCGCGATGCAGCCAGCCGGAAGATTCTTCGGGCGCGGTTTGCAATTCCAGTTCCGCAATCGTCAGCGCATCCTTCCAGCGTTCGTCGTGCGCGCAAATTGTCCAGCGCACTTCGAGCACATCGGAGTGCAGTTGGTTGACGGCAGAAATATTTTCCAGCTCCGCGCTTGCGTCGCCCGCGCAGCCCAGCCCGAGCCAGCCGATGGCGGCGTCGAGATGATGCGAGTCGGGCGGTTCAAGAATTTGCACGCAGATAGCATCCGTGTCGCGCGAAAGGTGTCAAGTCATTGGCAACCGCCACGGAAACGGTTAAAGTAACCGCATGAATAAATTAATACTTTCTCTCCTCGCCGTGGCTTGCGCGATTTCTGCGCAGGCAAAACTCGTGACCAAAACAATCGAATACAAACAGGGCGACACGACGCTTGAAGGTTATCTCGCCTACGACGATTCGTTTTCCGGCAAACGTCCCGGAGTGCTCATCGTGCATCAATGGATGGGCCTGACCGATTACGAAGAGAACCGAGCCGCGATGCTCGCGAACCTCGGCTACGTCGCGTTCTGCGCCGATATTTACGGTAAAGGCATTCGCCCGCAGAATTACAAAGACGCCGGGGCTGAAGCGTCAAAATATAAAACTGACCGCGCGCTCTTGCGGCTGCGCGTGAATGTGGGTTTGGATGAATTAAAGAAATGCGAGTTGGTGGACACACAACGTGTTGCAGCCATCGGCTATTGTTTTGGCGGCACGACCGTCATTGAACTTGCCCGCAGCGGTGCGGAGTTAAATGGCATTGTCAGTTTTCACGGCGGATTGGATTCGCCCACGCCCGCTGATGGCAAAAATATCAAATGCAAAGTGCTTGTATGTCATGGCGCGGATGATCCGTTTGAAAAAGCGGAGGACCTCGCGGCGTTTGAAAAAGAAATGCGCGACGCCGATGTGGACTGGCGGCTCATCAAATACGGCGGCGCGGTTCACAGCTTCACGCAACCGATGGCCAACGGTAGTTTGCCGGGCGCAAAATACAACGCGCGCGCGGACAAACGTTCGTGGACTGACATGAAATCGTTCTTCGCCGAAATTTTTAATTAAAACTTCATGCGTATCACTGGTGGCAACGCAGCGCGGCGGATTTTGAAGGTTCCCAAAGGACTCGACGTTCGTCCCACGCCGGATTTGGTCAAGCAAGCCGTCTTCAATTCGCTTGGCGCGCGCGTGGTGGACGCCCGCGTGCTCGAATTATTTGCCGGCAGCGGTGCGTTGAGTTTGGAATGTTTGAGTCGCGGCGCGGCTTCGGTTTTGTGCATCGAGAAGTCGCATCGCCACGCGGAATTTATCCGCAGTAATGCAGTCGCGGCGGGTTACGGCGAAATTTTGGAAACGCGCACGCAGGATGTTTTTCCCGCAATGAAACAACTCGTGGAGAGCGGCCAGCAGTTTGATTTGATTCTTGCCGATCCGCCTTACGGAGAAAAAAATGTGAACCGCCGTTCCACTTCTTTCGCGCAGCAATTACTCGATGATCTTAGCCTGCCGAAGTTGCTCGCGCCAGGTGGCAGATTGATGCTCGGCCATACGAAACGCGATACGCTGGACCTCGTCACGCCGTGGACGGAAGTGAAAATGCTCAAGCACGGTGACACCGTGATGCGGTTTTTGGAAGTTGCTTAAACTTTTTCCGCCGCTTCAACGGCTTCGCGTATGGTTAGTTTGAATTTCTCCAAGCCCTGATCAAACGCAGCAGAAATGGGCAGCACGGAAACTTTTTTGATTTTCTTTTTGAAGTCCTTCAGATTTTTTTCCGCAACGGCTTCGTCCATTTTGTTCGCCACGACGAGGCGGTCTTTTTCCAGCAGCGCGGGATCGTAAAGCTCCAGTTCCTTGAGTAGTTGCCTGTAATCGTCCCACGGCTTGCGATTGTCCGTGCCGGCCATATCGAGCAGCAGCACGATGATTTTGCAGCGTTCGATGTGACGCAAAAATTCGTGCCCAAGACCGACGTTGTTGTGTGCGCCTTCGATGAGTCCGGGCACGTCGCAAACGGTGAGCCGCTTCCAATCGGCGTATTCCAAAATGCCGACTTGCGGCGTCAGCGTGGTGAAGGGATACGCCGCAATTTTTGGGCGCGCGCGCGAAATTGCTGTAAGCAAAGTGGACTTGCCCGCGTTCGGATAACCGACCAAGCCGATCTCCGCCATGATGCGAAGTTCCAAAAGAAATTCGCCTTCCGTGCCGGGTTCGCCCGGCTGCGCAAAGCGCGGCGTCTGGTGGCGCGCGGTGGCAAAATTGCGATTGCCCAATCCGCCGCGACCGCCTTTGCACAAAACAAATTGCTGGCCGTGCGTCGTAAGGTCGGCGACGAGCGTGCCTTTGTTTTCAATGCCATCCGGTGTTTCTTCGTCTTCCGGTTCCTTGCTCAAATCAATTTCTAACGCCGATTTTCCCTGCGACGTGCGGAAGAGCGGACGCTTGCCCGTGCTCGTGCCGAGCATCATGTTTTCGCTTTGTTCTTCGTCCTCTTCCTCGTCATCCTCGCGGCGCATTTTTTTCTCAATGGGCGGAGTGGTGTCCTTGAGTTGCCACACGAGCGTGCCGCACGGAACTTTGACGATGAGATCTTTTCCCGCGTGACCGTCCATGCCCTTGCCCATGCCGCCTTCGCCACCGAGCGCAATGAGACGTGGAACGTAATACTGCTGGATGAGATTGTTCAGGTCGTGATCGGCCTGAAGAATAACGCTGCCGCCACGTCCGCCGTTGCCGCCGCTCGGACCACCCTTGGTGATGTAAGCCTCGCGATGAAACGCGACCGCGCCTTTGCCGCCGTGGCCGGCCTGCGCGTAGATTTTTATTTCGTCAATGAACATTTTCGATTCCTAATCTTAATCGTAATCCTAATCTTAATCCATTGCCGATTACGAGTAAGATTAGGAATACGAACTTGGGCAATAAAAAAGGCGAGGCGCGTGGCCTCGCCTGAAAGCGCTTGCTCGCCTTAATTCTTCGCCGCCGCTTCGGCGACAATGTTGATCCGGCGGCTGTTCTTGTCGAACAAGACTTTGCCGTCCGTGAGCGCGAACAACGTCCAGTCGCGACCGGTGCCGACGTTCTTGCCTGCAATAAATTTGCTGCCGCGCTGGCGCACAATGATGCTGCCCGCGGTGACGGTCTGACCGCCAAATTCTTTTACGCCGAGGCGTTTGCTGCGGCTGTCGCGTCCGTTTTTTACGCTACCTTGACCTTTTTTATGTGCCATAAAATTTTAGGGGATTAAAAATTAAGCGTTGATGGCGGTGATTTTGACGACCGTCAATTCCTGACGATGGCCGATGGTCTTGTGATAACCTTTGCGGCGTTTCATCTTGAACGTCAGCTTGTGTTCGCCGCGCTTGTGTTCGACGACATCCGCTACGACGGTGGCACCGGTGACGGTGGGCGCGCCGACGGAGAGCTTGCCGTCGTTGTTGACGAGCAGCACGCGGTCAAACGTGACCGGCTTGCCCGCCTCGACTTCAAGGCGTTCGATTTCGAGTTTATCGCCGGCAGTGACGCGATACTGTTTGCTACCTGTTTCTAAAACGGCATACATAAATTTTCCCGCAAAGGGTCGGGAATTAAACCAGATTTCCCAAAGCTGTCAACTTCTGATTTTCGACAAACCAGCTTGTTCCTTCCGGCGAAAACATCTTTGCGCATCAGTTGACGCCCGATCTGGCGTTTGATCTAATCAAAACAACAAGAATCGTTTTATGATTGCGCCAATTAAAACAAAAAGGACAAGCCAGTTTAACGCGGCATTTCTGCATCATTTGCTGGCGCAAAATAAAGTTCTTTTGAATCCGGCTTATCAGCGTCAGGCAGTCTGGACGCGCTCGCAGCAACAACTGCTGATTGACTCGCTGCTCAACGATTTGGATATTCCGAAACTATATTTTCGTGAAGTGGCAACTGGCTCTTACGAATATGAAGTAGTTGATGGACAACAACGCTTGAGGGCTATTTTTGATTTCTTGGAAAACCAATTAAGTCTGCCGCGAGACGCCGATCAAGTTGATGGGCATGAGGTCGCTGGAAAAATTTTCAAAACTCTATCCACAGAACTTCAGCGCAAACTTTCCAACCAGTCGCTTGACGTGGTGGTTTTGAGCCTCGGCTACTCCGACGAAAATGTCGAAGATATGTTCCAGCGCCTCCAAAACGGGACGCCACTAAACGCGGCGGAAAAGAGACGGGCTTATCCGGGGAACATGAAGTTAATCGTGCAAAAGCTCGCAAAACATAAAGTTTTCAAGTTGTGTGCTTTTACCAATCGGCGTTTTGCACACGAAGACGCCGGCGCAAAAATTCTGCACCTGATGTATCAGGATCGAATCACCGACATAAAACCTTCATCATTGCGAAAAACTTACGAGGCAAACTTGGACATCACGGAAGCGGATCCATTGGTTAAAAAAGCCCGTGCCGTGTTTCAGTTTTTGGTAAAGGCTTTTCAAGGCGAAACAAATCCAGAATTAAAAAAGTATTCCATAATTAGTCTGTGCTTTCTGGCGGCGGAGTTGTTATCCAGATATGATATTTCCAGCTTTCCAAAAGAGTTTGCAAGGTGCTATTTGGAATTTGAAAAGTTACGGCTTCTAAATGAAGCCAAAGATGAAGAAGATCAAGACCCGAGTCTTGCTGCATATACTGACGCTGCCCGCTCCGATAGCATTCAGGATTTGAATTATCGGCACGAATTATTGCGCGACAAAATCGTTTCAGGAATACCTGATTTGGCTTTGAAAGACCCAACTCGCGGTTTCAGCCGAGAACAACGACTTGCAATTTTTCTTCGTGATGACGGAATCTGCCAAGACTGCCGCAAAAAATGCAATCAAAACGAGTTTCACGCCGACCACCGGAAACCACACGCTCGCGGGGGCAAAACGATGATTAGTAATGGCTGCCTTTTGTGTCCTGAATGTAACTACAAGAAAGGCGCGAAATTGGTCGCTTAAATTTTGCTCTCTCGTTTACGCAAAAACCGTTCTTGCAGCTTAATTTCCCCAGCCAACAATTCTTCCGCACACCAGCCACGTGTTTGTGCCAACGCAGTTAGTTCAAAAAGTTCTTTTGCCAGCGCTGCTTTGGTCAACGGGCGCTTTATTTTTTTTGCGGCCGCAAGGTGGCCGTCTGCAAAGACCTTTTTGGCTTTCTTCAAAAGTTTTTCCGCGCGGAGCAA
>JBAXIY010000062.1:0-14353 GCA_037138135.1 Verrucomicrobiia bacterium
TTTTCTTCGCGGCGGCATAATCCACCGGCACTGAAGTTTTCGTGCCAGTGGTCAGAGTTGAACCACGCCGCCCGTAGGCGAAGTTGACGACGAACTGATTGCCTGCCGGTTCAATCGCGGCCTGATAGACTTTATCCGATGAACCTTCCCGATAATACAACGCGACGCGTTCTGCTGTGACTACATTCATGTTTTTCCTTTTAGTTGGTTATTGTTTTGTGATGAACCCTGTGAACCCAACGGGAAGCGTAGAACGGAGCGTTGCTTTGCGGCAGACGTGTGGATTTGCTAAAACTAACAATAAAAAAGGCGACCCGTGAAGGATCGCCTTGGTGTCGTGGTCAATAATCGTCCGGCAACAACAAGGTCGTCGCACTGCGGTCGGCCTCGGTGATGATCCAGAACGGCACCCCGCCGTCACTGCGATAACTAGACAGCAAACGTGACCCGGCCTGCACGGCTCGGTCATTCTCCTGCCAATCTTCCTCGCCGAGATCGCCCCAGTCGCCCGTCTGATGCCGTTGCAATCCACGTTGGATGTCAGCGGGCGTCAGTCGGTCGAGGGCGTTGGGGGTGATGACGACGATGCCGGTGGTAAATGAAGCGCATTGAACCGCCATATTGAATCTCCTTTTGGTTAAGTATTGAAATGAACCCTGTGAACCCAATCGGAAGCGTATGGCCTCGCGGCAAGTCCGGGCAGACGTGTGGACTTGCCAGGCTTCGCAAGGATTGTGTTTGATAAAGCGGCGAAGGCGGTTATTTTGCCTGCATGGGTTACGTCGAAGCCATTCAACGCTGGCAATTGTTGTCAGCGCGCACGCAACAACAGTTGCGCTGGCAGGCCATTCCCCAACAGGTGGCCGACAGCATGGCGTTTGAAGGCGAACCCGTTGACCTCGCATGGCTGACGAAACTCCATCCGCCCACTCCACCCGCTGGCTTGAAACCAGCCGGGGAATTCTCCGCTACTCCGAATTAGCCCCTCTGCTCGCGGAACGCGTATTGCGTATTCAAGAGCGGATTGAGGCGGGTGACTACGCGGCGGCGCCGCTGGATGATAATTTAATCCGCACCCTGCTCAAGGACGGCAGGGCGTTCGTTGTGAAAATGAAGAACGCGGCCCCAAAAAATCCTTATGTCCAACGCGTGACGTTGGATGGTAAACCTGTCACCAGACCGTTCATCAACTACGCCGATATCATGGCCGGCAAAGAGCTGGTGTTTGAGATGGGCAACCAGAAGAAAGTGTTTTGGAAATAATTCAACACCGTCCCAGAGGGGCGTGGATATTAAGTAGACGAGTGCATTCACGAAGCAATCGGCATTATTACGGTAAAATGAGTTTATGAATCTAGCAGTCTTATAATGATATGAAATCAACCTTCCCGAACATCAATCAAATCACCTACGAAGGCTCGAAGTCGAAAAACCCGCTGGCCTTCAAACACTACAACGCCGCTGAAATCGTCGCGGGCAAGACGATGAAAGACCACCTGCGCTTCGCGGTCGTCTACTGGCACACCTTCCGCGGCACCGGTAGCGACCCGTTTGGCGCGGGCACGATGCAACGTCCGTGGGACGACGGCAGCAACTCGGTCAAAAACGCGCAGAAGCGCGCCCGCGTGGCGTTTGAATTTATCAGCAAGCTCGGCGCGCCGTATTACTGCTGGCACGACCGCGATGTGGCCCCGGAAGGCAAATCACTTTCCGAATCGAACAAGAATTTTGACGCCGTGGCTAAGGTATTGAAGGAAGAACAGAAGCGCACCGGTGTGAAACTGCTGTGGGGCACGACCAATGCGTTTTCGCATCCGCGCTTTGTCCACGGTGCCAGCACGAGCTGCAACGCCGACGTGTTTGCGTTTGCCGCCTGCCAGGTGAAGAAGGCAATGGAAGTGACACACGAACTCGGCGGCGAAGGTTACACGTTCTGGGGCGGACGCGAAGGCTACCAGACCTTGCTCAACACCGACATGAAACGTGAGCAGGAGCATCTGGCGAAGTTTCTACACATGGCGGTGGACTATAAAAAGAAAATCGGTTTCAAAGGCCAGTTTTACATCGAGCCCAAACCGAAAGAGCCGACCAAACACCAATACGATTCCGACGCGGCAGCTTGCCTGAACTTTCTGCGGGAACATGGTTTGCTGAAAGATTTCAAACTGAACATTGAAACTAACCACGCGACGCTGGCGGGCCACACGATGCAGCATGAACTGGAAGTTGCCGGTGCCGCCAATGCGCTCGGCTCTATCGACGCCAACACCGGTGACGAGTTGCTCGGCTGGGATACGGACCAGTTTCCGACGAACATCTATCTCACGACCTACACGATGTTGAGCGTGCTGAAATACGGCGGCTTCAAGACGGGGGGCGTGAACTTTGACGCGAAAGTGCGCCGCGAAAGTTTTGAGCCAATTGATTTATTCTACGCGCACATCGGCGGGATGGACGCGTTTGCGCGAGGCCTCAAGATTGCGGCGGCGATTCGCAAGGACGGACGGCTCGCCAACTTTGTCAAACAGCGTTATGCCTCTTGGGATTCCGGCATTGGTGCCAAGATCGAGGCTGGACAGGTCGGTTTCAAACAGCTTGAAGCTTACATGCTCAAGAAAGGCGAAGCCGACGCGAGCAGCAGCGGCCGTCAGGAATATCTCGAAAACCTCATCAATGAGTTCATTTGACTTTACCTCTGCACGAAATTTAGAAACTACTGACAAGCCATGAAAAACCTCAATCCTTACATCATCCTGTTCACCCTGATTGCCACGCTGGGTGGACTGCTGTTCGGCTACGACACTGCCGTCATCTCCGGCGCGGTGGGCAGCTTGAAAGCTTACTTCATTGATCCGCGCCATTTGAGCGATCCCAACGACGCCAACTCGCTGTGGGGCATTGTAAGTTCCAGCGCGCTCATCGGCTGCATCATCGGCGGCTGCATCGGTGGTTGGGTCAGCACGCACATCGGGCGCAAACGCGGGCTCGTCATTGCCGCCGCATTGTTCCTCGTTTCCTCCATCGGCGCTGCGGCTCCGGAGTTTCCTTTTGCTCCGGTTGGACATGGCGGGCCGGACTACATGTGGAACTTTGTCTTATACCGCATTCTGTGCGGCATTGGGGTGGGGCTGGCCTCGATGTTGTCGCCGATGTATATTGCCGAAATCGCCCCCGCCCGCATTCGCGGAAATCTGGTGGCGTGGAACCAGTTCGCCATCATCTTCGGAATGCTGGTGATTTACTTCGTCAACTACGGCATCTCCAAGGCGGGCAGCGGCGATGAATGGCTGAACACCATCGGCTGGCGCTACATGTTCCTGTCGGGAGCCATTCCGGCGGCGTTGTTCCTGTTGCTGCTATTGTTTGTGCCGGAAACCCCGCGCTATCTCATGTTGAAAGGTGACGAGGCCGGTGCGCGCGCCGTGCTGGCCAAGATTGGCACAGTGGAGGAAGGTGAAAAAGAAATCACCGAAATCCGCGCCTCGCTGTCGGGACATCATTCCGGCAAGTTATTTTCCTTCGGCGCAATGCTGATCTTCATTGGCGTAATGTTGTCAGTGTTCCAGCAGTTTGTCGGCATCAACGTGGTGTTGTATTATGCGCCGGAAATTTTCAAGAACGTGGGCTTTGACACCAACGCCTCGCTGTTCCAGACCATCATCGTCGGCGCGGTGAACTTGATTTTCACCGTCGTGGCGATTCTGACGGTGGACCGGTTGGGCCGGAAACCACTGCAAATCATCGGCGCGCTGGTCATGGCCGTGGCGATGTTTGCGCTCGGCGGCGCGTTCGCCCTTCAGATCAAAGGCGTCATGGCACTACTGTGCATGTTGCTCTATATTGCCGGCTTCGCGGTTTCGTGGGGGCCGGTGGTCTGGGTGCTGTTGAGCGAAATTTTCCCGAATCAAGTGCGCGGCAAGGCTATGGCCGTGGCGGTGGCCGCACAATGGATCGCCAACTTCATCGTCAGTTGGACCTTCCCCATCCTCAACGACAATCCGTATCTGTTGAATACCTTCCATCACGGTTTTGCCTATTGGATCTATGGCGTGATGAGTTTACTGGCGGCGATATTCATGTGGAAGCTCGTGCCCGAAACCAAGGGGAAAACCCTGGAACAGATGGAAAAAATTTGGTGCAAATCCGAAAACAAATGAGCATCACCCTTGGCATATATGATGGTAGCACCGTAAAAATTGCGGCGGTGACTGGCGTATTAACCGACATACTCTGTTCCAAAATGTTCGGGATCGGCAAAAAAACTGTTTTTAATGCTTCTTTATTTAATTTCTGGGGGATGACTATGAAATCGACTTTCTGCCATCCTAGTAGGACTTGGACATTGATGAAACGGGGTGGATTTACGAAGGAATCGGCGTCCCGGTGGCGAAATGAGTTTAAGAGTTAAGTGTTATTGACGATGGAAATAATTTTTGCCGAACTCAAACAAGAATCCGGCACCCCATTCCCACCAACATGAATTCATCATCCACAGCCCGCGAACAAATGCTTTGCGCCAAAATTGTTTTATTTGTGGTCTTCGCGTTTACCTGCCTGAATTTTCAATTGCTGCGGGCGCAGGAATCCGCTCCTTCCTGTTGCGGGTTTCCAATTGTTTTGACTGGAGACATCCACCACTTCCGTCCGCCGCCGGAAATCCAGGTGAAGGGCGGAGACAATCCGGCGGTCTTTGCCGGGGAAGTTTATGGAAAAGCACTGACCGCCACCGTCCCTGGCTTGCCCGCCGGCACCTATAACGTGGAGATTGATGTGGCTGAACTCTATGCCAAGCGAGCGGGCAAAGATCTGATGAACATCACTTGCGGCGACCAAATGCTCGCCAAAGAACTGGACGTTTTCAGGGCGGCGGGCGGCTTCGCCAAGGCCCACCGCGTGGAGGCCAAGGTGGAACATCAAGGGGACTCTGTGAACGGACCGCTGACGATTGAGTTTGCCGGGGTAAAGGGCAACGCCAAATTCAACGCCATTTTCATCCGCGATTTTAAAGGCGAAGGCGTCGCTTCGTTTTTTGCCTCCGAGTCCAAGTCGATGGCCTCCCCGGAAGACACTAAGGTTCCGGACGTGAAGGCACCTGCCATTTACTTGGATCCGAATCAGCCGCTACTAGATGCGCGTGTGGATGATTTGATCCGCCGGATGTCGCTTGATGAAAAGGCCCGGCAACTGGCCGACAATGCTCCGTCCATCCCCCGGCTGAATCTGCCGGCTTATGGTTACTGGAATGAGTGTCTTCACGGCGTGGCGCGGGCGGGCCGGGCCACCGTGTTTCCGCAGGCGACCGGCATGGCGGCCATGTGGGACGCGCCGCTGATGCAGCAAATCGGCGACACTATTGCCACGGAGGGGCGGGCCAAATTTGCCATCGCCGGTTAGCCGGACTAGCCACGCTATCCCCGAAAACGGGGATGGATCGATTTACGCCTCCTTGAATCGTCTCAAAATTTCGTAAAAAATCGTGCAAATACCAACACACTATTCTGGCGTTGGAACCGTCTCTGATGAAAATCGGGAATCTAGACCCAAAATCAACGCCAGTGCTCGCCAATGATCCTCGGTCGGGCAAGCAAGACCTCTTTCCCACTTTCGCACCATCCGAGTAGAAACCTTGAGTTTTTGAGCCACTTCTTGCTGGCATAGGTTGGCTTTGATGCGCCCCAAATGAAGCTTGTCACCCAAGGTTTTGACGTTGACTGGAATCAGCTTACGAGGGCTAAATCTCTGCGATGGATAGTCAAAAACAGCCACTACAGTTCGCTGTGCAATTCCCAACAACTGACCCAACCGCCGTTGGCGCTTGCAGTTCCGCTGTCGCGGTTCACGTCGCAGGTCGGCGGTGGCTCAGCTTTTTTCGTTAGGCCACTTATCACGCCATGAGCAAATCATCCAGCATTCTGATTTCGCTTTGCGCAGTTTTCATACCCATTGCCTTATTTGTTTGGTTTGCGGCAAGCCATAGTTATGGGGTTCCGTGGTTGCCATTTTATCTTTGGGTTTATGGTGCAGTTTTGTGTTTGATTTGGGGGATTTATATTTTTCGGCGCAGATGGACTTTAGGCTTGGTCTGCATTGTGGTTGCCTTGTTACAGCTATATATAGCTCGTCCCGTTGTTTGGCCTTACGATTGCACGCCCTGGGCGGCGCATCGAGCGCGTCAGAACATTGGCTTGGTTCATCCCGGCATGACAGCTCCGCAAGTTTGGAAGACTTTGGGCTTGTCGGTATACAGATTTTCACCCCGCACTAATGGTAGTGGCAACCCTCACGCTTGGCCTTCCAATTACTTATTGTGGCCGGGTGACATTTTGTTCTGTCGCTGGAATCTGACCACAAATCCGGCAGTCTTGCTGGAAGCACATTTTAAGAGTAGTCTCAATGACAAATGAAGCCGTGGCCTAATATGAGGATAGGCTACACACCCTAGTCGTTCCACCCCGCCACTCCGCTCATCCTCGGCACGGCAACGTGACGCGCGCTTAAAACAAAAAGAGCCGGAACTTTCGTTCCGGCTTGAACCTCTTCAAAGTTGCCTACACCGCGCGCAGCTTGAGGATTAAATCCTTGCTCTCCAGCGCATCGCCATTCTGCACACAGATTTCGTCCACCACGCCATCGGTCGGCGCGTAGATGGTCGTCTGCATCTTCATGGCTTCGAGCGTGAGGAGCTTGTCGCCCTTCGCCACTTTCGCGCCCACGCTCACGGCGAGCGCGGTGACGAGTCCGGGAATCGGCGCGCCGACTTCGTTCGGTTTGGCCGAATCCGCCTTCTGCCGCGCCTTGATCGTCGGCTTGGCGGAACGATCCACGATGGCCAACTGCCGCGTCATGCCGTTCAACTCAAAATTAATCGCGCGTTTGCCCTCGGCATCCACCGCGCCGATGTTGACGAGTCGGATGAACAGCGTTTTGCCCGCCTCAATCTCCACGGAAATTTCCTGACCGGGCTTCATCCCGTAGAAAAACGCCGGCGTGGGCAGCGCGGAAAGATCGCCGAAGGTATTTTCATTCTTGGTGAAGGCGGCGAAAACTTCCGGATACATGATGTGGCTGAACACATCGTCGTCCGTCGCTTCGCGCTTGAGCTTGGCCGAAAGCTCCTCGGCGATTTTTTTGAAATTGAGCGGTTTCAACGATTCACCCGGACGACCTTTCAACGGTTTGCGGTCGCCAAGAATGACGTGCTGTAGTTTCTTCGGCCAGCCGCCCATCGGTTGACCGAGGCCGCCGCCGATCATATCAATCACCGATTCAGGAAACGGCGTCGCTCCCGGTTCGAGATTCAAAACATCCGCCGGCTTGATGCCGCGCGTGACCAGAAACATCGTCATATCGCCCACGACCTTGCTGCTCGGCGTCACCTTCACGATGTCGCCGAAAAGCTGGTTCACCTCGGCGTAAGTCCGCGCGATTTCCGGCCAGCGATGCGCGAGGCCCATGGACGCCGCCTGTTCTTTCAGGTTAGTGAATTGTCCGCCGGGCATTTCGTGCAGATAGACTTCCGCGCTGCCGGATTTCGGCGACGTGTCGAACGGCGCGTAGTAGCCGCGCACCTGTTCCCAGTAGTCGGCAAACTCATTCAGCGCGTCGAGGTCGAGGCCGGTGTCGCGTTTGGTGAATTGCAGCGCAGCCACAATGGAATTCAAGTTCGGCTGGCTCGTCGAACCGCTCATCGAAGCAATCGCCAAGTCGGCAATATCCACGCCCGCTTCCGCTGCGCTCAAGACCGACGCTGCCGCAATGCCGCTCGTGTCGTGCGTGTGGAAATGAATCGGAATGCCAATCTCGTTTTTGAGCGCTTTCACCAGCACGCTCGCCGCCGCCGGTTTGCACAGGCCGGCCATGTCCTTGATGGCGAGAATGTGTGCGCCCATCTTTTCCAGTTCCTTCGCCAGCTTGATGTAATACTTCAGCGAGTATTTATCGCGCGCCGGATCGAGGATGTTACCCGTGTAACAAATCGCCGCCTCGCAAATGGCGTGCGTCTCCTGCACCGCATCCATCGCCACAGTCAGGTTCGGCAGATAATTCAAGGAATCAAAAATGCGGAAGATGTCCATGCCGCTGGCCGCCGCGTGCTTCACGAAGCCAGCCACGGCGTTGTCGGGATAATTGGAATAACCGACCGCGTTCGAGCCGCGAAAAAGCATCTGGAAACAAATGTTCGGCACGCGAGCACGCAAGTCGCGCAGACGCTGCCACGGATCTTCGTGCAGGAAGCGCATCGAGGTGTCGAACGTCGCGCCGCCCCACATCTCCATGCTGAACAAGTTCGGCGTGCGCCGCGCCACCGCGTCCGCCACGGCCAGCATGTCGTAACCACGCAGGCGCGTCGCGAAGAGCGATTGATGTGCGTCGCGGAACGTCGTGTCGGTCACCAGCAGCGGCTTTTGCTTGAGCGTCCACTCGGCGAACTTCTTCGGCCCGAGTTCCAGCAACAATTGGCGCGTGCCGCGCGGCGCGGCCTGTTTGCGTTCGTGCGCGGGAATGCGCGCGGGCAAAAGGATTTCCTTCGGCACAAAACCTTTCGCCTGCGGATTGCCATTCACCGTCACATCGCCGATGAAGTTCAGCAATTTGGTCGCGCGATCGCGTTTGACCTTGAGTTTGAATAATTCCGGCGTGGTATCAATCAGCGTCGTGGAGGCCTGACCCGACTTGAAGGTTTCGTTGTGAATGACGTTTTCCAAAAATGGAATATTCGTCTTCACGCCGCGGATGCGGAACTCACGCAGCGCGCGATCCATGCGTTGCAGTGCGGCATCAAAAGTCTGCGCGCTCACCGTGAGTTTCACCAGCAGCGAATCGTAAAATGGCGTCACCACCGCGCCGCCGTAGCCCATGCCGCCATCGAGCCGCACACCAAAACCGCCGGCGCTGCGATACGTCAGGATGCGGCCGTAGTCGGGTTGAAATTTATTTTCCGGATCTTCCGTCGTGATGCGGCATTGCACGGCGTAACCGTTGCGCGGAATGTCTTCCTGCGCGGGAATGCCAACTTCTTTGCCATGCATCGGCTTGCCGTCGGCGATGAGAATCTGCGAGCGCACGAGGTCGAGACCGGTGATGACTTCCGTGACCGTGTGCTCCACCTGAATGCGCGGGTTCATCTCGATGAAGAACCATTCTTTCGTGTCCTGGTCGTAGAGAAATTCCACCGTGCCGGCGTTGTCGTATTTGATTTCGCGGCAAAGTTTCACCGCCGCCTCGCACAATTCCGCGCGCACGTTGCGATCCAAATCCACACTCGGCGCGATTTCGATAACCTTCTGATGACGCCGTTGCACCGAGCAATCGCGTTCGTGCAGGTGAACCACCTTGCCGTGCTTGTCGCCGAGAATTTGCACCTCGATGTGCTTCGCGCGGGGAATATAGCGTTCAAGAAACACCGCCGGATTGCCGAAGGCGCGCCCCGCCTCGCCCTGTGCTTCGTCAAGCAAATCCGCAAGGTCGCCCGGCTTGTGCACGACGCGCATTCCGCGCCCGCCGCCGCCAAACGCCGCTTTAATTATGAGCGGAAAACCAATTTCCTTAGCGATTTTCAGCGCTTCGGCGCGGTCTTCAATCGGATCTTCCGTGCCCGGCAAAACCGGCACATTGACTTTTTGCGCGAGCGAGCGAGCGGCAGTCTTGTCGCCCATGTTCTTCAATAAATCCACGCGTGGCCCGACGAAAATAATTCCCGCCTCTTCGCACGCCTGCGCAAACGCCGCATTTTCTGACAAAAATCCGTAACCAGGATGAATGAAGTCCACACCCTTCTCCTTCGCCAGCGCGATGATGCTCGGAATGTCCAGATACGCGCCGACCGGCCCCTTGCCTTCGCCGACCACATAGGCTTCGTCCGCCTTAAAACGATGGATGGCCAGCCGGTCTTCCGCCGCGTAGATGGCGACCGTGCGCAATCCGAGTTCCGTCGCCGCGCGAAAGACGCGAATAGCGATTTCACTGCGGTTGGCAACGAGCAATTTTCTCTGGCGGACAGGAGCGATGTTGGAACTCATAAATTCAGGCGCAGATGAAAGCGGAAATTGGTCTGGCAATCAATCCGAGAATCATTTTTCCAAGGTGTTTTCATTTCGTTTTGGAGTTCAAATTCAAATTCAGTTTCCGCCCGCGTTGACGCGATTCATCCGCCAATTTCTTCTTAAACGCTAGAACTTGACTGCGAATTTTCTCATCACTTGCGCCCAAAATTGAAACCGCCAGCAGACCAGCGTTCTTCGCGCCGCCAATGGCCACGGTCGCCACGGGAATACCGCCGGGCATTTGCACGATGGATAAGAGCGAATCCAAGCCCTTCAAACTTTTGCTCTCCACCGGCACACCGATGACCGGCAACGGCGTGTGGCTCGCGACCATGCCCGGCAAATGCGCCGCGCCACCCGCGCCGGCGATGATGACGCGCAGCCCGCGTTTGTGCGCGGACTTGGCGTAACGCGCCATGTCGTCCGGTGTGCGATGCGCGGAGACCACGCGCACTTCGCAGGGGATTTTGAACTCACGGCAAACTTGATAAGCCGCTTCCATCGTCGGCCAATCCGAGTCGCTGCCCATGATGATGCCGACCAGCGGCGCAATTTTTTCTTTCATAGTTTGTTTCCAAAATAAATCTCCTTCGCCGCGCGCTCGGCGATGGCCTGCGCTTCTTCCAGCGAATTTTCCAGCACGGTGATGTGGCCCATCTTACGTCCCGCGCCGCTCATCATTTTTCCGTAGATGTGAACGCGCGTTCCGGTCATGCGCAGCACGGTTTCCAATCCGCGCGGCTGGCCGGTTGATTTTTCCGTGCCCAGCAGGTTCACCATCACGGCGGCGGGCGCGAGCATTAACGGATTACCCAGCGGCCAGCCGAGCACGGCGCGAACATGATTTTCAAACTGCGAGCAATCACACGCCTCGATGGTGTAATGGCCGGAGTTGTGGACGCGCGGCGCAAGTTCATTGATGACAATCTCACCGTCCGCCGCCAAAAACATTTCCACACCAAAACTGCCAACGCCACCGACAGCCTCCACAGCGCGCCGCGCCATGGCCAAAACATAGGTAGCCTGGTAGGAAGAAATTTCCGCTGGCGCTTTCACAACGTGACAGACGTGATTTCGTTGAATGGTTTCAACAACGGGATAGGTTACGATCTGACCGTCGCGACCACGCGTGACGATGACGGCCAGCTCTTTCACAAACGGAAACCACGCCTCGACCATCAATTCATTTTTGTCGCCACCCAACGCCGACCAACCGGTTGCAACATCAGCTTCCGATTTCAAGGTGAAGTTGCCCTTGCCGTCGTAACCGTTGCGCCGCGTCTTCAGCAGCAGCGGCCAACCGAAATCTTTTGCGGCCGACAAAATTTCTTCCCGCGAATTAACCGCGCGGAAATTCGGAACGGCGAGTCCGGCGGCTTGTAGCGCGGATTTCTGTTTGAATTTGTCCTGGGTAACGGCAATGCAAGCAGACTCAGGAAAAACCTTGTGGCCCTCCTTTTCCAAAACTTTGAGGGCGGCCGCGTCCACGAATTCATTTTCGAGCGTCACCACGTCGCAACTTTGGGCGAAGCGCCGCAGTGTGTCCTCGTCGCTCCAGTCGCCGATGATGCAGTCCGGCGACAACCGTGCCGCCGGGCTGAATTCGTTTTGCTCCAACACCACGACCTCGCAGCCAAGCGGCAAGGCGGCGATGGCCGTCATGCGCGCGAGCTGGCCGCCGCCGATGATGCCCAGCCGCACTGGAAAATTTTTCGGTGCAGCCAGCTTTTTGATTTCCGAATCGTAAGTCTCGTGCATGGCTAAAATTTCTCACGTCGCAACACGCGGATGTCTGTCTCGTAAGCCACCATCGCGAACTTGGCGAAGAATTCCTGCTCCAATCGCGTCATAATTTTTTCCGCAACGGCGGGCGGGACGATGACTTCCATCTGGATGTTCGCAAACTCCTGGATGTCCGCCGTGCGGCGGCCCTGGTTGCCGTCGCCCTCGACGGTGAAGAGCGTATGGCCGTGAGCGCCGACTTCGGCTAGCAGTTTCTTCAGCGGCTCGCGTGCGAGCGCTTCGCCGATGATGGTGACAAGCTTCATGGAATGAGTGTTCATGTTGGTAATTTATTCAGTTCAGAAAATATTTTGCCAGCGCGTAATAGATCGGGATGCCGACGGTGATGTTGAACGGAAACGTGATCGCCAGCGACGGTGTGAGGTAGAGCGCGGGGTTCGCCTCCGGCAGCGAGAGGCGCATCGCGGCAGGCGCGGCGATGTAACTCGCGCTTGCGGCCAGCACACCCATGAGCGTCGTTCCGCCGAGACTCAAGCCCGCATATTTACCGAGCAGCACGCCAAGACAACCGTGAAAGAGCGGCATCAGAATCCCGAACGCAACGAGGAACGGTCCAACTTTTTTTAAGTCACCAAGACGCTGCCCCGCGACCATGCCCATTTCCAACAGGAACAACGCTAGCACACCTTGAAACGGCGTGACGAAGAAGGGCTCAACTTTATCCATGCCTGCTTTGCCGCAAAGCGCACCGACCAACAACGCTCCGACCAGCAGAAAAACGCTCCGGCCAAACACCGCCTCGCGCAGCAGCGATTTGAACGAGCCGTTGAAGATGGAACTGCCGCGCTGCAACGTCATCTTGCCGAGCAGCACACCCACGATGATCGCGGGCGATTCCATCACGGCGAGAAAGGCGGTGGCGTAATTTTCATACGGCTCGTTGATGCCCTTGAGATAATTCGTGGCCGTAATGAACGTCACCGCGCTCACCGAGCCGTAGTGCGCGGCGATGGCGGCCGCGTCCACCGGTTTTAATTTTCCCCCGAACCGCAGCAGCGGATACGTCCACAGCGGAATGAGCGCCCCCAGCAGCATCGCCGCGAGCGCGGGCAAGATCACCACCCCGATGCCCGCCGTGTTGATTGCCACACCGCCCTTGAAGCCCAGCGCCAGAAGCAGGTAAATCGTCAGCGTGACGTAAAGCGCCTCGGGAAATTTCAAATCGCTTTTGAGCAAGGCGGCGGCGATGCCCAGCGCGAAGAACAGCACGGCAGGCGAAAGCAGGTTCGCCGAGAGTGCGTGGAAAAAATCAATTTGCATAATTTTAATGGTTAAAGAATTGAACCTTGCCGGAGTCGAGGTCATAGATGCCGCCGACGAGGCCGACTTTCCCTGCATCAATCAATTCACGCAGCACCGGGCTTTGTTCGCGGATTTGTTGCAGGACGTGATGCACATTTAGTTCCGCCACCGCTTCGATGAATTTCCCGTCCGTCGCCGCGACGGCGGGCAGCTTCTGCTTCACCTCCATGACGCTCGGGTGGATTTTGTCCAGCAAGCCGGTGAGATGACCGAGTTGCGCACCGCTGCACGCGCCTTTCACTGCGCCGCAATGCGAGTGACCGACGACGGCGATAAGTTTTGCGCCAGCCACCTTGCAGGCGAATTCCAGACTGCCGAGAACTTCATCATCAAGAACATTCCCAGCGATCCGGGCGTTGAAGATGTCGCCGAAACCTTGGTCGAAAACAATTTCGCTCGAAGCGCGTGAATCTATGCAGCTCAACACCACCGCGAACGGATACTGTCCGGCAGCCGTCGCCGCGCGTTGTTGCGGCCAGTCGCGATGCAACGTTTTCCCTGCCGCGAACCGTGCGTTACCTGCTTCCAATTTTTCCAGAGCCTGCGCCGGCGTGATCGCCGACTGTTGAGCTTTGGTCATAGGCGAGACTTGGGTTGTAGTGGCGCAGCCAGTCGCCATGAGGGCGACAACGCACAGTGGCACAATCACGAAGCCTTGCAGCCCCCCGGTGGTGTTGAATTTAATTTTCATGCAAGCCCACCTTAATGAATAATCATCATTCGTAAAAATAGGTTGTTTCTATTATATGATTCGGTTATTCCGATGTTATGAATTCGGCGTTTGAAAACCCGCAATGGCTGAACTACCACCATCTCCGGCATTTCTGGATGATTGCGCGGCATCGCAGCGTCACGCGGGCGGCGGAAAAACTAAAGATTTCACAATCCACCTTGAGCGAGCAACTCGCAGAACTCGAAGACTGGCTGGGAGAAGCCCTGTTCGAACGGCGCGGACGCGAGTTGCATCTCACCGACGCCGGGCGTGTGGCGTTGGAACATGCGGAAACCATTTTCACCACCGGCCACGAGCTGATTACAAGTTTTCGTCAGTCCGGCGAGACCCGCCAACGGGTTTTGCGTATCGGCGCGGTCGGGCCGCTTTCAAAAAATCTTCAGTTCGACTTCATTCAACCAATTCTCGCTGACACAAGGACGAAAGTGGTGGTCGTGGCCGGCGCGTTGGACGAACTTATCCGCCAACTGCA
>JBAXIY010000063.1:0-14214 GCA_037138135.1 Verrucomicrobiia bacterium
ACGATGATGGAAACGGTGGAGTCGCTTATCAAGCATGTCGCGCAAAAAGTCCTCGGCACGCTGGCCATCGAATTCAAAGACGCCGATGGTAAAGTCACACGGACAATTGACCTCAC
Organism: Verrucomicrobiia bacterium; assembly: GCA_037138135.1. Lineage (GTDB taxonomy): Bacteria > Verrucomicrobiota > Verrucomicrobiia > Limisphaerales > UBA11358 > UBA11358. The sequence continues at coordinate 117 of JBAXIY010000063.1, forward strand.
CACTTGGCGCCGCGTGAAATACAACGACCTGATCAAGGAAAAGTGTGGCGCCGATTGGTTCACTATTTCTGCTGCCGAGCGCCGCCAAAAAGCGCACGACATGGGCGCGGAGATCGGCAAGGAGTTTGAAGATTTTGAAGTCACGAACGCCGTGTTCTCCAAATTCATCGAGCCGACGCTCATCAATCCGACGTTCGTCACGCATTTGCCCAAGGAACTCGTGCCGCTCGCCAAGCTCACGCCGGACGACCCGACGACCGTCGAAGTCTTCGAGTGCTGCATCAACGGCCAAGAAATTTCACCCGGCTACACCGAGCAGAACGATCCGATTCAGCAGCGTGCCACGCTGGAACATCAGGCTGGCGGCGAACAGCAGAAGCTGGACGAAGATTTTCTCGTCGCGCTCGAACACGGCATGCCGCCCGCCGGCGGCATCGGCATCGGCATTGACCGCCTGTGCATGATGCTCCTCGGCCAGGAAAGTATTCGTGATGTTATTTTGTTCCCGCAATTGAAACCGAAATAACAAAGCAAAGTAGGGGCGAGCTGCCGCTCGTCCGATTATTTTGGGCCGCGCAGCCGCGCGGCCCTACCATTTTATAAATTTTACATGTTAACCGTAGCCGGACTTTCTAAATCATTTGGTGGACGCGAATTGTTTGACGACGTTTCGTTCAACATCATGTCGGGCGACCGCATTGCCATCACCGGGCCGAATGGCGCCGGCAAATCCACGCTCATCAAAATCATTCTCGGCAAGGAAGAGCCGGATGGTGGCACCGTGTCGTTCATTCGTGGCACGCGCGTTGGCTATTTGCCGCAGGAAAGCGAGCCGGCCGGCAACGAAACGGTGATGGAAGTCGCCGTGCCGCATGAACACGAGCACGACGGCCAATTCATCGCGAAAGTGAAACAGATTCTCGCGAGCCTCGGTTTCAAGCAGACGGATCACGATCGCCCGGCCAAGGAAATGTCCGGCGGCTGGATCATGCGGGCGCACCTCGCGCGGTTGCTCGCGGAAGAGCCGGACCTGTTGATGCTCGACGAGCCGACGAACCATCTCGATCTCGAAACGCTCATCTGGTTTCAGGATTATCTGAAATATTATCCCGGCGCGATTCTGATGATTTCGCACGATCGCGAGTTTCTGAACAATCTCTGCACGCATATCGCGGAGTTGCGTTCGTCGAAAATCATGCGCTACACGGGCAACTACGACGAATATCTGGTGCAGCGCGCGGCGATGGAAGCGACATTGATTGCCACGGCGAAAGCGCAGCAGCGCGACATTGACCGGCTGCAATTGTTTGCCGACCGTTTCGGTGCTAAAGCCAGCAAAGCCTCGCAGGCGCAGAGCAAACGCAAGCAGATTGAGCGTATCAAGGAAGACATGGTGCAGATTCCCGACGGCCCGGAATCCACGATGGGTTTTCGGTTTCCGCAACCGCAGCGTAGTGGCCAGCGCGTCATCACTCTCGAGAAAATCAAGTTCGGCTACGGCGAAAAACTGATTTACGACGGTATTGATTTTGAAGTCGAGCGCGATCAGCGCATCGTGCTCGTCGGCCCAAACGGCGCGGGCAAATCCACTTTGCTGAAACTTCTGGCACAAGTGCTCACGCCGCAATCCGGCGAACACAAGCTGGGGCACAATGCGAAGTTTGGTTATTTCGCGCAGCATCGCGCGGCGATGTTGAATCCGAAAAACACCGTTTTTCAGGAAGCGCTGGACACGCCGCAACGCATTACCGAGCAGGCGATTCGCACGGTGCTCGGCAGTTTTCTCTTTCGCGGCGACGACATTTACAAACCGGTCAGCGTGTTGAGCGGCGGCGAAAAAAGCCGGCTCGCACTCGTGAAGCTGTTGCTCGATCCGCCGAACCTGTTGCTGATGGACGAGCCAACGACGCATCTGGATTTGGCCAGTGTTGACGCGCTCATTGAAGCGTTGAAGCAGTATCAGGGCACGCTGGTTTTCATCAGCCACGATGTGCATTTCATCCGCGCGCTGTCCACGCACGTCGTCCGCGTCGAGGCGGGCACGCTTAAACATTTTGGCGGCGGTTACCAATATTATTTGGACAAGACGGCGCAATCGGCACGCGCGGCGTTGACGAGCTCGAGCTTCGGCAGCGTGGTCAGCCGACCAGTCGTCGCACAGGTGGATCGCAAAGAACAGAAGCGTTTGGAAGCTGCACAGCGACAGGCGCGCTCGAATAAAAAATCGGAAATCCAGAAGCGTATCGCGGCTTTGGAAAAAGAAATCGCCGACCTCGAAGCGAAGGAGCGCGATTACGCGGCGGAGTTGGAAAAACCGGAGACGTATCATTCCGGCGGTCGCGCGACGCAGATCAATCGCGAGTTGGCGCAGGTGACGGATCGTTTGGAGGCGGCGAATGCCGAATGGGAAAAAGTCGGTGCTGAACTCGCCGAAATTGAAACGCCATAAAATCTTACGTAAAGGCAAGACGCGAAGAGTTTTCTCCCGCATGGCAACTTTGCGGCTTTGCGTGAGACTAAATCCAGTTTTTCAATCGCTCGCGTAAAATGCCACGAGCGCGATAAAGCCGCGATTCCACGGCCTTCGGCGTCGCTTCCAAAATCGTCGCCGCTTCGACCACGCTGCGCTCTTCCCATTCGCACAACACGATGGCCTCGCGCAAATCTTCGGGCAATTTTTGGACGGCCAGTCGCACGGCACCGGCGCGTTCCTCGGCGAGCGCGGCTTCGTTCGGTGCCGGGGAATTTGCCGGCAGCGCGGAGCCGATGGATTGTTCCGTTTCCGGATTTTCCGCGTCGAGCGACAAAGCCGGATGCCGTGAGCGCCAGCGGAAATGATTCCGCGCCAGATTCGCCGCGATGGTGAATAACCAGGTGGAAAATTTCTCGCCGGCACGAAAACTTTTTGCGGACTTGAAAACGCGGACGAAAGTTTCCTGCGCTAGATCGTTCGCATCGTCTTCGTTACCGACCATGCGGCAGAGAAAATGGAAGACCGGCGTGGCGTGGCGTTCCATCAAATCGTTCAATGCGGCATCATTGCCAGCGGCGAGCCGCTCCATGTCCGCCCGGTCGAGCGCATCAGCAGCTTGTCGCGCCGAAGCCTCCGGCGAAGGCGGATCAATGTTGATGCTCATGGGCGGAATCGCCGGACATGGATTGTTCCATCCGCTCGTGATCGCCGAGCGTGAGTTTTTTCATCTCGGCCAGGTAACGCTGGCCGACTTCCGGTGGCATCGCTTGGCTGACGGCAACGAAATGCGCGAGCATGTTGGACTGGCATTGCGCGCGGAGCGCGGCGATTTCATTTTGCTTCGCCAGAGCCTCGGCGGAATTTTTTGTCAGCGCGGCCAGATCGCGTTTGGTGGCGGCGATTTTCTGGCACAGCTCGCCGCACTGCGGCAGATAACCTTCGTGCAGCTCGCGGATGTGCGCCATCTCGGCGTCGCTCAAATGAAATTCCAGCCGCAACCAGTTCAAATCATCCGCCGGCTGCTCGCAGCACGACATCGTCGTGTGCCGCGCGCAGAAAAACGAGCCGGCAAAAATCGCCGCGCCCAGCGCCAGCGCGCCGATGAGGATGACGAGCGAACGGTTCATTCAGCGAACGGCGTGCGGGGCGACGGCGGCGAGATAATTCAACTGCGCGTCGTGCCGGGCGAGTTGGCGGCCGTCCAGCGTGCCAGCGAGAATTCCCGCGAGCAGCAAAACGCCGGCGGTCGCCACGGCAAAGCGCGGACGCAACACCAGCGCGGCCAGGGCGTCGAGCCAGGTTTCGGTGGCGGGCGCGGCGGCGTCATCGATGCGCCGCCAGACATTTTGGCGGAAGCGCGACGGCAGTTCAGGTGCCGGCCGGTTTTCGCGGAGCAGCGCGGTCAGATTTTGGTCGGGAGCATTCATGGTTGTCGTTGGCAGTATTACACCGAATCCCGAAAAATCCCTCAAAAAAAGATAGCCCCGGTCAGGTAGGTGACCCGCCGACTGGGACTGGAACAAAGAAGCTGCTGTGGTTTGACTGGCAGTTTTCTAACCGCTGGGCCAACTATGGCAACTGCCGTGCCAAGTCAGAAAAAGCCGATTTCAAAGGGAAATCTCAATCGGCGCGGGCGGCGGCTGGCCGTTTTTGCGCGGGCTGGTTAAAAATGCGCGAAAATTGTTTGCGGGATTTTGCCGGCGGCGGTGTAACACTTCTGTCCGAACGAAACATCAAAACATTTATTGAATATGAAAAAGACCATCCTTATTACGGCCGTCGCCATCGGCGCGGCAATTCTCACTATTAAACTCACTGCCGCCGATTGCGCGATGCCGTCGTGCTGCGGCGGCGCGCAGACTGAAACCGTCGCCGATTTGGCGGCCAAGCCCGATTTGCTCGCGACCTGTCCGGTGTCCGGCGAGAAGCTCGGCGAAATGGGCAAGCCGTTCACTTTTACCTATAAGGATCAGGAAGTGAAACTCTGCTGCAAAGGCTGCAAAAAGGACTTCGACAAGGAGCCGGAAAAATACATCGCCAAGATTCGCGCGGCGGACAAAAAGTAATTCCGCCCTGAAACCGGCTTATGAAATCGCTCCTGGCCAAATTATTTTTCGCGGTGCTGTTCGCCGCGATTGGTGCGGGAGCGGTTTTGCTGTTCCAAAAAAATTCGCCGCCGCCCGCCGCATCCGCCGCCGCCGCGCCGATGAAGATGGAGCGGAAGGTTTTGTTTTACCAAAGCCCGATGCACCCGTGGGTGAAGTCGGACAAGCCGGGCAAATGCACCGTTTGCGGCATGGATCTTGTCCCGGTTTACGAGAGCGCCGACGGCACGAACACCGCGTTCGGCCTCAAGCTGAATCCCGATAGCGTGACGGTGCTCAATGTCCAGACCACCGAGGTGGAACGCCGACCGATCCGGCACACGCTGCGCGTCGCCGGCTGCGTGGTGGCGACTTCGTGGACGGCGGAATGGTTTGAGTTCACGGCCTACGAACGCGATTTCACCTGCCTGAAAGCCGATCAAATCATCGAGGTCAGCATTCCTTCGCTGCCGGGAAAAACTTTTCAGGCGAAAATCAATTTGCACAGCACGCGCGCCGCCGCCGACACGGATTTTGACGCGACGACCGGCAGCACGACGATTCGCGCGGAATTTTCCAACGGCGCAGTCGAGATGCCGGGTTTCGGCGGCAAAAAACTTTTCTCCGGCCTTTATGCCGAGGGCCGTGTGCTGGTGGAGACGCCGGAAGTCCTCGCCGTGCCGCGCAGCGCGATTCTGTCGCCGGGCGCACAGCCGCTGGTGTATGTGGACGGTGCGAACGGCCATTACGAGCCGCGCAAAATCACGCTCGGCCTCACCGGCGACGACTACGCCGAGGTGCTCGCCGGTTTGCAGGCCGGCGAACAAGTGGTGACGCACGGCAACCTGCTGATTGACGCCGAAGCGCAGATTTCGCAGATCGCCAACGGCAACTCCGCGCCATGATCAACCAGCTCATCGCCTGGTCGCTGCGCAACCGCTTTCTCGTTTTCTGCGGCGTCGCGCTGCTCATCGGCTTCGGCGTCCGCGCGGTTTATCGCACGCCGGTGGACGCGATTCCCGACTTGAGCGAAAATCAGGTCATCGTCTTCGCCGACTGGCCGGGCCGCAGTCCGCAGGAAGTCGAGGATCAAGTCACTTATCCGCTGTCCGTAAATTTGCAGGGACTCGCCGGCGTGAAAACCGTCCGCGCGAATTCCATGTTCGGTTTCTCGCTAATCACGGTGATTTTTCAGGACAAGGTGGATAATTATTTCGCCCGCGCCCGCGTGCTGGAGCGGCTGAATTATCTTGGCAACACGCTGCCCGCCGGCGTCACGCCACAGCTCGGGCCCGACGCCACCGGCCTCGGCTGGGTTTATCAATATTACCTCGCCGTGGATCCAAAAAAAAGTGGCGGCGACGCCTCGTCGCCCACAATTCAAAAATCTGGCGAAGCGCGACGGGGCGTCGCGGCCACGGGCGGTTACGACCTCGGCCAACTGCGCTCGCTGCAAGACTGGTTCATCCGCTACCAACTGAATTCCGTTCCCGGCGTCGCCGAAGTCGCGAGCGTCGGCGGTTTTGTGCGGCAATATCAAATCGAAGTTTCCTCGCTGAAAATGCGGGCGCGCGGCGTCACGCTGCAAATGGTCATGGACGCCGTGAAGCAAAGTAATCTCAATGTCGGCGGCAAAGTTATTGAGGAAAATGGAATGGAATTTGTGCTGCGCGGCGTCGGCTTGGTGAATTCCAACGCCGACTTGGAAAACATCGTGCTTGCGCAAAGCGGTTCCGTGCCGATTTTGCTGCGCGATGTCGCGAGCGTGCAAATCGGCGGCGATTTTCGTCGCGGCGCGCTGGATGTGGACGGCCACGAAGTCGTCGGTGGCGTCGTGGTGATGCGCACCGGCGAAAACGCGATGCAAGTCATCCGCGAGGTGAAGGCCAAGATCGCGCAGATTGCGCCGAGCCTGCCGCCGGGCGTTAGCATCAAGTCGTTTTACGACCGCAGCGAACTGATTGACCGCACGCTCGACACGCTCAAGCACGCGCTGACGGAGGAAATCATTTTGGTCACGGTCGTGATCATCATTTTCCTGTTCCATTTCCGCAGCATCCTCATCGTCGCGCTGCCGCTGCCGCTTTCGATTCTCGCGTCGTTCATCCTGATGAACCAGTTCGGCATGACCTCGAACATCATGTCGCTCTGCGGCATCGCCATCGCCATCGGCGTGCTGGTGGACGCCGGCATCGTCATGGCGGAAAACGCCATCCGCCATTGCGAACTCGCCGAGAAAAAGAAAGGCGCGCGCCTGACCAAAGCCGAGTCGCTCCAAGTCACGCTGGAAGCGGCGCAACAGGTCGGCCGGCCGATTTTCTTCGCGATGGCGATCATCATCCTCGCGTTCGTGCCGGTGTTTGCGCTGACCGGCCAAGAAGGGAAACTGTTTCATCCGCTCGCGTTCACCAAAACTTTCGCGATGCTCGGTTCGACGATTCTCGCCGTCACGCTCGTGCCTGCGTTGTGCGCGACTTTCATCCGTGGCCCGTTCCACGCCGAGGACAAAAATCCGCTGATGAAACTGTTGCTGGCGATTTACAATCCGTTTCTGGATCTCGCGCTGCGCTGGCGGAAAATCACGATTGGTTTTGCGCTGATGTTGGTTTTAGCCGCTCTGACATTGGCGTTTGGCGTGCCGCGTCCACTGGCGGAAAAACTTTCAATCTGGAACCCGCAACTGGCAACCAAATTGCCGCGCGGCCTCGGCAGCGAATTCATGCCGACGCTGAACGAAGGCAGTTTGCTCTTCATGCCGGTGCTGGTGCCGAGCACTTCGCTCACCGAAATCAAGCGCATCATGGCGTGGCAGGATCAGGTCATCCGGCAGACGCCGGAAGTTGCAAGCGCCGCCGGCAAACTCGGCCGCTCGGAAACCGCCACCGATCCCGCGCCCATCGAGATGATCGAGACGACCATCATGCTCAAGCCGGAATCCGCATGGCGTCCGGGCATGACCAAGCAAAAACTCGTAGCCGAGTTGCAGGAAAAACTCGCGCAGATGCCCGGCTATGTGCCCGGATTTTTGCAGCCGATTGAGAACCGGATTTTGATGATCAGCACCGGCATCCGCGCGCAGGTCGGCATCAAGATTCTCGGCGACAATCTGGACGCGCTGCAAAAAAAGGCGTTCGAGGTTGAGCGCGTCGTGCGGAAAATTCCCGGTGCGGTCGGTGTCGCCGCATCGCGCGTCCAGGGCAAGCCGTATCTCGACATCGAAGTGGACCGCGCAGCGATGGCGCGGTTCGGTTTGCGGGCGCAGGATGTTTTGGAGGTCGTTCAATCCGGCCTCGGCGGCGAAAATGTTTCCACCGCCATCGAAGGCCGCGAGCGGATTCCGATTCAAGTGCGTTTGCAGCGTGACGAGCGCAACGACATTTCGCGGCTCGGCGATGTGCTGGTGCCGACGCCGGCGGGCAAGTTTATACCGCTCGGTTCTGTTGCCAAACTCAGCCGCGAAATCGGCCCGAGCGAAATCGCCAGTGAAAACGGCCGTTTGCGCGTTTTCGTGCAGGCCAATGTGCAGGATCGTGACCTCGGCGGCTTCGTGCAGGAAGCGCAGGCGCGCATCGCGCAGGAAGTTTCATTACCACCCGGCATGACGATTGAATGGAGCGGTCAATACGAGAACCAAATCCGCGCGCAAAAGACTTTGAGCCTCATCGTGCCGGCGGCGTTGTTCGTGATTTTCCTGCTGCTCTACATCGTTTATCACAGCGCGAAGGAGGCGGCGCATGTCATCCTCGCCGTGCCGTTCGCGCTGACCGGCGGCGTGTTTTTGCAATGGTGGCTCGGCTACAATTTCAGCGTGGCGGTGTGGGTCGGCTACATTGCGCTGTTTGGCACGGCGATCCAAACCGGCGTGGTTATGGTGGTTTATCTCGACGAGGCGGTGAAAAGGAAGATGGCCGAGCTCGGCGAAAATTTTTCCCGCACGGATTTGATCCGCGCCGTGAAGGACGGCGCGCGATTGCGGTTGCGTCCGAAAGTGATGACCGTCGCCACGATTATCGCTGGCTTGCTGCCGATTTTGTGGAGCACGCGCACCGGCGCGGAGGTGATGAAACCGATTGCGGCACCGGTGGTCGGTGGTATGTTGAGCAGTCTTGTTCACATCCTCATCGTGACGCCGGTGATTTTTTGCTGGCTGCGTGAACGGGAATTAAAAACCATTTCGACGGCAACCGTGGGTGCTGTCGTCAACAAACCAACCACGGAGAAAACCAACCAATAAAATGAAAACTATAATGATACTGGCGGTCGTGGCGGTCGCGGGAATTTTCCTGACGACCGGCTGTGCGAGTTGCGGTGATAAAGCTGGCTGCTGCGCGAAGCCCGCTGCCTCTGCCTGCACCGGCGATTGCTGCAAAGACCCGGCGACCTGCGCCAAATGCTGCACGGACGCGGCGGGTTGCGCCAAGTGCTGCAAGAAGTAAGCAATCCAAAATCAATTCGCCGTGGCAGTCTCTGCTACGGCGAATTTTTGCGCAATGAGGGGAATTAATTGCATGGAAAAGAATTTACGATAAGAATTGGCCGCGAAATGGAAACCATCTCAACCAAGGAACTGGACGAACTGCTGACGGCGATGATTCACAGCGCCGAGGGAATTTCTGATTTGCTCTTTGTGGCCGCCCGCCCGCCGCAATTAGAGATCCACGGCAAGGTCAAACCGTTCAGTCCGGACGCGCCCGAAGCGGTGCTCACGAGTGCGCGCATTGAGGGGTTGGCCAAAGTCATCATGAACGGCAATCCGCGCCTGCTCGAAGATCTGGCGAAGTCCGGCTCGTGCGATTGCAGTTATTCCCTGACCGACCTGTGCCGGTTCCGCGTCAACATTTACAAGCAGAACGGTAATTTCGCGATGGTGCTGCGCCGGCTGCAATCCAAAATTCCCTCGCTCGAAGCGCTCCAGTTGCCTCCCGTGTTCCGTGACGTTATCAAGGAGAAGAACGGGGTCATTTTTGTGACCGGCGGCACCGGCAGCGGTAAGACGACCACGCTGGCGGCATTGTTGAATGAAATTAATCAGAACGAGGAAGTCCACGTCGTCACGCTGGAAGATCCGATTGAATTTCTGCATCCGCACAAAAAAGCCACGTTCAGCCAGCGCGAACTGGGACGGGATTTTTTTAATTTTCCCGACGGCCTGCGCGCCGCACTGCGGCAGGCGCCGAAGATTATTTTCGTTGGCGAAATTCGTGACCGCGACACGATGGAGATTGCGCTGACGGCGGGCGAAACGGGGCATCTGGTGGTGAGCACGCTGCACACAATCAGTGCGAGCCAGACGGTTAACCGCATCCTCGGCATGTTCACCAAGGATGAAGAACAGCAGGTGCGTGAACGGCTGGTTGGTTCGTTGCGATACATTGTCAGTCAGCGGCTGGTGCCAAAAAAAGGCGGCGGTCGGCTGCTCGCCACGGAATTGATGGGCAGCAACCTGCGTTCGCGCGAAGCGATTGGACTTGGCGAAACGGAAAATCGTCGGTTGGCGGACATCATTGAAGCGGGCAGCACGGCAGGCTGGCACAGCTTTGAGCAATCGCTGGTGCGGGCTTACGAAAATGATTTGGTCACGCAAGAAACGGCTTTGCTTTATTGCATCAACAAGTCGGCAATGCATCAACGGCTGGATACCATCAACAAACGGCGCGAGACCGTGACCTCCACGCTCGACGGCATCCGGCTAAAAATGGATCACACGGCGACCAAAGCTCCGGTCATTCCTAAGCCCGCCGCCAAGCCGCCGACCGACGAAGCGCGTCCGGCGCAGTGATTCAAAAACTGTAGCCGACCAGCAAGCGCAGGTTGAGCCGTTCGTGGCCTTCGAGTTCGAGGTGCAGGTTCTGGTCGGGATTGCTTTGGCTCCAGCCGTAAATCTGCGGCAGCACGCTGAACGCTGCCCACCACTTCTGCCGGTGATAGCTCAATGTTGGCCCCAGATAAACGGCGGAGTTTTCCCATTGTTGGTAAAGCGGCAACTCATTGTGGTCGCGAACTTCCAGACCCAGCGTCCAGCGTTCGGTCAGGTTGCGCGCAAGGCCGGCGGATAATTCCAGTTCGCCCTCGTAGTTGTTCACGTCGCCTGTCCATTCCGTCGCGTGCGACAAATTCACCGTCCACTTCCATTCGCCGTGGCGCTGGCCGAGGATGATTTTTTGTTCCAATTCAGCGTTCTGGCCGTCACACGTCGGTTCCAGATACAGCGTCAGGCCGACGGGATTTTCCACCGGGTCGAGCACTTGATAGCGGTTCTCCAGCGAGACGCCGGCCCAGCGATTCACATCCGTGGTATTCTTCGTAGATGGATCGTAGAAATGCTCGAAGTTGTCATTCACATCCAGTCCCACAGTGTAGCGATCCGTGACACCGTGTTCGACCTCGGTGCTGAATTGCCATTGTTGGTAGTTCTCTTGGCCGACGGCGCGGTTGCGCGTGAGGCGCGAAGTGATGGACTGTTCCAATTCCCAATCGCCCTTGGGTTCCGTCTCCGGCTCATAGCTGTAAGTGAAAATCCGGTTGTCTGCGATTGCTGTGCCCGCCAGCAATAAAGTTCCAAGTATCCATGACGTTTTCATCGCCGACAGTTTAAGTATTTAAAAAATCTGCGCTGCCGCTGGCTTGCGAAAAATCGTCGGCGGATTGCCGGGGTCAGCGCCGATCCTGTGCCGGGGTCTTTAGCGGATACAAACCGGGACAACAGCCGTAAGTCTCGTGGAACGCCGCGCTGAAATGGCTTAAGCTGTTGTAGCCGACTTCCAGTGCGGTTTCGGTGACATTGTGCTCGCCGGACTTGAGCAATTCCGCCGCGCGCTCCATGCGGAGCTGGCGGAGATGCTGAGTGATGGTGTGACCGGTTTGCGCGGAAAAAATCCGGCTCAAATAAAAATGGCTGCAACCAATCTTCTTGCCGAGTTCTTCCAACGACGGTGGTTCGGCCAGATTTTGCTTAAGCAAAAAAATTACTTGCTCCACGCGCTCCTGTGCGACGCGTTGCTGGCGCGAACAAAACATCTCTGTCTCCGGCGGCGGCGCGAGCAGAAAGGTAACGGCTAGTTCGAGCGCCTTGCATTGATACCACAACGGCTGTGCGGCCGCGTAAACCGGCGGTTGGCGCAAGGTGGCGATGAGCTGCTGCTGCGCCGCTGTCAGCCGGATGGTCGCGTCGGAAACTAGTTCGTGCGGAGCATTTTTTACCGCCGCGCGCACGAGCGGATGCAGCATGGCCTCCATGCCCGCGAGATGTTTAGCCAAAAAAGCGCAGGAAAATTCCACGGTAAGAAACTGGTGCTGCTCGTTCGCCGCGCGCTGCGCTGTGAGTGGTTCATCTTTCCGATGATAAAAGCCGGCGGTGCCGGGCGCGAAATCCAAGCGGGCATTTTTATCCTGAACGAAACCATGTCCGGCGAGGTTTAGGCATAGCTCGACGCAGCCGGGATGAAAACTCGGCGCCCAGTCGAATTCGCGCTTCGCAAAAAAATCATGCCATTCGATGCTGTAGCCGGCGCCGTGAAAACTGCCGAAGAGCGGTTGCCAGCCTTTGCCCACGTCGCGCCACGCCTCCGCCTCGGTGAACGGCGCGGTCGGGCGACGAAGATTTCCGGCTGGAGCGGCAGATTTCAAAGACAGCGAAATTTATTCGGTGCCACCGAGTTTTTTCTCCCACATGGCGATCTTCTTAAACAAATCGGGCAGCCGTTGCATAGCAATCATAATCCGCTTGGCCTGTTTGTCCGGCTGCGCGGGAATGCCCAGCCACTGTTCGCCGTCGGGAATGTTGTGCATCACGCCGGACTTGGAACCGATTGTAACCTGATTGCCAATCTTCAAATGACCCGCGATACCAACTTGACCAGCGAGCACGGTGTATTTTCCGAGTTTGGCGCTGCCCGCGATGCCGACCTGCGCACACAGGATGCAATGTTCACCAAGTTCGACGTTGTGGCCAACCTGCACGAGGTTGTCAATTTTTGTGCCCTTGCCGATGATGGTCGAGCCGAGCGCGCCGCGATCCACGGAAGTGTTCGAACCAATTTCCACGTCGTCGCCGATGATGACATTGCCCACCTGTGGAACTTTGCGATGAAAGCCGGAATCAAAAACGTAGCCGAAGCCGTCCGAGCCGATCACCGCGCCAGCGTGGATGCGCACGCGTTTGCCGATTTGTGTGCGCGGATAAACCGTGACGTTGGGAAACAAATTTGTCTCCTCGCCCACCACCGAATCGTCGCCGATGGCGTTACCGGACTGCAAAACGGCGTGAGCGCCGATCTGCACGCGCTCGCCGATGACGCAATGCGGTCCGATGTGCGCCGTGGCTTCCACTTGCGCGGACTTGGCGATGACGGCAGATGGATGGATGCTGGCGGCGAATTTCGGTTCCGGGAAAAAAATGGCGACAACTTTCGCAAACGCCAGGCGCGGATTCGCTACGCGGATGACTGGTTTCTTGTCGGACGAAAAATCTTTGCCCGCGATGATGGCGGTGGCGGCGCTGGCTTCGGCGGCAGCGAAATACTCGGCGTTCTCCGCGAATGTCAGGTCGCCGGCCTTGGCCTTATCGGCCATGGCAAAACCGGTGAGTGTGGCGGTCTCGTCGCCGAGGACTTCCCCGGCGATCAGCTTGGCGATTTCAGCAGTGGTAAGTGTCATTGACTTGATTTATTCGGCTCACTATAAAGCTGGAACGATTCTGTTCAATCCCAACTTTTATGGCGAAAACATTCCGCGTCGGACTTATCGGTTACAAATTCATGGGCCGCGCGCACTCAAACGCGTGGCGGCAGGCGCCGAAATTTTTCGATCTCAAGGCGAAGATTGAGATGCACACGATCTGCGGACGCGATGCCGCCGGCGTGCAGGCCGCGCGCGCAAAGCTCGGGTGGCAGCTTGCCGCGACCGACTGGCGCGAGGTTGTGGAATCACCGCTGATTGACATCGTGGACATCGGCACGCCGACGTTCACCCACGCGGAAATCGCCATCGCCGCGCTGAAAAACGGCAAGCATGTCCTGCTGGAAAAACCCATGGGCCGTGATTTGAAAGAATGCGAAGCCATCTTTGCTGCCGCCAAAAGATCCAAATGCGTTCACATGATTTGCCACAATTACCGGCGTATTCCGGCGATTGCTTTGGCGAAGCGGATGCTGGAAGAAGGCGCGCTCGGGAAAATTTATCATTTTCGCGCGCGCTACGCGCAAGACCGTTTGGCCGATGTAGAATTTCCGGTGGACTGGCGTTTGCAAAAAGAAACCAGCGGCAGCGGCGTTCACAGTGACATCAATTCGCACATCATTGACCTCGCGCGCTATCTCGTGGGCGAATTCACTAGTGTTTGCGGCGCCGTGCATACGTTTGTGCCGGAGCGCCCGCGCGCGGATTTGCTGGCTAAGGGCAAGCGCCAGCTCGGCAAAGTCACCGCGCCGGACTCTGCCGCGTTCCTCGGCTGGATGGACGGCGGCGTGATGGCAAATCTTGAAGCGACGCGCTACGCGCTTGGCCGGAGAAATCAAATTGCCATTGAAATCAATGGCAGCAA
>JBAXIY010000064.1:0-13983 GCA_037138135.1 Verrucomicrobiia bacterium
GCCGAGCGCCAATACATGCTCGAAGCGCTGCGCCATGTGAAATCCTGCCGGGTCAACCGCGGTTCCGGCTTGCTGGATTTTTTGGCCGAGCTGGATCAGCTCGCGCCGGAAATTTTTGTGGTCAACGCCGACGGCAATTCGCCCGCCAAAGCCGAGTTGTGCCGGGAGCGCGGCATCCACTATGTCGTTTTGCAGCGCACGCCGCACGCGGGTCTGCCGGCGCGTTCCACGACCAGTCTGCGCAAGGAGTGCCGGATTCCTTATCGTCTCGACCTCGCGGGCGGCTGGCTGGATCAGCCGTTCGTCTCGCAATTGGGCGCGGGGCCGGTGCTGACCCTTTCGCTGGAACCGATCATTGAATTTAACGAGCGCAGCGGCATGGCCTCCAGCTCGCGCCGCCGGGCGATTGAATTGTGGCAAACCGACCTGCCGGACGGCGATTTGGAAAAACAGGCGAAAATGCTCTTCGCCTTTGAAAATCCGCCGGGCACCAAAGTTTTTGCCGGCTCGCAAGACGCCATCGGCATCGTTTACCCGGGCTTGAACCGGCTGGATTACGCGGGCGGATATTGGCCTGCGACCATCACGACGGAAACCGATGAAACCATTTTGCGCTGGCTGGAACAGCATCTCCATCTGGTTCCGCTGGGACCGCGCATGGACGATTACGACGTCTTTAAAAACCGCGATCTGGTCGCGCCCAAAGCCGCCGCGCTGGCCACCGCCGCCGCCGCCTGCTGGGACGCCATCCGCCGGCGGGACTTGCCGGAATTTGGCCGCCGGATGCGCGAGTCGTTTGAAGCGCAGGTGGCGCTGTTTCCACAAATGAGCAGCCCGGCCATCCAACAAATGATTACCCAATACGCGCCCCACGCACTCGGCTGGAAACTGTCCGGTGCGGGCGGCGGCGGCTATCTGGTGCTGGTCGCCGACCAACCGCTCGCAGGCACGCTCAAGCTGACTATTCGGCGGAAAACTTTTTAAATTTTGGCCGCCGTGAAAATTCTGCTGCTTAACCAAGTTTTTTATCCCGACGTCGTCGCTACGGCCCAGTATCTAAGCGAACTGGCGGCGGCGCTGGCGGAACGCGGGCATGAAGTCACCGTGGTCACCGGCCGCCGCGCTTACGACCAGCCGGATAAATTATTCGCCGCCCGCGAAACCTGGCGCGGCGTGAACATCTTCCGCGTCGCTTCCACGCGGCTGGGCAAGCGCGCCAAGTGGCATCGCGCGGTGGATTTCGCCAGCTTCATTTTCTCCAGTTGCGTCCGGTTGCTGTTTTTGCCGCGGCACGATGTGGTGCTGGCGCTGACCACGCCGCCGTTGATCTCCTTCATCGGCGCGTGGCGCGCGAAATTGTGGCGGGCAAAATTCTGTTACTGGGTGATGGACATGAATCCCGACGAAGCCATCGCCGCCGGCTGGCTCAACGCGGATTCGTTCACGGCAAAAATGCTGGAGCGGATGTCGCGCTTCAGTTTCCGGCGCGCGAGCTGGATCATCGCGCTAGATCGGTTCATGCGCGACCGCATCGTGGCCAAAGGTATGGCACCGGAAAAAATCGCCGTGCTGCCGCCGTGGTCGCAGGATCAGGACGTGCGGTTCGATGCCGCTGGTCGCGAACAGTTCCGCGAGCAACACGGGCTGACCGGAAAATTTGTGGTGATGTATTCCGGCAACCACAGTCCGGTGCATCCGCTGGACACGCTGCTGGCGGCGGCGGAACAATTTGCGGACGACGCCTCCATCGTGTTTGCCTTTGTGGGCGGCGGCAGCGAGTTCAAACGCGTGCAACGCTGGGCGGCGGAAAAAGCAGAAAGCAGAAAGCAGAAAATCGGGGGCGAAAACAAATTTCAGCTTTCAGCTTTCCAAATTTCAGAATTCACGAATGTCCTTTGTCTGCCGTATCAGCCGCTGGCGCAGCTCTCCGCCTCGCTTTCGGCGGCGGATGCGCATGTGGTGGTGATGGGCGAAGCGATGCTGGGACTGGTGCATCCGTGCAAGATTTACAACATGTTGGCCGTGGGCGCGCCGGTGATTTATCTCGGCCCGCAACCGAGCCATGTCACGGAAATTCTGGCGGCGCCGGGCGCGGAACATCCGTGGATTTCCGTGCGGCACGGCGAAGGCGACTTGCTGGCGGAGCGCATCCGGCAATTGCGTCAGCGTGCCGCCGCGCGGCAAACTCCCACCGCGCTCACGGCGGCATTCGCTAAAAATGTTTTGCTGCCGCAGCTGATCGCCGGTCTGGAAAAACTGGCGGCTGATTGAAGCTCAAAAAATGGTGGCTTCGCCCGCCCGATTAGGTTTCAATCTGGCTCACGTTTTCCTGACAGCGGCCAACCAACAAATTATTAATTTATGTCTAAACGCGCATTGATCACCGGCATCACCGGGCAGGACGGTTCTTATCTGGCAGAATGGTTGCTGGCCAAAGGCTACGAAGTCCACGGCATCATCCGCCGCGCCAGCACGTTCAACACGTCGCGGCTCGAACATATTTATGCCGATCCGCACGTCCCCAAATCCGCCTTGAAGCTGCACTATGGCGACTTGAGCGATGCCAGCGCATTGTCCCGGCTGATCGGGAAGATTGCGCCGGACGAAATCTACAATCTGGCCGCGCAGAGCCATGTGCGCGTGAGTTTCGACAGCCCGGAATACACCACGGACATCACGGCCACGGGCACGGTGCGCTTGCTGGAGGCCATCCGCGAAACCGGCATTAAGACGAAGTTTTACCAGGCCTCGTCGAGCGAAATGTTCGGGCTGGTGCAGGCGGTGCCGCAATGCGAGACCACGCCGTTTTACCCGCGCAGTCCGTATGCTTGCGCCAAGGTTTACTCGCACTGGATTACGGTGAATTACCGGGAATCCTACGGGCTGTTCGCGTGTAGCGGCATCTTGTTCAACCACGAATCGCCGCGCCGGGGTGAGACCTTTGTGACGCGCAAAATCACGCGGGCGGTGGCGCACATCAAGGCCGGTTTGCAGGACAAACTTTTCCTCGGCAACCTCGACGCCAAGCGCGACTGGGGTTACGCGAAGGAATATGTCGAGGCGATGTGGCTAATGTTGCAGCAGGATCAGCCGGATGATTATGTGATCGCGACGAACGAGACGCACAGCGTGCGCGAATTTCTGGAAGTGGCCTTTGCCCACGCCGGTCTGGACTGGCAAAAGCATGTGGAGATCGACCCGAATTATTTCCGCCCGGCGGAAGTGGAATTGTTAATTGGTGATTATACCAAAGCCAAACAGAAGCTGGGCTGGGAGCCGAAGACCACTTTTAAGGCGCTGACCAAACTGATGGTGGATGCCGACGTGAAGCTGGTGCAGGATCATCAGGCGGGCAAAGGCCGCGTGGCGGGCTGATGATTTTTACTCGCAGGCGCCGACGTAAGGAGGCGCCAACTTTTCAGGATCAGAGTGCGCCTCATCACCTCGGCTCCGGCCGGTAGCAAATCACAATAATATTGGCGCATCGGGTGGTAGGGCGGCGCTGCTGCGCCGCCGGGTTGGCTGACCAGCAGGTCAGCCCTACCGGTTTGGCGGGTTGCGCCAATGTTAGTGAAAACTGCCCTAAATTATTTTGCGCGCGCCGGGCGGGTCAGAAAATCGTCGTAAGCCAGCTTGATACCAGTCGCCAAATCCACTTTGGGTTTCCAGCCCAGCGCGAACAGGCGCGAGCTGTCCATCAATTTTCGCGGTGTGCCGTCGGGCTTGGTCGTGTCCCAGACAATTTCACCGGCGAAGCCGACCACGCGCTGCACCAGCTCGGACAATTCGCGGATGGTGATTTCCCGACCGCTGCCGATATTGATGAATTGCTCCTCACTATAGTTCTGCATCAGGAAAACGCAGGCTTTTGCGAGGTCATCCGCATATAAAAATTCCCGCAGCGGCGTGCCGGTGCCCCAGCAGGTGACAGTGGCGGCCCCGCTCATTTTGGCGTCGTGAAATTTCCGGATCAACGCCGGTAACACGTGGGACGTCTGCAGATCGTAGTTGTCATTAGGGCCATACATATTGGTCGGCATGGCGCTGATAAAATCGCAGCCGTATTGACGGCGATAGGCGGCACACAGTTTGATGCCCGCAATCTTCGCGATGGCATACCACTCATTTGTCGGCTCCAGCGCACCCGCCAGCAGCGATTCCTCCTTGAGCGGCTGCGGCGCGAATTTGGGATAGATGCAGGAACTGCCGAGGAATAAAAGTTTTTGCGTCCCGTGCTGATAGGCGTTGTGGATCAGGTTGTTTTGAATCTGCAGGTTCTCATAGATAAACGCCGCCGGTTGAGTGTTGTTGGCGTGGATGCCGCCGACCTTGGCGGCCGCGTAGAAAATGAACTCCGGCTTGGTCTCCGCAAAAAATTTCTGGACGGCGGCGGGATCCAGCAGATTAACCTCCGCCCGGGTGCGGCCGATGAGCCGGGTGAACCCCGAGGACTGTAACTCGCGCCAGATGGCGCTGCCGACCAGCCCCCGATGACCGGCCACATAAATGCGGGAATCTTGCTGCATGAGCATGGCTGGAATTTAACCGAGCGGCCGGGGGCAATGAAGCGGAAAATTTCTGAAACGCCGGTGGTAGGGGGGAGTGTCCTAATCTCAATCGTAATCCTAATCTTAATCCCGGTTATCCACTGATTACGATTACGAGCAGGATTATGACTAGGACACTACCGCGGCAGGATGAGGTTTGCCGCCGCCGGAATTTAAGCCTAGGATGAAATCATGTTTGGATTACGGGTGAACCAAAATCAATTTTTGAAAACCACGCCGCCGGCGGCCGGCCTGTTGCTGGCGGTTTTTCTGGGCTGGCTGTGGGCGGTGCTCATCAACCATCTCCGGGTCGAGTGGACGCTCAACCCGCAATATGGCTACGGCTGGGCCGTGCCGTTTTTGTGTGCCTATCTGATTTGGCAGTCCTACCAGAAAGCAGAAAATAGAAAGCAAAAAACAGAGAACAGTGTCCGGGTCGGTGGGTTTCAGCTTTCAGCTTTCAGCTTTCAGCTTTTAATCGTTTTGCTGGCGTTGCTCTACGCGCCGACGCGGCTCGTGGAACAAGCCAATCCCGACTGGCGGCTCGTCAGTTGGGCGCTCGCGCTGGACGTGGTGGGGCTGACGCTGCTGCTGATTTATTTGGTCGGGGGCGCGTCTTGGTTGAAACGGCTGGCGTTTCCCGTCGGCTTTTTTTTAGTCACCGTGCCGTGGCCGACGCTGGTGGAGGGGCCGGTGATTCAAGGTTTGACCCGCACCGACGCGAGCGTGACGGTGGAACTCATGGGCTGGCTGGGAATTCCCGCCCTGCCGCACGGCAACGTCATTGAAGTGGCGACGGGCGAAGTGGGCATTGACGAGGCGTGCAGCGGCATCCGTTCATTTCAGGCCACGCTGATGCTCTCGCTGTTCCTCGGCGAACTGTATCAACTCACCTTCCCGCGCCGGCTCGGTCTGGTGGCCAGCGGTTTTGCGCTGGCGTTTGTTTTCAATCTCGCGCGGATGTCCACGCTGGTGTGGGTGGCGGCGCACCACGGCATCGGGGCGATTGCCCAATGGCATGATCCGACAGGCATCACGATTTTGCTCGCGTGTTTTTTTGCGCTCTGGGGACTGGGCCTCTGGCTGGGGGGGGGAGGAAAGCGGATGGCAGATGGCAGATGGCAGATGGCAGATGGCAAAATTTCGCTGGCGATTTTCCCAATTTCTGCTTTGGCTTTCGCGCTAGTGGGCTGGCTGGCGGCGGTGGAAATTTCGGTGGAAGGCTGGTATCGCTGGCATGAAGCGCGCGTGCCGCCGGCGGCGCAGTGGACGGTGGCGTGGCCGACCAATAATCCAACTTTTAAAATGGCCGGCCTGCCGGAAAACACCCGACGGATTCTCCGCTATGATGAGGGGTGGACCGTGCACTGGGAAGCGGAGGGACTGAATTGGCAGGCGATTTTCCTGCGATGGAATCCGGGTCAGACGGCCTTACATCTGGCGCAGAATCACACTCCCCAAGGCTGTTTGACCGCCGCCGGCAACACGGTGACGACGATCACCAACCGGGTCTGGCTGGACGCGGCCGGTTTGCAATTGCCGTTCACGGTCTATGCTCTGGAGCATACGTCGCCGCCGGTTTTTGTGTTCTATTGCCTGTGGGATGATCGCGCCAGCACGCAGGGGCGCGGCGCCTTGTCGCTGAATTATGGCAATCGCCTGACCCCGGTGCGGCAGGGCTTACGGAATCCCGGCCAGCGCTCGCTGGAGCTGGTGCTGAGCGGCAATCTGGATCGGGCGCAGGCGGAAGCGGCCGTGCAAAATCTGTTGCCGCAAATCATCCGCAGCGGACCGGTCAACGCGGCGGCGGCGATAAAATAAATTAGCTGACTGGATTTTGAATTCAGAACGCGCCGGAGATTTTTCTCCGACGCGTTTTTTATTTTGCAGAATATCGAAATAAAATTGGGGCAGAACGGCAGCTCTGCCCTGCCAAATCCAGGTAGGGCGGCGTGGCCGCGCCGCCTCGGAATCAGCGCGGGTCGCCGTCGGCGTTTTTGTCCGCGAAGGTTGCCGGCAATTTATGGTGCAGCCGTTTCCAGTCTTTGATGGCCTTATTCCAGCCTTCGGCCACCAGTTCGGCTTGAATGGAGCAGCGGTGCAGCGTGGCTCCGGAGATTTGAACCGCATCCGCCGCAGAGGATGCGGCTGGGCACGTCCCGCAGGATGCGGCTGGGCACGCCACGCTAAATTCCAGAAAGCAGTTGCGCTTGCGTCCGAATTTATAGCGGAACGTTTGGCAATGGCTGTGGTCGGGCTGATCAGCCGTGAGCGGCCAGACGCGTTCACCGGCTTCCAACTGGATGCGGACGCTGGTAAACTCCAGCTTGCGGGCGATGAAGACCAGATCTGCGGCCAGTTCATCGATGGTCTGGCAGCGGGTGCCTTCCAGCGCCAGCCATTGAGACAAGGTCAGGGCGTAACGGATATGCGCCCGCGATTCGAGGGAATTTCCCAACGTGCGGCCGATGGTAAACCATTCGCGGCTGAAGCTGAACTGGCTGGCGGTCAGGATGATGACGAGGGCGCCGATACCGATTAACAAAGCGAAGAATTGCCCCCGCCAGTAAATCGCCAAAAATGCCAGCAGCAGGAATACGGCGGTGAAAACATAAACACCCACGACCACCTTGCGCCGCGAGTAGCCCAGATTGAGCAGGCGATGATGCAGGTGGCCGCGATCCGGACGGAACAGGGGCAGGCCGCGCAGGCCGCGCCGCAAAATCGCCAGCGAGGTGTCAATGATGGGCAGGGCCAGCACAAACAAGGGAGCGGCCAGCGCGGCGAAAACCGTGCCCTTTTGCGAGGCGACAATCGTCATGGCCCCAATCATGAAGCCGAGGAAATAAGCCCCGCCATCGCCCAGATAAATCCGGGCGGGCGGAAAGTTGAACCGGAGAAAACCCAGCAACGCGCCCACCATGCCGATGGCGATGAGTCCCGAGCTGCCGCCCTGCAAATTGACATAGCTTAACAGCACCATCAGCATCAGGCAGATGCCGCCCGCCAGCCCATCCACCCCGTCGATCAGATTGATCAGATTGGTCATCGCCACCAGCCAGAACACCGTCACCAGCCATCCCCACCAGCCCAAATTAATGATGTGGCCCGTGAACGGAATCTTGAAATGTTCGATCGCAATCCCGGAAAAAAAAGCGAGGCTGGCGATGGCAATTTGACCCAGCAGTTTGCGTTTGGCACCCAGCGTGAACAGATCGTCCCATAGCCCCAAAGCAAACATCAGCAGCGAACTGGCGATGATGAACCAACGCTGATTTTTTTGCAGGAAGTCCGGCTCTATTAAACAGCCGGCCACCATCACTGCAACCAGGGCGCCCGCCAACGCCAACCCACCGAGCCGGGGCACGGGGATTTCGTGGGTGTGATGTCCTTCGGCCTCACGCAGGCCAAAGCCGGAGAGCCGGCTGGCGCGGAGAATCAGAGAAATCAAACCGAGGCTGACGAGCAGGCCGACCAGACCGGCGATCAGAGGGTTAATAAATGGCATTGGTTTTGGGTTTTAACTATGGCTGCTTAAACCGCACCGGCAAATCGAACCTAGCCACCTTCGACACCGGCACCGGCGGCGCAGCGGGCCGGGCGGAGCACAACTAGCCGTGATGGTTAACGGCTCCATTTTGCGGCGGCGGCGGTGGAAGCTCAAGCCGTTTTTGCAGCCGAACATTGCACGCGCGGGCAAGTTCGTTTAGTTTCGACCGATGTCATTTTTTGCCAGAGTTAGTTTGGTCACGTTCGCGGCGCTGACGTTGCTCGCGGTCAACGGCTGTCTGCCGTCCGCGTCCAGTCCGCTCGATGAAGAAAAGGAGCCGCATTTTGTCCTCGGCAAAAGCCGCGTCAATGCGATGGATTATCCCGGCGCGGTGGAGGCGTTCACGGAATCGCTCGAAGCCAATCCGCGCTCGGCCGCCGCCCATTTCCAGCTCGCCTGTCTCTTCGACCAGAAGGAAGCCGATCCCGCCGCCGCCGTTTATCATTATCAGGAATTTCTCCGGCTCAATCCCAAGGCCGACAACGCGGAGGTCATCAAGCAGCGCATCTACAGCTGTAAACAGCAGCTCGCCGCCGATGTGCTGCCGCTGCCCAGCGCGCCCGCCGCGCAAAAACAACTGGAAGAACTCGCCGAGAAAAATCATCAGTTGCAGGACGAAAATGAAAAGTGGCGCGCGTATTATGCCGCGCAACAAGCCGCGCCCAAAAGCGCGCCAACGCCGGTGCCCGTCGGCAACCCGGCGCCGGATGATGTTACCGCCGCGCCGGTTAATCCTGCTCCGACCACGCCCGCGCGCCCGCCGGCGGTCAAGCCCGCCAAGCCGCGCACGCACACCGTTGTGGCCGGCGAGACGCTCGCCGCCATCGCGCGCAAAGCCGGCGTGAGCCTGACGGCGTTGCAAGCGGCCAATCCCGGCGTGACGCCCAAAAAATTGCGCGTCGGCCAGGTGTTGAATCTGCCCGCGTCATAAATTTGCATGCCCGCGCGCCTGACTTTTCTGGCCATCGCCGCCTTCTGGCTGACGATGAATGGGCTGCTGTGGCGTGCAGAATACGGGGCGCACAGCGGCGAGACGCCCGTGCCGCTGGAATTGGTCTGGCGCAAAATCCTGACCGCGCCGGACGCTTCCTCGTTGAGTGTCTTTCAAAATCACGAACGCACGGGCTACTGCGAATTCTCCACCAGCGTCGGGCAGCAGATGGCGACGGTGGATGCGGACAAACCGCCGCCGGAAGGCCTCGTCAAACAAGCCGGTTACCAGATCCATCTTTCCGGCAACGTCGCGCTCAGCGATTTCACCAATCGCCTGAAATTTGACGGCCGCGTGCAATTCGCCTCCGTGAGCGCGTGGCAGGAAGTGAACTTGAAAGTCAGTTCGCGCCTGACCAGCGTGGAAATCCATGCCCTCGCCACCAACCAGACCGTGCATCTGAAAATCAACAGTGAAGGTGCGATTTTGGAACGCGAAGTGACGCTGGCGGATTTAAAAAATCCGGGTTCGCTGGCGCGTGCCCTGTTGGGGAACGGCGCGGATCTGTTGCTGGGCATGGTGGATTTGCCCGCACTGGCCGCGCCGGCAACGGCGCAAAAACTGGATTGGCACGCGAACCGCACCCGCGTCAAAATCGGCACGGAGTTCGTGCCCGTTTACCGGATTGAAACCAGTCTGCTCGGTCATGTCGTGTTGATGGACGTGAGCACGCTCGGCGAAGTTTTGCGCGTGGAACTGCCGGGCAATATCAGCGCCCGCATTGATGGATGGAGCAAACCATGATTGAACTGGATCACCTCATAAAAAATTTCGGCGACCTTATCGCCGTCAACGACGTCTCGCTGAAAATCGCGCGCGGCGAATTTTTTGCCATGCTCGGCCCCAACGCCGCCGGCAAGACCACGACGATCAAACTGCTCACCGGCCTGATCAAACCCACGGCTGGCTGCGCGCGCATCTGCGGTTTTGACATCCAGACGCAGCCGCTCGAAGCGCGTCGCCGGCTCGCTTACGTTCCCGATTTTCCGTTTCTCTACGACAAGCTGACGGCGTGGGAATTTTTTCGCTTCACCGGCCAATTGTTCCAACTCGACGCGGCTCGCATCGAGAAAAATTCCCGCGAACTCGTCGCGCGCTTTCACCTCGCGGAATTTGTGGATCGGCCGCTCGAAGGGCTTTCGCACGGCACGCGCCAGCGCATCGCCATCGTGTCCGCGCTGCTGCACGACCCGGAAGTGTTTGTGATTGATGAACCGATGGTCGGCCTTGATCCGCAGCACGCCCGCGTGGTGAAAGACGTGCTGAAGGAACGCTCGCGCGCGGGTATGACGGTGCTGGTCTCCACGCATCAATTGAGCATCGCGGAGGAAATGGCCGACCGCATCGGCATCATCAACGGCGGCAAACTCATCGCCGTCGGCACGCGCGATGAACTGCGGCAGCAGAGCGGCGCGACGGGTGAGCTGGAGGAGATTTTTCTATCGCTCACGGCCGCCGCGAGCGAGATGAAATAAAATTACCGCGCAAAAATCTGGCGGATGACGTCTTCGATGGGAACTTCCTGGATGTCGATATCGGTGACGGGCAGCTCATCGAGCAGGGCTTTGCAGACGGCGATGACGCGATCGCGCTTCACCTTAAGTTTGATGGCGGCGGAATTTTTTTCAACGACTTCGCCATAGCCGGATAATTTTTCCGCCGCCAGCGCGTCGGCGTTGGGACATTGAATGGTGACGAGCTTGCAATCCGCAAACTGGTCCACGATGGCATCCAACTTGCCGTCAAAAAATAATTTTCCGTGATCAATGATGATGACGCGCTCGCAGAGTTCCTGGATGTCGGCCATGTAGTGGCTGGTCAGAATGATGGTCGTCTTTTGTTCCGCGTTGTGGCGGCGAATGAAATCGCGGACGGTTTTTTGCGACGTGACATCGAGGCCGATGGTCGGCTCGTCGAGCAATAAAACTTTCGGCTGGTGCAGCAGCGACGCGATCAACTCCATTTTCATCCGCTCGCCGAGGGAAAGTTCGCGGACATTGACGTTCAGTTTGTCCGCCACGCCCAGCAACTCGGTCAGTTCCCCCACGGTGGTTTTGAAACGGTCGGCGGGAAGGCCGTAAATCTTGGCGTTCAGCTCCAGCGATTCGCGCGCGGGCAAATCCCACCAGAGCTGGTTTTTCTGGCCGAGCACGAGCGCGAACTGGCGGCGATACGCGTCGGCGCGTTCCCACGGCGTGTGCCCCAGCACTTTTGCAGAACCGCTGGTCGGGTAGAGCAGGCCGGCGAGCATCTTGAGCGTGGTGGTTTTGCCCGCGCCGTTGGGACCGAGAAAGCCGACGAGTTCGCCGGGCTCGATTTTGAAGCTGACATCATTGACGGCCAGCGTTTGCTCGTATTGCCGGTGAAACAGGCCTTTGACCGCACCGGCAAAGCCCGGAGATTTTTTGTAGGTGCGGAAAGCTTTGGTGAGCTGGCTGACTTCGATGGCGGGCATGGAACGAATTTTTAGTTATTAATTTTTAATTTTTAGCGACCCCAGAACCGCGGGGAAGTTTTAACTAAAAATTAAGAATTAAAAACGATTTAACGCGTCAACTGCTTTTCGAGGTGGTTGACGCGCTGGCGGACGTTGGCGTCCACTTCCATGCGGTCTTTGATGAGGCGGCAGGCATGCAAGACCGTGCCGTGGTCGCGGCCGCCAAAGGCTTCGCCAATGGTGCTCAAAGAACTTTCAGTCATCTGCCGAGAGAGATACATGGCGATCTGGCGGGGAAAGGCAATGTTTTCCGGGCGGCGCTTGCTGGTCATGTCGGCGAGCCGGATATCGTAGTGTTCTGCCACTTTTTTCTGAATCACCTCGATGCTGATGGTTTGCCGGCCTTCTTCGTGCAGCATTTCGCGGAGCAAATTTTCGACGACATCCACGGTCAGTTTCTTACCGGTGAGCGACGCCAGCGCTGACACGCGGATCAGCGCGCCTTCCAGGCGGCGGATGTTGGTGCGAATGCGCGTGGCGATGAAGTTCATGACGTCTTCCGGCAAGGTGACGTTCATGGCCTGCGCCTTTTTCTGGAGAATCGCCAACCGCGTTTCGACATCGGGCGCCAGCACATCGGCCGTCTGACCCCATTCGAATCGCGAAACCAAGCGCTGTTCCAGCCCTTGAATTTCGCTGGCCGGGCGGTCGCAGGTCAAAACGATTTGCTTGTGCGCTTCGTGCAGCGCATTGAACGTGTGAAAAAATTCCTCCTGAATGCGCTCCTTGCCGGCGAGAAATTGGATGTCATCAATCAACAGCACTTCGCTCTGGCGATATTTCTTGCGAAAGGCCACGAGCTTGTTGTTTTGAATCGCCTCAATGTATTCGTTGGTGAATTTTTCCGACGAGACATACGCCACGCGCGCGCCTTTTTTATGATCAGCCACATGCTGGCCGATGGCCTGCAACAGATGGGTTTTTCCCAAACCGACGCCGCCATGAAGAAACAGCGGATTATAAACCTTGCCCGGCGATTCAGCGACCGCCTTGGCCACGGCAAAGGCGAAATTATTGTTACCGCCCACCACGAATGAGTCGAAGGTGTTTTTGGGATTAAAGTGCAAATCCCCGTTTAGCGCGCCCCGTTCATGGGCCGCCGACTTTGATTTGGGGGCTGGCACCGCTCGCGGGGGGGTGACAGCCGATGCGGCGCGCGTTGGCGAAACCGTTTTAAATTTCACCTGAAGTTTGCAACCCGCAGCCGCCGCCACGGCATCCTGTAACAGTCCCAGATAATTGTCCTTGAGCCAGACCTCGCAAAATTCATTCGGTGCCTCAATGGTAATATGGCTGCCATCCAGCGCATCGGCGCGCAACGGGGCGAACCACATACTGAAAGTGTCCTGACTTAACTTGGCGCGTAAATGTTCCTGCGCCGACTGCCAAATTTTTTCTGCCGAAATCTGCATGATTTTCCAAAAATACCCAAATTTTCCGTTTTATTCACGTCGCCGACTTATCCGTTTTGGTTAGCCAACGGGTCACCAGTCAAACGCGTCGTGAATTGTTATTCAAGCGAAAACATAAAATGTTTACACCCGCCAAGACCGCAAATTTTCAAAATCTGATTTATAAAGCGCTTGTTTTAAGTGTGTTACCATTTAAATCTCGCTGGGTTCTCCGCGTTGGCGGCAATCGCACGGCAATTGCCCCTTGGCAATCAGATTTACCGAAGATTTTTTAGGGGAATCCGGCGGAACTTTCGAGGACAACATATTAACTTTTATTCGCAAGTTATTCACAATGTAAAAAAGCTCAATAAAATCAAAGTTTATTGAGTCGAACAGCGGTGGTTGATCCAGGTTGGCGTGTGAATTTTGCGGCCGCACCTACTTCCAAGAAAGTGACTGAATGGGTTTGACGCCTTATAGCCCCACCCGATATCAATAGATATGCTTATACTTTGTTTGTAAGATTGACAAAAATAAGAACTCATGATTTAATAGGTGCAGTTGAAGGCGCGGTCGGGAGCCCAGTGATGGCTGGAAGCGGACGACAACTAACGATCTTTGAATTTTTTAATTTCGGTTCCGGCTTGAGTGCAGCCGGAACGCGAGTTCTCCGTAATCTTACGTTGTGCTCATTCTGAATTCCCCGGACCTTTCGGCCATCCTCTGGCTGACTGGTCCGGTTTTTTCTTTCCAGGGCTGGTTTGTGTGCATTTTCCGCCGTGACACGGTTTTTAACCGCTGCTAAGGTCCTGCTTCATTTTTGCAATGGAATACAAAGACACCTTGAATCTGCCGCGCACGGACTTCGCCATGAAGGCCGACCTCGTCACGCGCGAACCCGAGCGTCTGAAAAAATGGCAGGCCGCCAAACTCTACGAACGCATTCAAGCCAGCCGCGCCAACGCCGAGAAATTTGTCCTGCACGACGGCCCGCCGTTCGCCAA
>JBAXIY010000065.1:0-13875 GCA_037138135.1 Verrucomicrobiia bacterium
GTTGCGCCACCGGCCATCCGTCGTTCGTCATGTCCAACTCGTTCACCAACCAGACCCTCGCGCAGATTGACCTCTGGGCGAACAAGGACAAATACGAGAAGAGCGTCTATCGCCTCTCCAAAAAACTGGACGAAGAAGTCGCGCGTTTGCATTTGGAAAAAATCGGCGTGGTGCTGACCAAGCTGAGCAAGGCGCAAGCTGATTATCTGAACGTGCCGGTGGAAGGCCCGTATAAACCGGAACACTACCGCTACTAAGCGAATTCAAATCGAAACACGAAAGGCGAACAGGAAACTGTTCGCCTTTTGATTTTTCCCACGTGCAAAATTGTTCCACTTCGCTTGACTTGTGCTAGAGTCAATTTGCCATGAGTGATCAATTGGACCCGCCGCTGGATGCGATGGTATTTAACGAAATGCAGTTATTGCTGGCGGAGAAGCGCACGGCACTGGCCACCTTGCGCACCGGCATCGCCATTTTTGCGTTCCCGCTGTCCGTCTTGAGCGTGCTCATCGCCACGTCCAAAGCCTACGAGATGAATCAGGTCATGCACTGGCTGGTGCCGTTGGTCGGCATTAACCTCGGCCTCATTACACTGGCGGTATATCTGACTATCCGTGCGTTGCGCAAAATGTGGCACTACGACCGTTTGATTGCGGAGTATAAACGCAACCATGCTCGGCTCGCCAAATTGCTGGCGTGAATCACTTCACCGCCGTGAATTTGTAGAGCATTACGCCGTGGACGGGAATCGTGAGTGGCAAGGAATCTTTCGCCGCGTCTAATGTGGAAATATCTTTTTGCCGCCACAGGTCGCGCACAGATTGCTTGCCGGAGAGTCCGAATTGCGTGAGCGCCTTCAATTCCCAGTTGGCGACCATCGCGCCGAGGTTAAAAATTCCAAAGGCGTGTCCGCCATCGGCCAACGTTTTATCATAAACGCGTATGTCGCCATCTTTCAATACGCAGGTTGCTTGGTTGCCAAGTTCGTCCTGATCGAGCGCGAGCACTTCATCATTGCACAAAAGGTTAAGTGTAAAGTCATCCAGCTTGGTCATGTCACAACCGATCAGCAACGGCGACGCCAGCAGACACCAAAGGCTGATGTGCGAGTATTGTTCGTCAGGTGTCAGGCGTGACGGATGCAGATTGCCCCAGCCGACTTCGCCCACGACGAGCATGTCGGGATCGTTCCAGTTCCCGGGTTTGGCGTAAGGCGCGGCATTGTCCTGGCTAAAGCCGATGCTGGTCACTGAGCCTTGCCAGTTCGCCATGCGGGCTTCGTGTGCCCAAGCATCGGTGATGTCGCCGGAGGTGCGCCAACAATTACCGTTGACCGAGTCGCCCCATTGCCACACGTCCGCCATGCCGTATTGGCAAAGGCTGAATACAATGTCGCGCTTTTGAGCGCGCAGGAATTTGCCCATCAGCGCGTAGGGATAAACCGCACCTGCAATGTTGGTCGAGGACTTGGTGTAAAGCGGAACGTTCGTTACGTTGGTCATTTTTCCAGAAGCGACGCTGCCATAACTGCACCAGTCGTATTTCAAATAATCAAACCCCCACTGCGCGTAAGTCGCCGCATCTTGTTGTTCATGTTGAAAACTTCCCGTGCAGCCGCCGCACGTCCACGGGCCGGGCGAGGAATAAAGTCCCGCTTTCAAGCCGAGGCTGTGAATGTAATCTGCCATGCCTTTCATGTCTGGGAACCGTGAGTTGGGCACGATGAAACCCTTCGCATCGCGGAAGGAACCGCGCAACGTCGGATCGTTTGCATCCCGTAATTCGCGAGATGAATCCGCATTCGGACCGCGATGGTTCTGCCAGTAATCGTCCACATTGATGTAGCTCCAGCCGTGGTTGTTCAGGCCGCTTTTCACCATCGCATCCGCCGCGCTTTTCACCTTGTCCTGTGAAACTGCGTGCGCGAAACAGTTCCAACTGTTCCAGCCCATCGGCGGCGTGAGCGCAATCTGGTCGCCGCAGACGATGCGGAAATCTTTCTTGGCTTCGCCTTGGGAGTTTTTCGCGCACAAGACGATTTTATATTCACCCTTGCCTATAATTGAACCCGTTATTTGACCGGTAACAGGATTAAGTTTCAACACGCCATGAGGTCTACGTTTAATTGTGGGGTCAATTCCGTTCGTAACAATTATTAAACCATCTGGGATGCCTTCGACGCTGAACTCCATCGGCCGGTCGCCCGTCGCCGGAATCGTGTAAAGAAACGGCGAGCCGGGGCGCACGCCAAAAACATTCGCGCCATTGATGCGCGGCGTGGCGGGGGCGGGCGGCGTGAGGATGTAAGGGGCAGCGACATTTGTGGTCGCTGGCGCGCTCATATCAACGGCGCGAAGCAGCAGGGTAGAACCAAGCCAAAGGACAAACAGTAATCGGGATTTCATCCGCTGATTCTGCGCCCAGTAATTTGCACCGCAAGCAGATTTTGATAACCTCCGCGCATGACAACGCTGCTCATCGCCACGCGCAACGCCCACAAGGTCGAAGAAATTCAAGCCATCCTCGGCACGCAATTTCGCTGCCTTACGCTCAAGGAATTTCCCGGGGCACCCGCCGTGGTGGAAGATGCCGACACCTTTGCCGGTAACGCGACCAAGAAAGCCGTGGAACTTGCCTGCTGGCTTACCGCTCATCGCTTTTCACTCGTCACTCATAACTTTTTTGTTCTCGCCGACGATTCAGGTTTGGAAGTAGATGCGTTGAACGGTGCGCCCGGCGTGCATTCCGCGCGTTTCGCCGCGCTCGATAAATCTGAAAATTCCAAGGATGCGGACAACAACGCCAAGCTGCTGCTTCTGCTAAAAGATGTGCCGCCGGAAAAATGCACCGCGCGCTTCCGTTGCGTCATCGCGCTCGCACCGGTGGAATCAGTAACCAGCAACCCGCAACTAGCAACCAGCATCTTCGACGGCAAGTGCGAAGGACGAATTCAATCATCCGCCAGCGGGCAGGGCGGGTTTGGTTACGATCCGCTGTTCGTGCCGTCCGGATTTACCCAGTCATTTGCCGAACTCGGCGAGGATGTGAAAAATAAATTGAGCCACCGCGCGCACGCGGTGGCGAAGCTGAAAAACTATTTCAGCAAGCTTCCGACCTGAAGTTTCTTCCGCAGTTTGCCGTTGTCGGCGCACATGCGCAGTTTGCCATTCGGCGCGGGCAGGACGTAAAATTCTCCGCCCGCATTTTCCACGAGCAGGCTACCCGCCGCTATGTCCCAAAGATTGATAGTGCGCTCGACGTAGGCATCGAGACGCCCGCTGGCGACGTAAACCAGCTCTAGCGCGGCGGAACCCATGATGCGGATTTTTTTGGCGCGGCGCGCGAGGCGGAGCAGATGCGGCATGCTTTTATTGAGATTGTCTTGGCTCTTGGAAAATCCCATCGCAATGACTGCGTCTTCGATGCGCGAACGATTACTGACGCGGACAATATTCCCGTTCAACCGTGTCGGCTTACCGGTCGTCGTCGTCCAAATTTCGTCTGTGAACGGATCATAGATGACGCCGACGACGGATTGCTCTTTGTGCTGGAGCGCGATGGAAACGGCCGCGTGCGGCATCCCGAAGAAATAATTCACCGTGCCATCAATCGGGTCAATCACCCAGCGATACGCGGCGGTGGTGTCGCCGGTGTTGCCTTCCTCGCCGAGCACGGGAATCTCCGGATACGCGGCGGCGAGAATTTTTTCAATGAGCGCCTGACATTGCACATCGAGTTCCAGTTTGATGTCGTGCGCTTCGGCAGAGTTCACCCGCTTGGGCTTGTGCCAGTTGGCGTGCATGACTTTGCCGGCAGCGCGCGCGGCTTTGATGGCGGCAGTCAGGGCAGAATTGAGGAAAACGGGCTTCATAAAATTACGGGATGATTTCGGGGCGCTGTTCAATTTGCTTGAGCTGCGCGTGTTGTTTTTGTTCGAGGAGATTTTGTTCGTGCGCTTCGACAACTTGCAGCAGGTCGGCGGCTTCGAGCAGGCGCGGCGCGGTGACGTAGCTCGCACCAGCGGCGTAAAGTTTCGGCACGTCGGCGAGCAGTTCAGCGTGAACAATAATTTTCGCCTCGGGATTCAGTTCGCGCAACTGGCGGAGCATTTTCAAATTGTCCGCGCCTTTCAGCACCATGTTCGGCAGCGAGCAGATAATAAATTCCGCGTGGCCTGCGCCGGCGTGATGCAAGACGTCACGCGCGGTGATGTCGCCGTAAACGGCATGGACTTTACGCGCCTTCAGCTTTTCGTGAACGACGGGATTGAAATCAATCACGACGATTTCAGGAATCAAATCCGGGCGGTTGCGTTCGATTTCGGCGAGCAGCGAACTGGCCGTCCACGAAAAACCGAGCAAGCAGATGCGTTTGGATTTTTCGCCGCCGGAATTTTCATTCTCATCCTGATCGAGATCCTTCAAATCTAATTTGCGTAGCCACGGCGTCAGGGTTCGCAGCAGTCCGTCGCTTTTCAAAATCCCATACGTTGAGCCTACGGCGAGGAATGCGAAAGAAAATGCCGCGATGCCGATGGTGTTGGGTGTGACATCACCGCTTTTCAAACCGAGCGCCAACAGCACCAGAGATAATTCGCTCAACTGCGAGAGGTTGATGGCTGGCAGCAGGCTCACGCGAAAACCCTGACGCATCAGGTAGAGCGGGGGGAACACCGTTGCGAACCGGCTCGCCACCAAAAACAAGCAGACGAACAGCGTCCACAAAATATAGCTCCAAGTAGGCAGGGGAATCTCCATGCCGAGGCCGACAAAAAATAGCGTCACAAAAAAATCGCGAATGCTCGTCACGCGCGCGACGACGTCGAGCGTGTAGGGAAAGGTCGAGATCATCATGCCCGCGATCAGCGCGCCCATCGCGGTGGAAAGTCCCAGCCAGCCAGCGAATCCGGCGAGCGCCAGACACCACGCTAGCGCACCGACCAAGACAAGTTCCGGCAGGCGCGCAATCTGTTTGAAAATTTTCGGCAGGGCAAACCGGCTCGTTAAAAACGCGACGGACAAAAGCAAAATGACTTTGCCCAACGCCAGCACGAGTGGCGTGATGGCAGGATTTTTCAGATTCGGCTGAATGGCCAGAAACAGAATCACAAAAATGTCTTGTAAGACGAGCACGCCGAGCGTGATACGGCCGGCGAGCGTTTCTAATTCGCGTTTGTCGTAGAGGATTTTGACGATGATGACCGTGCTGCTCATCGCGGCGGCGATTGCGAGATAGACGGCCTCCAATTTATTCTGCGCCGGTCCGATGAAGTTGAAAACCAGCCAGCCCAGCACCGTGCAGCCGATGATTTGCGATAGCGCCGTGAACGTGATGACGCGGCCCGCGCTCAACATTCGCTTGAGGTCAATCTCCAGTCCAATCATGAACAGCAGCAGCGACAGACCGATTTCGGAAATGGTTTGGATGGAATCGGGATTGGTGACCCATTGAAATCCGTGCGGGCCGACCGCGAAACCGGCGACGAGATATGCGAGCAACAGTGGCTGGCGCGCTACTTGGGAAATCACGGCAACCACCCAAGCTGCAATGATGCAGATGGCGATATCGGTGACAAGTCCGTGCTCCATGACGCCGGAAAATTAACCGCGAAACCCGCGAAACACACGCAAGAATTTTATTCTTTCGTGAGCGGTTCGCGTGGAGCGCAGCCTTGGCGTTCCAGAGAAATTAACCCAGCACTTCGAGTGACGCCTGCGTGTGCGCGAGTTTGGTTTTCCACTCGATGAGACGCTGTTCGTGTTCAGCGAGCACGGCGGGCGGAACTTTCGTTGTGAAGTTCGGGTTCGCCAGCTTCTGTTCCACTTTCACGATCTCAGATTTGATCTTCTCCACTTCCTTCGTGAGGCGGATTTTTTCGGCAGCAACATCAATCAAGCCTTCGAGTGGTAGGAACAATTCACCCAGCGGTGACGCTACGACCGGCGTGCCCTTCGGCGGCTGATAACTGTCGTTCACTTCGAGCGATTCGGCGTTGAGCAACAGCTTGATTACTTCCGCGTCGTGTGGCGTGAGATGTTGCGCAGGTTTGAAGACGTATTTCACCTTCTTCGCGGCTTGAATATTTCCCGCGCGGCGTAGATCGCGGCCGTTACGGACGAGTTCGTATTTCGTGTCCGTCATTTCAACGTAGCAATCGTCGAGACCGTAGTGGCCTTTGAAATCCTCGTCGAACGGCAGCGGCCACGGCGCGTTCATGATGGTCTTGCCGCCCTGATTATCCGGCATGTCGGTGGCGTAACCCATCCCGTTCCAGAGTTCTTCCGTGATGAACGGCACGAACGGATGGAACAAACGGATCGTGTGCGAGAGCACAAAATCGATCACGGCAATCGTGTTCGCTTTGCGCGCTTCGACTTCCGGGCTGAGTGCGGCGGCGGCAACCGGGGCTTCACCGGGCGCAGCTTCGGCGGGCGGACGTGGCAATGAGGCTTTGCTTGCCTCGACATACCAGTCGCAATACTCGCTCCAGAAAAATTTGTAGAGCGCGGCGGTGGCTTCGCTGAATTTATATTCGTTCAGCGCGATGGTGACTTCGCGGATCGCGGCGTCGAGCTTGAGCAGAATCCATTTGTCATCCGGCGTGAGCAACGTGCGTTCGATCTCGCCCTGAACTTCGCCGCCTTGCATCTGGCGGAAACGGCAGGCATTCCAGAGCTTGTTGCAGAAGTTGCGGCCGAGTTCCACGTCCTTCTCGTCGAAGAGCACGTCCTGGCCGAGCGGCGCGCTGCGCATGGTGCCGAAGCGGAGGGCGTCCGCGCCGTATTGGGCGATGAGCACGAGCGGGTCGGGCGAATTGCCGAGCGTCTTGGACATCTTGCGGCCCTGCTTGTCGCGGATGATGCCGGTGAAATAAACATTCTGGAACGGCATCGCATCCGGGAGCGCGAACTTCGCCTCGCCCATGAATTCGTAGCCGGCCATGATCATGCGCGCGACCCAGAAGAAAATGATGTCCGGCCCGGTGACGAGGTCGGTGGTCGGATAAAACTTCTTCAACGTCTCGGTCTGCTCCGGCCAGCCCATCGTGGCGAACGGCCACAGCCACGAGCTGAACCAGGTGTCGAGGACGTCGGGGTCTTGTTTGTATCCAAGTGATTCAATTAGCTGAATAATGTTTTTTTGATCCGAATCAGCCGAAGCATCGGGTGAAATGCAAATGTAGATTCGGGCGGGCTTATCATTGTCTTCTGCAAACTTGATTTGAGGTTCAGTGCGAACAACGAAATCGTTACGTCCACGTGTGGCTTTATCAATTTTGTCAGAGTCACTAACCGAAGCCAAATGGTCAGCGTAGTCTTTCGACCAAACCGGAATCCGATGACCCCACCAAAGCTGGCGGCTGATGCACCAGTCCTGAATGTTCGTCAGCCAGTGGTCGTAAACTTTCGCCCAGCGGTCGGGATGAAATTTCATCCGGCCTTCGGCCACGCAGGCCTTGGATTCCGGCACGGCGGGATATTTCAAAAACCATTGCTCGCTCAAACGCGGTTCAATCGGCACATCCGCGCGCTGGCTGAAACCGACGTTATTCTCGTAAGGCTTAGCTTCAATCATCACGCCCTGTTCCGTAAGAATTTCCACCGCGACTTTGCGCGCCTTAAAGCGATCCAATCCCGCCAGTGACCCACCCGCCAGGGTGTTCATGGTGCCGTCGGCATTGATGACTTCGATGAGCGGCAGCTTGTGGCGCGCGCCGATGTCGAAGTCCGCCTTGTCGTGCGCGGGCGTGACCTTGAGCACGCCGGTGCCGAATTCAAAATCCACATGCTCGTCGCCGATGATCGGGATGAGCTTTTGTTCGCGCGGCAATTCGGCGGGCAGCGGACGCACGATGTGCTTGCCAATGAGATGCGCGTAACGCGGGTCTTTTGGATTCACGGCCACGGCGGTGTCGCCGGGAATCGTCTCGGGGCGCGTGGTGGCGATGGTGAGCCAAGTGTCCGGCGCTTCCGCGACCTGCACCTTGAAGTGATACATGAAACCGTTCTGCGGTTTCATTTCCACTTCTTCGTCGGACAACGCGGTCTGGGACACGGGGCACCAGTTCACCATGCGCTTGCCGCGATAAATCAGGCCTTTTTTGTAAAGCTCGACGAACACTTTCTGCACGCAGCTCGAATATTCCGGGTCCATCGTGAAGCGTTCGCGCGTCCAATCGCAGGAGCAACCGAGCTTTTTGAGCTGGTTGATGATGATGTCGCCGTGCTTTTCTTTCCACACCCAGACGCGCTTCAGAAATTCCTCGCGGCCGAGATCGTGCCGGGATTTTTTCTCCTCTTTCTTGAGCTGCTTTTCCACCATCACCTGCGTGGCGATGCCGGCATGGTCGGTGCCGGGCAGCCAGAGCACTTCCTTGCCGTCCATGCGCGCCTTGCGGCTGAGGATGTCCTGAATGGTGTTGTTCAGGACGTGGCCCATGTGGAGCATGCCGGTGACGTTCGGCGGCGGGATGACGATGGAATACGCGGGCTTGGCCGACTTCGGATCGGCGGTGAAGCAACCCTGCTTCAGCCAGAAGTCATACCATTTGTCCTCGACGGACTGCGGCTCGTAGGCTTTGGAAATTTCAGACATAGACACGAATTACACTAATTAACACGAATTAAAACTCACAGGACGACACGTTTGTAACTCAGCGAATCTTCGCCGAAGTTCACGAGCAGCCCCAACTTCAACTTGGAAGCAGCCAGATAATTGAGCGTTTGCTTGACGTGCGAGTCAATCAAACACTCAATGGCTTTCGCTTCCAAAATAATTTTGTCCATCACCACAAAGTCGGCGAAATAGTTGTGCGGCAGAATCACGCCTTTGTAAGCCAACTTGAATTCCAGTTCGCGTTTATATGGAATTCCCTGCCGTTGGAATTCGATTTCCAACGCATCTTTGTAAATCACTTCATTGTGACCTTTACCAAGTTCACGATGCGCTTCCATGCAACAACCAACAATCTTGAACGCCTCTTCTTTGTAAATGAGTTCGCCCATGAATTCGTGAAAATTAGTGAAATTCGTGTCTCACTTCTTCAGCAGCGCGAATTCCATTGAGTCCACCAGCGCTTGCAGGCTGGCTTCGATGATGTTTTCGCTCACGCCGACGGTGCCCCATTCGCGTTTGCCGTCGCTGGATTCGATGAGCACGCGGGTCTTGGCCGCCGTGCCGGCCACGCCGTCGAGGATGCGCACCTTGTAATCGGTGAGTGTGATCTTCTTCAGCTTGGGAAATGATTTCGCCAGCGCGGCGCGCAGCGCGGAATCCAGCGCATTCACCGGGCCGTCGCCTTCCGCGATTTCGTCGTGGACTTTCTTGCCGACACGGACGCGCACGGTCGCTTCGCAGATGGATTGCTTCGCGTCGCGGCGCATTGAGACGTGATATTTCTCCACGTCGAACAGCAGCGCCGGGTTGTGGTCCAGGATGCCGCGGATAATCAACGCCATCGAAGCCTCGGCGGCTTCATATTCGTAGCCTTCGTGCTCGCGCTGCTTGATTGAGTCGAGGATCTGGCGCAATTCCGGCGTGTCGTTCGTGATCTTGAAGCCGAGCTCCTGCGCCTTGATGACGATGTTGCTGCGGCCGGAAAGATCGCTGATGAGAATGTTCCGTTCATTGCCGACGAGCGACGGGTCCACGTGTTCGTAACTCGACGCGAGCTTCTGAACGGCATTGACGTGCGCGCCGCCTTTGTGCGCGAACGCCGCCGAACCGACCCACGGCAGGCGTGGATTGTGGCGCAGATTCGCGACTTCATCCACGAACATGGAAAGCTCCTTGAGCTTCGCCAGCGATTTCGCGGGCACGCAGGTTTTCTTCAGCTTGAGCGCCACGCAGGGGATGACGCTGGTCAGGTTGCAGTTGCCCGTGCGCTCGCCGTAACCGTTGATGGTGCCCTGCACATGCACCGCGCCCGCGTCGAGCGAGGCCAGCGCGTTCGCCACGCCCATGCCGATGTCGTCATGCGTGTGGATGCCGATCTTGCAATTCAATTTGCCCATCGCCGTCTTGGTGATGGCGGCGACTTCCGCCGGCAGACAGCCGCCGTTGGTGTCGCAGAGCACCACGAAATCCGCGCCGGCTTTTTCCGCCGCGCGCCAGGTGTCGAGCGCGTATTCGGGATCGAGCTTGAAGCCGTCAAAGCCGTGTTCAGCGTCGTAGATAACGAACTTGCCGTGGTCTTTCAGAAATTTCACGGTGTCGCCGATCATCGCGAGATTTTCCTCGGGCGTGCAGCGCAGGACTTCCTTCACGTGCAACATGGAGGTCTTGCCGTAGATCGTGACGACGGGCGTTTCGGCCTCGATGAGCAACCGAACTTGATCGTCTTGTTCGACCGGCACGCCTTTCTTGCGCGTGGAGCCAAAGGCCGCGAGCTTGGCGTTTTTGAATTTCTTTTTCTTCGCTTGGGCAAAGAATTCAATGTCCTTGGGATTGGAACCCGGCCAGCCGCCTTCAATATAATGAACGCCAAAAGAATCGAGCTTCTCGGCAATTCGCAGTTTGTCTGCGACCGAGAAATTGATGCCTTCGCCCTGACTGCCGTCGCGCAGGGTCGTGTCGTAGATTTCGACTTGGGGTTTCATAATTGTCCGCAAAAAGCGGAGGCACACTATCTCTTAAACGAGGGGAAGTGGCAAATCGGAATTCAGACTGAGCAGGAGCGTTGAGGTCGCAACCGGTGCGATTATGGGTGCAGCACTGTGACTCGCAAGATGCCGATGATGCCAATGACAATCCAGAAGGCGTTGAGCAGCGTGTAGGCAGAATCTTTTTTTAACACCGCGCACCAGGTCAGGCCCACCGCGTCAATGGTGTTGAAAATCCAGACGAATAAGAACGGACTGGCTGGCCCGAGCCAGCTCACCAGCGAAAAACTGCCGATGCGCATCACCACGCCGGCGAGTTCGATGGTCTTGATATGTTGGCGAATGAACGGATTCAATGATGATGCATGTTTGACAGTCATACGTTGGGCCGAATTTTGAAAGTAAATGGGCCGGGACGCAACCAATCCCCAAGTTCGGTTGGCCGACTTTTCCGTTTTATTGCGCTTTGCTCAAATGAGGTTAAGGTTTCCCGCATGGAAGAGTTCGCCGATGTTCAATGCCCGTTCTGCGGCCAGACTTTTGGTGTCGCGATTGACACAGGCATCGCGGCGCAATGCTTCACGACGGATTGTGAAGTCTGCTGTCGTCCGTTCGAGGTGCTGGCAGAATGCGAAGACGGCGAAATCGCGAGTGTCGAAGTTCGTTCGGCGTGACGGTTGCCTACAGTAAATCCTTGTCCGACATAACCTGATCCTGAATCTGCTTCACGACGATGCGGGCGCGGGTTAATGCGTTGTCTTGCGTCTCGCCGAAGAAAGATTTTAACCGCACGCGCACGGCAGCGATGAATTCACCGTTGCGGTCGTGCAACGGCAAGGTCATGGACACGATACCCTTTTCGCGGACAAATGAAGTAGTTCCCTCCTTGATGGCGTTTTCCTCCGCGTCCGTGCCAGCTTTGCCGATTTCCGCCGCATCGTTGCTGGCCACGACCGCGGTGGTGCCGTCCGCTTGCGCAGTATAAATTCGCAGGGTGACGATGCGCGGTTGTTTTTCCATGATGCTATTCACGACGATTTGCGCGTTCGGCACAATCGGCGTGTAATTGACCATTGCATCGGTGAAATAACAAACGGCATCCGACTTCGTGCGAAAACCGAGTTGACCTTCCGTGAACGTATTATCACCC
Organism: Verrucomicrobiia bacterium; assembly: GCA_037138135.1. Taxonomy (GTDB): domain Bacteria; phylum Verrucomicrobiota; class Verrucomicrobiia; order Limisphaerales; family UBA11358; genus UBA11358. The sequence goes on from JBAXIY010000065.1 coordinate 11,755, forward strand.
AGCGCGGGCAGTGCTTGGCCGTCGAAAGCAACAAAGATTTGATTGCCCTCACACTGCACGCCGAGCGAATGCCATTCGCCTGCCGTTATGTTCATGGCTGGCCCGATGGGATCGGAGCGCACATCGTTCACGACCTTGTAAAACCTGACGTTTTGACCCAGCGCACTGGCGCGAACCACGTAGTAGTTCGAGGCATTTTGATACCGAAACACCACGCCCGCCATTTGCTCGGTGATGCCGCTGACGATTTTGAATCGCGTGGTGAATTTGAAATTGCGAAATTTTTCCCCGGCGAAAATGAACATGGGAAACCGCTCATCGGTCGCATCCGTGCTCGTCTGCGCCAGCACACCGTGGCGGGCGACGACGAGAGCCTTGTCCGTGAGCGGCGCAAGCAACGGCGGCACCTCGGCCGTGACGATGCTCCAAGCGCCCGGCTGCCCTCCGCCTGCCAACACGGGTTGAAAATTTGTGGGCGTTGTGCCGTCGGCGTAGTCGCTAAAATTAAAATGGATTTCCGCGCCGGAAACCGATATCGCCAGCAGCAGGCCAAAAATCCAAGTGAAAATTCGCATGACCGCAGCGTAACAAAATCCGTATCGCTGGCCAAAGACAAAACAAAACGGCGAACCAAATCTGGCTCGCCGTTTTTGATAGGGCTTAACTTACTTCATTCGCGCCAGAATCTGATCCGTAATGGCTTTCACCGCCGCTTCCGCTTCAGCGTCGAGGCCGACGGTCGGTTCGCTGGAGGCTGGAGCCTGACAGGTCGCGCCAGGACGCCATTCGCCGCTGTCGCACAATTCACATTCCTTCATGCCGATGCGCGGATCCACAAAGCCGAGGCTCTGCTTGATGTTGAGAATCTCCTTCATCTGCGGGCCGGTGAATGTGTTGATCGGCTTGCCGAGCTGGCCAGCGACGACGATCGTGCGGCAGTAGGCTTCGATGATTTCCATGCGCCAGTAGGCTTCCTCAATGTTGTTGTGGCTCCACGTCACGACACCGTGATTGGCCATGAGGATGGTGTTGTAATCATCGGTCATGTCGGCGACGAGCTTGCCCATCTCCGGCGAACCGGGCGTGCGATACGGCGCGACACCGACAGAGCAAAACACTTCATATTCCGGCAACATGCAGGTGGGCGGCGCCTGGCCGACAACCGCGAACGCCGTGGCGTAAGGCGGATGGCAATGACAGGTGGCAACCGCTTTTGGCTGCTTCTTCATCATCTGCAAGTGCATCAGGATTTCGCTCGTGCGCTTCTTGGTGCCGCAAAGTTGGTTACCTTCGAAGTCCACGAGGCACATGTCCGACGTTTTGAGCGAACCTTTGCTGACGAGCGTCGGCGTGCAGATCGCGATGTCTTCACCGACGCGGATGGCCATGTTGCCACCGTTGCCATCCACGTAAGCGCGCTTCCAGAGGCGATGACCCATTTCGCAGATCTGCTCTTTCAAGCTGTGCGCGTAGGGCGAATTGAAGAACGCTTCAAGCTCCGCTTTGGATGACTTGGAATTAAGCTTTTTGGTCGGCGGCGACAGTTTGTCGGCGCTGACTGGTGCGGTAGCGGCCCCGGTGGCGATGGCGCGGGTGCCATTCGTTTCGATGTCTTGCAACATCTCGCGCGCAGACGGAGTGACGATGGCGTCGGCGGGAATATTGATTCCCTGACCGCTGCGGATCATTTCTTGAATGTCACGGGCACTGATAACTTGGCTCATATAAATTTTTTCTTTTTGTAGCGGCGCTCTGTGAGCGCCGACTTTTACTGACTTCACCAGCGACGGTCACAGACCGCCGCTACAAATTAACCCTTCCACGGGTTGTAAAACATTTCATCCACTAGCGCCGCATTGATCGCGTCAATCGGCGGCGACACTTCGAACGGTTGCGCGGCTTCCGCGCCTTCTTCGTAACCGATCACATCGCCCACACCGCCGCCGATGTCGTCATACACAACGAGGCTCGGGTCGGTGCCCATGCTCGGCTTCGCGTTGATGCCTTTGGCAAACTGTTCACGGCTGAACGGGCTCACCACCAGAAAACGTCCGCCCTTCAACAAGTCCACGGACTTGCTCAACGTGACGCGGCCGATGACGGTTCCCAGTTTCAAATTCT
>JBAXIY010000066.1:0-13634 GCA_037138135.1 Verrucomicrobiia bacterium
TGTAAAACCACGGTGATTCTGTCGGGTTTGGGAGAGTTCCAAGTTCCAAGATTTTAGACAAGAAGAATCACGCGCCCTTTGGCGGGCGTTTTTCCGTGATTCAAGCCCCGGATTAACCGGAGATTAAAAGCTAGTTTAAGCCTCGATTAATGAGGCGGGGTGTCCGGCGCGGTGACGCGATCCTGGGACTCCCGGCGCAACACCACGTCGCGCGACTGGCAAAATTTCTTCCGTGGTATCAGGTGCCAATTCTGGATCGGCAACCAGCCCAGTCATTGGCGCGGGTTTAATTTTTGGCAGCTTGGCACCGCCGACGCTTCCCAATGCGCAAAGTAATTTTGTATCCGCCGGCACAACTGACTCTTTCATCGCGCGCCGCACGTCGCCGGCCGTGGCCTCGGTGCGGCCATCACGCGTGGCGATATAGCGCGCACGTTTAGCGATGGAATCAATCGCCGCCAGGTAGCGGGCAGATGATTGAGCATAGACCGCAAGCGCCCTTAAAACTTCTCTGTCCGCCTCCGGTAAAACCGCTTTTGCAACACCAATCAAATCGTCTTGGGACAGGTCTTGTGGCAGTGATTCGTAATGGCTGATCCGGCCGGTGAGTTGGGCAGAATTCCAGCCGTTTTTTTCAACCACCTTTTGCGTCACGAAAAATTGCGGCGTAGAAATCATGCAGATTGGCACACCGTCATTTGCCATCGTCATCACCCAAGCGATGCGCTTGGGGTAGCCTTCGCGAAAATTCGTCTGCGGCCAAAGGCGCTGCGCTTCATCCAAAACCAAAATGATGTCACCCGTCCGCAAGACGTATTCGACGCGCTCGCGGATTTGCACCACCTTGTAATTGAGAAAATTTCCCAGTCCCAGACCGCGCGCCAGATCGCGAAAAAATGTCACTTCATCATTGCCGGAAGGCACCTCGACGAACCGCGCCTTGCCCGGATGCTGCTCGCACCACGCCCGGCCAGCATGAGACTTACCCAACCGCGTTTCGCCCTTAATCAATGTCAGCCCCCGGCAATAGGCCGTGTAATCCAAAACCTCAAACACCTTTTGCCCCAGCGCCGTGACGTAGCCGCCGCCAATTTTTGATTTGATGAAATCAGCCTGATATTCGCGCAGCACGTCTGGCAGCCCGGAAAAATACCACGGGCTGCCAAATCCATCCGCCGCGTTAAGGCAAAACTCCATCAAATCTATTTCAAGGTTGGAAGCGGCAGCGGCGCGACAATGCGCAAAAAAATCCGAAGCGGGATAACTGGCGGGTAGATTGTGACGACTGTCATCCTCTAATAAGCTGTTCAAATCAAAATCAGCCTTGATTGAAAACTGCGCGGCGGCTTCAAGAGGCAGCCTGCGGCGAATTCCCAATACTTGCTCCGCACTAAGCATTTTGCCCGGCGTGGCCTTCAGCTTAATCATTTCCGATGTCTGAATCCGGTCGGGAAATTTGGCAATCAAATCCTTGGCCACCGCCGCCAGACCACCTTCGCGGTGCGAGAGATATTGCAGAAACCAAACCAGCTCGCGATCCGCCGCACTGTCCAGGGCTGTGCAACGAAGTGCCACAAGATATGCTTGCAACCCGCGCACGATCGCCGGGCTGCTCGCAAAACGGGATTGGTGGAAAACTGAATCGTCTTTAGCTTTGCGTGTGGAACTCATTTTGCATCCTTTCCGTCAAATGGTTTCAGGTGGTAAATAAACTTACCGTCCACCTGCGTGAGAGATTTTGACGGTGGATTTTCTTCGGTTTCGTCATTCAAGAAATCAGCTAGGAACCGCGCATCGCCCGGCTGCAAGTTTTCCTGCGCGCGTTCCGGCACGACAATTCCCGTGCGCTGCGCAAACTTGTTTGCCTGGCTGCGCTGGCGCTGCCGGCGCGACGCATTTTCCGTAAGCTCATTTTTCTGCGCGGTAATTTCCTGCCCCAGCTCCAATTTTTGCGCGGCCCCCAACAGCATCCGCGCCGGCAGCGGGAATTTCGCTTTCACCACATTAAAGCGAGTTTTCATGTGCGACGCCTGGCCTCCGATCCGGGAAAGCTCGCGGCCCAACGTGCCGGATTCCGGCGCGATCAGACTTTCCAAGGCGTTCGGATTTTCGGAACGGGCAACCGTGATCGGATTGGTGTGGTCAAGCGCGGTGATGGTGATGGATTCGGGATTTTCAGGATCGAACCAGGCCAGAACTTCCCGGCCAACCATGTGCGCGATTTCCTGCCCGCGATAATTAAATTTCACTTTACCAATTTGGATCGTGACGCCGTTCAAGGTGACACGCGCCAGGCGCTTATCATTGGCGAGCAGATAGCGAAGGCCGGCGGGAAATTGCATGGGCGGATTTTCTTGGCTGATATATTTTTCAAACGCCTGCTCTGGGGACATGCCGGCGAGAATATGCCCTTGCTGCGGTTCCGCGTTGTATTGATTCACCAACTCCTCAATGCGACGGTTCCATTGATCCAGAGAATAAAAATATTTTTCCGGGTGAACTTTGCGGGTGGCGACTTCGGCCATCTGCTTGCGCAATGATTCCGGCGCGTCGCGGCGCTCGTCACGGCCGCAATAACCCGGCTCGGCTTCAGCGATGTCCTGGAACATTCCACCGATGCGCTCGACAACTTTTGTGCGCGGACGGATCGCGTGTTTGAAGGTGACGCCAAACTCACGCAAACCCTGGCTGATTTCAGTAAATGTGAATGGATCAGTTTTACCCTTTAACAGTGTGGCGCTTTTCCAGAGGCCACGTTCAAAATACAAAACCAGCGGCACGCCAAATTCTCCAAAGACATTTGTGCAAAGACTGCGGATCGTCAGCGAGCTGTAACTTTTACGCGGTTCCAATGCCCACCCCAAAATGCGCAGCGAACGGAAATCAATAAAGAGAATGACCTGGCCGCGCGTGAGATCAAACCAGCCCTTGCCGTCAGGAATATAAAAATAGGTGTTCATGGTGAAGTCATCACCAGACACACACTGCAAAGAAGCTATGCCGTCATAACTACGCGTGACGTGGCCACGGATCGAATCAAACGCGCGCGGGCCACGGTGCATCACAGTCAAGATTTCCACTTCCGGAGCGATGGAATCCATCACGCTCGCCGGCACATGGGATTTATTCACCGCGCGCCCGGCGTAGCGTTCCACTACGGCCGGCGAAAATCCTTTACGCAATAAATCGCGCCAGGCCGGCGCGATGTCACCACGATAAACAAAAACGGCACGATGAATCAGCGCGTCGCGGTCATCTTCCGGCAAAGTGAATTGTGATCCGTTTTCGGCGCGACGATCGCGCATCGACTTCGCGTCGCCACCGGCATTTTGCAGAGTTTGCAATTTCCGTTTCCAGGCAATCCATAACGCATCGCGCGACGCGGCTAGAAAAGAGGCCCGCGCCGAAAGGAATTTCCGCACGCGGCGCGCAGCGGATTTTTCAGGCGTGCCGGCCTGCACCAACGCCGTAAACTTATCCAGTGCCAGCGTCCACACGCCTGCGCATTCGGTTTTGTTGGGCGCGTGCGGGTTTGTGCAACCGGCGATAAAACTTTCCAACTCGGCAAAGTCAGCCGCGATCGCTTCCGACACCATAGCCGCCGGCGCGCTCTTTTGCTTCAGGCGATCCGGCAAATAAATTTCCAGTCGGTTCCACTCTTCCGCACCATTGTCCCGGCGCAATGTCCGCATAAATAATTCACGCCAATAACGGGCAGTGATCCGGTTGCCGAAAATTCTTTGATAGTCCGCCACGCCGCGCACTTCAATTTCTGCCGCCGACAAATTCAAATCATGTTGCCCGATCAGCCATGGCTTCATGGCATCGCGCAATTTTGTTGCCGTCTGAATATCTTCATCAGAGATTTTATCCAGCGGGACTGCCGGCTGATATTGCTGGCGCGGCATGGCGAGCAGGGTTTCAATCGTGCGACAACGCTGTTTCACTGCGGCGGCGGTCAGTGACTCGCGCAGCGGGGCCGGAAACTGATTTACTGCCCACGCGGCAGATTGATTGCCCGCCACGATCCGTACCGTTGTCGGCTTCACTTCGTGCAATAACTCGCGCACGCGCTGCACTCGCCGGCCAAGGGCGGCGGCAATTTCAGCAGCGGTGAAATGAAGGTTGTTAATCACTTTAGATTTAACGGTGGAATGAGGCAGGGCCAATTTCCTAAAACTGCATTTTCATCGCTGCCTTTGGGCCAGTGGAATAGCGCAAAATTAATTCCCATTATTTTAGCCTGCTCAACGCATTTAATTTGGTAAGGCTCCATTTTCTCCAGCTCCACCGGAAAGCTTTTCCATCCATGAGTTGAGTAGGGAAGCGGGGCAATAATTTTATTAGCCATAGCGCCGGCATCTTTTTGGCATCGGCTATAAAGCCAGACTATTAAAATACCAAATTCGTATTCACCAGCCTTAGGATGATCCGGCATAAATCGCACTCGAAACTCAACTTGGAATAATGTTTTTTCCATATTTAGATTCAGCGGAATTTATGGATATTGCGGCTCATCACGTCCACGACCCACTTTTCGTGATCGTTGTTTTTTTCCAAATGGTCTGCCATCTGGCGCGGATCAGTGAAGGCATAGACTGACATCTTGTTTTTACCACCACCGGCCGGCGCTCCGGGTGCGGCCGTGCCGTGATGCAAGGCCGCAAGATTATCCACGCCGATCCGGTCCACTGCACTTGCGGGAAAGACATACTCGCCATTCGACAGGCGCGCCAAGATGCTGTCACTAGTTCCAGTTCCTGGACCACGGACCGGGCCGCCCTCGGCGAATCCGCCGCACGCCGCGATCACGGCCGCGATCACGGCCGCCATCGCCGCGATCGCCAGGATCGGGCCGATATACGGAATGGATGCCTGGGATGAAGCGGCGCCGGAACCCGCCACGGCCGTGTTGGCGGATACCTGTTCAGTGGCGCTCGTGGTCGTGGCCAGCGTGGCGGCTGTGGCGGCCGAGCTGCTGAACATGGTCCGCATCGTCGTGCCGATCTCGGTGGCGGCCGTCATCATGTTTTCCACGAGCAGATGCTGCACCGCCATTTTAACGAAGGCCGAGATCACCTCGTTGACCACCGTGTTGTAAATGCTCCGCATCGCATCGCGCCAGCTCTTCGTCCCCTCGATCACCTGCGTGATGTTCGCGCTGATGGAATCTGTCGCCGTCCGGAACGCGCTGGCCATCGCCTGCGCCGCCTGCTGCTGAATCGTCGGAAATTCCCGCATCTGCGTCAGCGCCTTCTCCAACTGATAAGACCAGTTGTTCGCGTTCTGCGCCTCGTTAAGTTGGAGCTGCAGATCAAACCCCTCGCGCTTTAACTGCAGGAGTTCATGCTCAAGGGCAATCTTCTGGGTGGGAGTTAGTAGGTTTTTCGGGTCGGCTAATTCCTCCTCCACGCGTCGCTGCTCGTCTGTGGCTAGCTCTTGCTGTTTGAGCAACAGCGGGAGTTCCTTATCCCGGCGTTCCCGATCCACTAACCTAGGATCAGAACGAATATCTTGCAGAGAATTATTCACCTTCGCCTTTTCGAGATTGGCAACCGCCCGGTCAAGCGCTAGTCGCTCGGCAACTTCGCGCCGATGTTCGCTCCCGATTTTATTTTCAATCGAAACCTGCTCATTCTTCAGCGCATTCAACTCGGTTTGGGCTTCGACTGCCTTCGCCGTATCGTATTCGTCAGTCCGGTCAAACTCATTAATCGCGGTGGCGGCGTCCAAGATGTTCTGCAGGTCTTGGACGCGCTCCTTGTTCAACTCTTGAATGCGGGTCAGGACGGGCAGCGATTGGGCGAACTTATCGTCAGCCTGCAGATTGGGGTTGGCCTCGATACCAGCAAGCTGGCCCTGCAGGTCAGCCTTATTGTTTGTGTATTCCTGTTTGACACGGGCTTCCTCTTTGGCAATCGCTTCGCGCTGGGCAATTCTTGCCTTCTCGTCGGCTTCAAACTGAATCCTGCCGATGTCTGTGTTCTTTTTGGATTCCAGCTCCTTTAGCTGCGCCTCGAGGAGATTGTTTCGGTTGGGCCCCTGCGTGCCAAGGGTGATGGCAGTGTCGCGGGCGGCTAGAATGGCTTTTCGATCGTCGTCAAATTTTTTTTCGATCTCGAGGATTTTTCCCTCGGTTTCTTGCGCAGTCTTTATCTTCAGGTCTTTCAGGACTTCCAGCATTTTTTTGGCCGCCTCAATCTGGCCGGGGGACGCCAATGAAAGCTGATCTAGTGCGGCTTTCTGCCGTTCCGCATCGGTTGCTTCCAGGTTGGTGACTTCTTCGTCCATGAAGTATGACGCTCCATTGGGTCCACTGTGGGCGATCTTCTCCTTGTGAGTTCCCTGTTTTTCAGAAAGCTGGCCTTGGTCGTCCGTGTAGAATTTAACGTTTTTGTCAAGGTAGCGGCGCGCCTTCTGGTAGCCCGCCTCGGGAATTAGCCCGGCATCCTTCTGCTCCCGCAATTGGTCAAGGATGGTCTTGCGTTTATCCAGCTCATCGTTCTGCTTCTTGACGGCTTCCGCCGCCTTAGTTTCCGCGCTGGTAAACTCATTAAAAACATAAAAGCCGGCAGCGATGCCGGCGACAACTAGTCCGAGAGGCAAAACAATCTGCGAAAGGCTCATGCTAAACAGTTGCGCGGACGTGCGCGCCGTATTCATCGCCAGCCGCGCGCCCATGAAGGCTTCGCCCAGCAACGGCAGCTTGCCAGCTCCCAATGTCACCGCGCCCAGCTCCAGTGCGTGAAAACTTTCCCTCGCCAACTTGGAAGTCTCGCGCAGCTTGGTCAGCTCGCCGCCGGCATGGGCCGCACCCGGCGCAATCGTCTTTAGTCCGCTGTTGGCATTCGCGATGAACGCCTTCAGCGCGGCCGCCGCCATCTCGGTATCGGCGGTTACAACAATTCTGACTGGCGTTCCCATATTATATTAAGGTTTCTAGAATGAGTTTTTGCAGTCACCCACCCACAACTTCAATTTTGCCGTTTTTAGACAACCACAGTGGGTTTTATTAAAGGCCGTTAAAGGGCCTGCCTGCCCGCTGGCGATGTCAGAGCGCGAAAAACGCGTCCCAATGGCGGAAAGCCGGCTGGCGACAATGGCGGGCGTTTCTGAAAAGCTCATTTTTTGTCCCAAAAGTTTCGCGAGACGGTGCGGCGGGCGAGGTGGTAGCTGGTTAGGGCTAAAAGCGTGTTTTAGGGTGGATAGGATAGCCCATAAAATGCGCGCTATGCCCTTCTTTAAGTCATTTAAGCCGTGTTTGGTGCCTTGGCGCTCACCCGATGCCGTTCCAGAACAGCGACGGCGGCTGGCGCGATATTGGGTTGTGGCGTTGGTGGGCATCAGATTTCAAAATTCGCGCCAGCTTTTGTAAGGCGTCCGGGCGTGCGTGGTGGCAAATGGTTGGTGATGTCGGAAATAACCTTGAACCGAATCTGATCCAGCTTGCCCAGCGATTTTTCGCCAGCCTTCAAATGCGCCTGCATCTGGTAAAAATCGGCGGCGGGGAAGCTGTAACAAACCTGCCCATAAGAAATCCCGCGCGTCTGCCTGGCGTTGCGCCTGGCCGCTGAAAATTGTTGCCACGCATCCTTAACCGATGGCAGACGGTTGCTGGCACAAAAATTAACGAAACGGATTAACAGCGGAGCGGGAATAGCCGGACGCCGGACGTGATATTTAATAATGAGCGCCGATGGAGATTCCCCACCTGTTTTCCAGACTTGAAATAGGCGGCGAAGTGTCTGCGGGGTGAGCAGCAATCGTCGCGAGGGGCTGGAATTCAATATCCGGCGGTTGTAATAATGTGATGCCCGGCGAGTGGCTTTGGTGATTTTTTCGCCGCGCGCCAGCGCGTTGCGCATACGCCGGCAGGCTCTGTGAATTTTTCCTGCCCGTTCGATCTGCCAAGTGGGAATTTTTTTGAAAGCTAGGCGAGTTTTCATGGATTCAGTTAGATTTCAATAAGGGGTGGTGAGACGGAATTGTTATTCCGCCTCACCACTGTGGGATGCCGATCGCTCGCCGTTTCAGCATCAAAATAATGTTTGGATGATCCCATACCTGGCTAAGATGCAGTTTGCATTAAAAATTGGCGTCTCTCTGGACTGAAAACCAGAGAGACGACAGCCACGCAAAAAAAGACCCATGCCACGCCTTCGACGAACAGCGGCGAAGGAAATCATGGGGAGAAGAAATGCGGGCAAATTTTAGAGATATTCGCATGTGTTTATTTGACGGCACTTGCGGCGCGTTGTTCCAAGATTTCTTTTGCAGCATCACGCGTGAGCGCTCCAATTGATTGGGTGACTAGCTCGTTGATAGCCTTTTCCTTCTGCGCCGCCACGGTGGCGGCGTCGGCGCGCGCTTTCAGGTCAGCGGCCGCCGCTGTGATCTGCGCGTCGGTGACTTCATTGGTGCCCGCCACAGGGCTTAGACCAAAAATCTGGATCAATGTTTTTCGCATGATGGCCCCTATTTTATTTTGGCATCAAAAGTCCAATTGAGTTCGCCAGATAGAATTTCATCGGCGCGGGCGATGGCATGCTTTAATTCACCAACGGAAAACATGTTGGAGCCAAACGGCCATGCATATTTTGAAATCAAAAAGGAATACGCGGGCGTCCGCAAAGCCAGCCCATACGCAGTGGCTTCATCATAACAATATTCACGCAGTTTTGCTGAAATTGAGCGGCCGTATTTTTCAATATCAGGCGCGGTTGCGGCAGATGCGATGCGAGCGAACCGCTTAAGCAGTTCGCGAAGCTCCAGCTCGCGGGGAGTGGTCACCGCTGCCGGATCATCAGCCAGGGTGGAAATCTTTTTGACGACGGATTCAAGCTGCACCCGCTTGGTTGCGAGCGAACTGGCGGCGGTTTCGCTGTCAGAGTTGGCTTCTTCCAAGGCGGCGATTTCAGCCTGCAATGTCGCCTGTTTATTTTCCAGGCGTTCCAGTTCTTTGCTGGACTTGGTTAGCGTGGCCAGCTCGGCGGCGAGTTGCCCGCGCAGTGTAGTAAGTTCTTTCTGGTGTGTGGCGCTGATGGTTATTTTCATGGTGGTTTGATGGTTCTGGTTGACGGATTAAATTGCCTCCTTGGAGATCAGTTCGACCAATTCCCAAAGAGCGGGATAGGCGGTTTTGGCGGCGTTGATCGCCGCGTCATAATCCAAAGACTTTTTTGTCTGGTGATAATCAACCAGGCCGGCAAAACATTTTCCGGGATTAATGGGCGCGAGCGTGTCGCCGTTGCTATGCCAGGCCGCCGCGAATTCTTCCTGCGAACAGGTTGGCGGAAGGCGGAAAATCGCCTTAAGCTGGGGGGCTGCTACCGGCACGGCGCCGCCTGCGTTTGAAAACGACAATCCACCACGGCTCAAACCCGCTGCCTGTTGGCGGATGCCTTCCACTGGATCACTGCCGGCATTTGCAAATTGCACCTCCACACTGGCCTCCATTGCCATGGCTAATTTGGGATGTTCCGCGCAAGCCGCGTTCCACGCCTGACCATAAGGCAGGCCGGATTTCGTTTTCTCATTGGCGAACTTTGCGAGTTGCTTGCCGGCTTCCCGCTTATCCTGGGGAGCTTTTCCCATCACGCGCGAATTGAAAAATTGAACCGATTGCCGCGTATGGCCAATCGCGCTCATCAGCGTGGCGGCGGCGGGATGCGCATCGGCGGTGATCCGCCATGCCTGCGCGTGCGTGCAACGCCGCGCAGTCATGGTTTGGTTGACGAGTTGAATCCAGTGAAGTGAGGGGGTTATTTTATTCATTGGCTTGGGTGGTTTAATGGTTTAGTTGATTGACTGCCGCCGCACCCAGCCAGCGGGAGCGGAAAAATTTAACGAGGCCAGCGCGTGGAAAATATCCGCTGTTGCGGCGAACTTCGCCGTTTAGTTCGCTGCGCAAAAGGGCCAGTGTTGGCGGGCGGATTTGTAAAAACTTACAGACGTTGCCGGCGGGAAATTCGCTGCGCGTCACCGGCAGAATTTGGGAAATCACTTCATCCAAGGTAAGGATAGCGACCGCCTTGGGATCGTCTATTTCGGGCACCCAAAAACGAAGGTGCCGAATCTTGCCCTTGGGATTGGTGGCCACATTCCACACAAATTGATAACCACAGCCGGACGCATCGCCGCCATCAGCCCGGTCGTAAACCGTCTTGATTGACTTATTAATCAACATGGCCACGCCATCCACTGTGGTTAATGGAGCGCGGTTGGATTTGACCGCTGGTGAAGCGGGGCTGGGCTTGATGACGGGATTCGGGATCATGGTTTTGAAGGGCGTTCAGATTCGGTTAGATTTTGAAGGCGAATCAACAAAATGCGGCTTTCACGCTTTCCAGAAAGCACCCGCGAAAGATGGCTGCCAGTCACGCCGAGCAGCTTCGCGCGCCGGTCTAAATCCAGCGGCTTGGCTTTGGGCGGTGACTTGCGTGCAGTTGCCATTTGCCGCCATTTGTCCCATTTTTCAATGGGACTGTCAACAAAAATTGTTTATCCCTGCGAATCAGGTAGAATTTCGTGCGTGCCTAAACAAAGCGGTAAGATGAATCAGCGGGAGCGCGCAATCTGCGCCCGCGTAAAAGAATTCCGTGAGGCAATAAAGTGGTCGCAGCGAGAATTTGCTGCGCAGGTTGGAACCACATTGAATCAGTTAGCCAGCATTGAATATAGGCGAACTCCATTGCCTTATTTAATTGCCTGGAGAATGCGTGAGCAGTTTGGCGTGAGTTTGTCTTCTCTTGCAGAGGAAGGGTTTCCAGTAGATGCGAATGATTTAGACCCTTGGCCTGAACCCAGCACAATGCGGAATCGCGCTTTACTAACAGACGTTTTATCTAAACTGGATAATCGGGAACTGGACGCGCGAATTGCTGGTGACGTGTTTGATGCAGCGCAAATGCCGCCCCACTTACCTCCTCCGGAATATAAGCATAGGGCGGTGTGGCTTAAAATGATTGAGGGGCATTTGAAGCAGGCAATCGCCAGCGTCCCTGATGGCTCGGTAATCAAGTTCGGCAATCAAATAATCAAGGCCATCCAAGAAAATTTAGAAAAGTATCCGAAGGATTCTGAATCCAACATTGCTTTACGCCTTCACGATTTGGGCTGGGAGCTGATTCGCACAGAAATTGCAAGGCGGCTTTTGCGCAAGGCTGCTGAAAATTCAAGCTTGACGGAAGCGGAAAGCATTGCAAAACTCTCCGAAGTGAAACCGCCTTTCCAAAAAATGTTGGCAGAAATCCGGCTGGCGACAAATGCGCCCGGTCAGATGTCAGCGCTGGCAGATTATTTGGGGAGAAAAACTGGCAAGAATGTTCCTTTGGCCAGTGTTTCACGTTGGCTGTCCGGCAAACGAGAGCCAGGCGGCGAGATCACGCTTTGGATGCGGGAATGGGTCACTGATCCGAAGCGTCAAAAATAAAAAGCCCTGGCAGTGTTACAAGCACCGCCAGAGCCGAAAGACCCGAACCATGAAGATCAGCTATGAAAAACACGATCCGAGTCCGTAAAGACGCTGCCACAAAAGCCGCGTCCCTTCAAACCAAAACCAGCCGCCGGCAGATTCAAGCAGAAAATCCATCTGCACCTGCCACGGCCGTTTTTTTAATCCCGTCACAAGTTGCCAAGGAAGCGGAAGTGGCCATCGCCAACCTTGAGCGTGTTGGCAACGCCGCCGTGGCCTTCGTGATAATGAATGGCAGCTTGATTCAACAATGCAGCCAGGACTGTGTCGGTTGGGAAGAATTAGCCGCACCTGGCTTTAGCAAAGGCTCGCTGGAATTGGCACGCATAGTTAGCGCGGATTTTCAAAGCTTCTTCGCAGATTGGGCAGGCATATCCCGAGGATTAATTGAAAAAATCCATGATGTTCACGCGCCGGTTGAAAAAAACTGTCGTCAGAAGCACCTAACCATCTTCGCCGTCATTGACCAAAATAGAATATGGAGCCGAATGGCAAGTATTGTTGGCGCGTTGCAGCATTGCATTGACCTTCAGAATTGGGCTTTTAGTTGCTACGGTGGGCTTGATCCACAATCCGGTTGCTTTGAGATGAAAAGGAATTTGGCGGCGGCAGAGAAAGCCACGGAGCTGGCAATTCTTAATTTGATGGATTGCTTCTGTTCGGTCACTGCGACAGGTCAGGAGGTGGCATCGTGAACACCAAGAAAAAAAATCAGCCAAGGGTGACAACTGGGTTGCGACGGCAAAATTCTAATTTTAATCAAACTTTGTATTCTGCCACGGATCACGCCCGGTTTGAAAAAATGGATAGTCCTGAACTTGCAAAGTTCATCCACGAACACGAAATTTTAGCCGCCCGTGCTCGCTATACACTTTGGCGGCGGCAAGAGATTCACCACCAAGGCAATTAAATGAGCGCCACCTGCAACAATCTCGCGCAGTTGGGGCTCGCCACTGTAGCAATGGAGGCATTGCTAGCGGTCCAGTTGGGCCTTAAAAAATTCGACGACATCAAACGCGAATGCCGTGGCTCGGTTTACTGGCCGGAATTTGTCACGGCCGTCAAGGCTGGCCAGGTGAATGAAAACTGGCTGCCGGGCATCGTGGGGAAAGTGGTGATGGGCTGGGCCAGACAGGAGGCCGCATGATGCCTGACACCATTTCCGCGATGCCTGGCAAAACCTTGTTCATGACCGCTGCCAACCGCGATGCCGTATTGGTCACGCGCACCGGCAACCAGATGCGCCGCCGCGCCCTGAATTTTGCCGACGAACACGCCGCGCTAAATTGGTGCCTGGATCGTCAGGCAACCTTTGTCTTGCTGCCAAAAAAATCCAACCACGCACAGAACTGAATCCGCGCCGGCTGGCGCTACCAGCTCCCCGCAAAATTATTTCGCTCGCCGGCCGTGGCAACATGGCTGGCGTTTTTATTTGAACGGCGATCGACGCCGTCAAAGGCCGCAAAATAATTTTCTGACCGCGACACCTTGCAGTCGTCTGAAAGCCGGTTCCCGCCCAGCAGTTTGGCTGCCACGCCCTTGCACCGGCTCGGCGCTGAACAATTACAGCCCGGCGGCAGATTGGCTCCCGTATCGGTGACTGGGCCCGGCGCGGCCGGCGCGGTGGCCATATCGGCGGTTTCCCCTGGCATCATCACCGGCTCGGTTTAATCGACATTGCACTCGACCGGTTCAGACGCCTGCAATGCAGGTTTAAGGCGACGTTAACCGCCATTACAGGCGGCTTAAAGCCCGGCCCGGATCGTCCGCCAAGCATCGCGGCAAGCGCTCGGCTTGATGGGATTGTGTCTATTTGTTGGGCACGCTTCCGTTTTATGATCCGTCTACCGTCCACCCCTCTTGAGCCACGGTGATTTTGTCGGGTTTTGGGGTGGACGCCCTGATTTCATTGACTTTTATGCGTGCTTTTTTGGAACTGCGAAACCCGACAAAATTTAGAAAACCCGACATCAAATTCCGGCTGGAAAACCTATAAGACCCTTTGTTTCCGGCTTGTTCCGACTTATTCTGGCTAATTCCGGCATTCCCGACATCATTGCCGTAGATTCACATGGAAACAGGGGGTTGGAGCGGGTGAAGGGAATCGAACCCTCGTCTCAGCCTTGGGAAGGCCACATTCTACCATTGAACCACACCCGCA
>JBAXIY010000067.1:0-13615 GCA_037138135.1 Verrucomicrobiia bacterium
GCCTAATACGGAGATAGGCTGCAAAACGATTTATTGAGCCAGCATCTGTTTCACCCACGCCCGCGCCTCGTCCGGCGTTTTCAATTCATCCGCCAGTTGTCGCTCGCGGATTTCGTGCAGCAACCCGCCCAGTTCCTTGCCCGGCTGGACGCCCAACTCCATCAAATCATTTCCCGTCAGCAGCGGCGGATGAATCTGCGGCTGATTTTTCAACTCCTCCGCCTGCGCCACCAGAAAATTGTAATGCGCCAAATCACCCGCTGAACCCAGCCATCCAACCGGTGCAAGGCCTTATGGCGCCAGCCGGAGGCGGTAGAACTGTTGCGGAAAATTGGTGGCGGCAGTATCGGTGAAGTTCCAGACGCCGTTGGTGCCAAGATAATTGGTGGCGAGGGGCAGCCAGTCGGTGCCCGAAAACAGGTTGGTGGTGGCTTCCAAAATATAGGGGTATCCGGGTGAACCGGTGAGATTCAAACTGAAGCTGCCATCGAGATTGGCGGTTGTCCCATTGATGCCCGGCGGAATCAGATTCACCGTCAACGTGGCGACGAGGCTGGTGCTGGCACCACCATTCGCGCTGGCCACGACAAAATAATTTCCCGCCGCCGTCAGCGTGAGGTTGGAGAGGGTCAGCGTGGGATTGGTGGCGAGCGTCGGGATGGTGTTGGAATACCATTGATAGGTGAGCGGTGTGCAGGCGGTGGCGGCGGTGCTGAATGTCACGCTGGTGCCGATGAAATTGGTCAGGTTTTGCGGCTGGCTCAAAAACACCGGCGGCGTCTGGTCGAGAACAATCATGGTATTGGTCGAGTAGGCGGTGTTGCCGCTGGCGTCGGCAATGGTGATGACAACGGTATTGGTGCCGAGCGGCAGGAGAAAATTATTCGTGGGACTTTGCGAAAGTGTGAGTGCGCCGGAGGCATCGGTGGCGATAATAAAATTGGTTCCGGTCACGTCAGGCATCGGCGCGCCGCAATTGGTATCCGCTGCGAACACCACATTTGTGAAGCTCCAGACAATCGTCGGCGGCGTGGTGTCGCGCACGATGACCGTGCGCGTATTGGTGGCGCTGTTGCTACCATCGGTGGCGAGGTAGGTCAGGGTGTTGGTGCCAAGCACATTGGAGTTGACCCCGCCGCTGCTCACGACGGTAACGGTGCCGGCACAGGTGTCATTGGCGGTCGCACCGGGATCGGTGAAGCTGCTGCCGAATTCGTGATAAAGCGGGTTGCTGCCAATCAGGGTGATGACCGGCGCGAGCGAATCGAAGACAGTTATCACGGCATTGGTGGTCGCGGTGCCGTAAAGATTGGTGACGGTGACGCCGACATTGGTGACGGTGGCCGGATGCAGATTGGTCAGCGCGAAACTGGCGTTGGTGGCGCCGATGATTGGCACTCCGTTCGTGCTCCAGCGAATGCTCAACGGCGCCGTGCCGCTGGCGGTGACGGTGAAGGTGTTGGTGTTTTTGCCGCATTCAACCGTGCGGTTCGTCACCGTGGAACTGGCGATGGCGGCGGGCAGAACCACCGTCAGGGCCGCGATGCTGCTGGTGATGGAACCGTAGGCGTTGGTGACGTAGAGCGTGTAGTTGCCGGTGCTATTGGTGGTGACAGTGGTGAGCGAAAGGTTGGTGGTGGTCGCACCAGAAATGCCAGCGCCATTGGCCAGATTGGTTCCACCTTTGCGCCATCGATAGACGAGATTAGTCGTGCCGGCAACCGTGGCGCTGAATACAGCGCTGCCACCAGAAAGGACGGTCAGGTTGGTGGGCTGCGTGGAAATGGTGGGCGCAAAAACGGGTGTCACGGAGATGTCGTCGAGACCAAAATAATCAGGGTCGTTGCGGAAGCCGAACTGGAGAACCGTGTTGGTGACGGCGGCGGCAACGATGAAATTAAATTTGGTCCACCCCAAAGCCACCGGGTTGGTGATGTTGGTGACGGTGACACCGTTCCAATTCACTTGAAATTGTTCAGTGCTGCCGCTGACCGGATTCGACAGCCAGAACGTGAGCAAATAAGCCTGTCCGGACGAAGTCGGCAATGTTTGGGAAAGATAGCCGAGGGAACCGGACGGCCCCAACTCGGCACCATAGGTTCCTGCATGGACATAAGAAGCGTTGCCGCTGGCAACGCTGGTGAAGGCCGTGTTGCCCGATTGCGTCCAACCGGTAAAGTTACCGGTCTCAAAATCGCCGTTCTGAACCAATGACAGGCGGACTTGCAGGGTAAAATTCAGGTTCACGCTAGCACCCGGATTAGTCACAACCACGGTGGACGCATAATTTCCCACCGCCAAGGCGTTGGCTGCGGAGTTCAAACTGATTGCCAGCGACGTGCCCGCACCGCCAGCCAATGTTCCCGCTGACGAGGAGACCGTGAGCCACGCGGAGGTATTGACGATGCCCCAGTTCAGCGGCAACGCACCGAGGTTCGTCAGCGCATAAGTCTGGGAGTTCACCGAAAATGGGCCGCCCACCATGCCACTAGATGCGAAACCGTTTGACGGCGTCACTCCAAAAACCGGCAATACTTGCAGGGTGACGGTTCGCGACTGGGCAACCGACGAGGTCTGGTTGCTGAAGACCAAAAAGGTGGTGTAGGTTCCCACCGGCAGGGTGTTTGCTGCTGAGGCCGGGCTGATGGCCACATATGACTGGGCACCAACTGGCAAGGTGCCGGACAGCGGCGAGGCATTCAACCAAGCCGAAGTGCTGCTCAACGACCAAGTCAGCGCGCCGGCACCGATGTTGGTCAGGGTGAGGTTTTGCAACGCGGGATTAAACGACCCGCCAGCCGGCCCGGTCAGGTTCAAGCCGCCTGACAAAACCAGCAAAGTGTCCGGCGGAGCCGCCTGCAACGCCGCCGTAGCCATCACGATGCCGCTGCCGCTATCCCGATCCGCACCCACCGCCATGATGTCGAGCGCCGAGTTGGTCAGGACGTTGCGCATCTGCGCCGCAGAAAGGGCGGGATTGTAGGATTTGAGCAAGGCGGCCACCGCCCCGGCATGGGGCGCAGCCGCCGAAGTGCCGTAAAAAGGATTCAGCCCGGAACCAGACGGAAGCGTCGTGGAAACCCCGTCCGCCGCCGCGATGTCCGGCTTTTGTCGCACGGCTCCGCCGGCAGAGGAAAAATCTCCGGGCGTGATGGGTGTTCCGTCAGCCTGATAAAACACGCGGCGCGGGCCGTCGGAACTGAAATATTCAACCGAATCCTGGCTTCCGCCCGCGAAGGCATTGGTGCTGCCGCCGGCATCGGAGGCGCGGACGGCCGCCACGCAGAAGGCATTGGTCGCGCAGGAATGTCCCTTGGTGTTGCCGGGCGTGTTGATGGCCAGCATTCCGCGCCCGGTTTCCAAGTGGAGAAAACGGCCGGCTCCAGAATATTTGACGATGACAATTCTTTCGCCACTGGCCAGCGTGGGGGTGTTCTCATAAGGATCCTGCGTGCCATTTTGTCTGGTGGTTGACGAGGCGACCACGCTGGTGCCGGTCGAGTCGAGCACATAGAAATCATAATCATTCGCAGCCGCACCCAAGGGGTCAGACCAGAACAGATCCACCCGCAAATCACTCCCGCCAGGAGCCACCGTGTCATAGTTGGTGCCGGTGGCGAAGCTGTGGATGCGTCCATTTTCCAGTGGCGAAGCCGTCGCGCCTCCGTCTGCAAAGTCGCCTTCCCAAGTGCCAGCGGTGCCGCTATCCACATTGCCCGAATTTCCAGCGGAGGAAAAATACAGTGCGCCGGACGCGGTGACACTGTTGACCGCTTGGGCGATGACCGCGTCTTGAAATGGCGATTCATTGTAATAATAAACGTCATCCACAATGATGTCGCAGCCGGCGGCGCGTAAATCGAGGATGTTTTGGGCGAAGCTGGCAGCACCACTGAAGGCGGTCGCAAAATAAAGTTGAGATCCCGGTGCCAGATCGTGAACGATCTCAAGCATGGCAGTCCCCTCGCCGGAGCCGGGGACGCCGCTTTGCCCGGCCAGCACGGCAAGGTTGCCCGGCAAATCACCGAGCGCCTGGGAATTGGTCAGATAATCCACGCTGTCGGAAAGCACGCCGACTTTCACGCCGGTTCCATCCACGCCAAAAGATTGGCGGGCGAAAACGGCGTCATGGGCATAATCTCCCTGGCTTTCCACGCTGCCGGTGTGGCAGATTGCACGGGCGGCGGGCGCAATGAATTTCACTTCGGCACGGGCGGCAAGCAACTCAATCGCATCCACTGGCAAGCCCGCCCGGATGGCATGGAATTTGGCGAAGCTGTTAACAATGTTCCCGCCCAGGCTTTGGATTTGCCCCAGCAGTCCAGCCGTAACCTCGGCAGTGATGTCCACCAGGATTCGCCCGGCGGAATCCTTATCCAAATCAACCCGCTGGAAAGATATGCCTTCAGCAATGGCCTCTCCATTCTGCACCCTGGCCGCGTAAATCAATTGTGAATCCAGCTTGTCCTGCGCCGGCGGGCGGCCCGCTTTTGCCCGCTGCAACGCGACAATCTGCTTCAAGACACCAGCACTAATCTGCCCCTGGTCAGCCGGCAAAACTTGCGCCGATGGGTTGACCTTACCCAACTGGGCGGCAGAAATTCCAAAACTAGTGTTATTAGTGTCACTGACATTTGACCGAGTGGAAAATTGCCCCCGTGGTGTGGCGACGGCGAGTGCTACTTTAGAAATTTTTGCCAAGCCAATAGGCTCACGGGACGAGGCCACATCATTTTTTATAATTGGCAAGAGGCTAGACCAAGCTGATAATAACAGTAATATGGTCAACCCAAAGATAGTTTTTCGATTTTTGAAAAACATAATCGGTGTTTATTGAACCAGCAACAGCCGGTAAAACTTCTGTGGGTAATCGGCGGTATCCGGATCGGAGAACTGCAGCACGTTCGTTTCCGAGAACGTCGGTCCGCCCAGATTGATCCAGTCCGGCTGCGCCAGATTGGTCTTGTATTGCGCCTGATAGGTCGCGCCGGGCGTGGTGGCGAAGCTGAAATTAAACGTCGTGGGATTTTGCACGATTGACCGGAGCGACGGCGCGGCCGCTAACACCACCAGTTTCACACTGACGTCATCCAAGCCGAGGTAATATGGATCATCCTGAAAATCAAATTGCAGCCGCGAGCCGGAATTGGTCGCAGTGACGGTGAATTGCAAATTGGTCCACTTCTGAAATGGCAGGTTCTCCGCGTGGTAAAGCGTTTCACCCTCCCATTGCACTTGAAACGCATTCGGCGTCGCGCCTAGGGCATTATTCGGATTAGTGAGCCAGAACGAGATTAGATAAGTCTGCCCGGCAATGGTGGGCACGTTTTGGGAAAGCTCGCCGAGCGTGTTGGTTTGTCCCAACTGTGCCCCGTAGCGACCGGCGTGAACCAACCCGGTGCGTTTACCCACCTGCGTGGAAGCCGCATCCAGAATCCAGCCGGAAAAATTTCCAGATTCAAAACCACCGTTGACCACAAGGTTTTGACCGATGTTCAGAGTGAAGGGCAGACTTTGGATGATTTTATTTTTGCTGTCGCGCACCGTCACGGTGGATTTATAAACCCCGGCTTTGAGTTTGTTCGCTTTGGCATTCACGCTGGCGGTGAAATTACTCTGACTGCCCGCCGCTACCGTGCCGCTGGCCGGGCTGAAAGTGAGCCAGGCGGCGGGTTTGCTGATTTTCCAAGCCGCCGTTACGCCACTGAGATTTAAAAATGTAAAATCCTGCGTGGCGGAGAAAAACGGCCCACCCACCGGCCCGGTGGCGGTGAAGCCGTTGGCGGGTTGCACAGATAATGGCGGCAACACTTGCAATTGGAAGGTGACGTGCTGGATCACAATTGAGCTCGTGCTCGCAAAGGACAGGTCGGCGGAATAATTGCCGGCAGCCAGATTGGTTGCCGCCGCCGCGATGTTAACCGTCAGATTGGTCGCCGTCTGCGGATCAAGTTCACCACTGGTCGGATAAACTTGCAGCCATGTCACCGTGGTGGGATTAAGCAAGCTCCACACCAGCGGCGCCCCGCCAATATTGGTCAGCGTGATGGTGGCAACCGCCGGATTAAACGGGCCGCCCATGCCGCCGCTCGCAGCCAGTTGTGGCGCGGAAATAATTTGCAAAGTATTCGTCGTTGAAATCCCCTGACCGACCAGCGCGTCAATCAGCCCTTGTCCCATTGGCGTGCCCCAGCCGGTGCAAAGATCATAACCGGTGACGGCGTAAAATTGTGAAGCACTGCTGCTCCAAGTATTGTCCCCGTCGGTGATGTCGTGGAAATTGTCCGTATAATTTGTGCCGACACCCAGCGCATAAACCGTCGGGTTGATGAAACCGACCGAGGATTTGCCTATCAACTCAGCTTGTTGATTGGCCATTGCCGTCAAGCCCGCCCACAATGGCGCGGCGCAACTCGTGCCGCCGACGGAACCAGCCACACCATTGTCCGAATAGCTGTAAACATTATCCGCCGTCAACGCCACGTCAGGGATGTTGCGCTGCTTGGTCGAGCCAAGGTTATTTGCCATGTTAACGCCAACCTGCCAGTCAGGAATCGAATAGTAACTGCTAATGCCGCCGCTGCTGCCGGTGCCACCACCCCAGTTCCAAACCGATTCTGACCGCCACGCGCCGCCCGGCCCCATCGTCTGCAACGTCGTGCCGCCCACCTGGATGATGTAAGGCGAACTGGACGGCGCATTTTGAATGTTTGGGTTGTCCACGCCGTTAGTAGAACTGGCACCGGTGGTGAAGGCATCGCTGTCACCCGAGGCGTTGAAGAAGGATTGCCCCTGCGCTGCCATCTCTTGAAAAATCGCATCCGTCGTCGCGTCTGGGCCATCCGGCCAACCCCAGGAACAGCTCAAATTCTTCACCGTGTTACTCGCCGCCATCACGTTCAAGATGTCGTTTTGCTGACCTGCGGGACCGCCGGTAAAAATAATTATCTTCGCCAGTCCGGGTGCCATCGCCATTGCCATTTGGATATCCAGTGCCACCTCGTCATTGCCGCTATGAGGACGACCATCGTAGCCGTCCACCAAGACGGTCTGGATGGGAATGTTGGTGCGTCCGCCGCCAGCCGCCCGCGCATAATTCAAAATGTCTTTGGCGTAAAAACTGTCGAACTGCATCAGCCCCACCACCTGCCCCGCGCCGGTCAACGTCGTGTCCGGCACATACGCCGCGCGGAAATCGTCGCCCAGAAAATCGCCCGTCGGGGCTGAACCAGATTTGGCCAAGAAGTTATTCGTCATGGAGTTCTTTTTCACCAGTTTGGGCTTGGGCAATTTGTAATTGTTCAAACCGCTCACATCCGCAATCGGCAAGGCAAAATCCACCGTCGGATCCGCGTCCGGTGCAAAAAAATCGCGCGCTTCGCTCGGATGTTTGAACCGCCGCAGTCCAATGTGAAACGCGCGTTGGATATCCGCCACGTTTGCCCGCACATCGAGCAACAGACGGTTGCCGTGCGTGCCGGTGATTTGAAAACCACTGGCCCGCGCAAAGGCTTTTACCGCCGCATAATCCTGAACCGTCGGGCCAAAGCGCGCGGTGAATTCTCCCGGCGTCAGATAACGGTGGAAATTCGGATTGGCCGGGTCATAAACCTCCTTGAGAAATTTTGCTAGCCCGGTCGCATCACGCAACGGCAACCCGATGGCCAGCCGCAACTCGTTCGTTGCCGGCAAATCGCCGACCGTAGCCAGCTTGCGTGTGACCGACGGCACATGGTTACGCATAGATTTCAGGCCACCTCCAAAAACAGGACAAACCGCAACCGCCCAAAACAAAACAAGGGCAGTTGCGGCCTTAAATAAACTGGTTTTACAAAACATGACTTGCTGAATAAAACAAAAGCATTTTGCGTTCCCGGCCACGCGAAACTGATTTTACTAAGGCTACCCCATCCCGCCACCAAGTCAATTTGCCGCCGCAGTTGCATTTCCCACCGCCGCGAGTTTTAATCTCCGCGTGCAATCCAGCGGTCACGCCACTTTCGCCGAGAAATATTTAACGCCCGCACGCTTTGGAGTTATCCTCGCTCTACTCGTGTTCGCCGCGTTCCCGCAAGTCGTGCTTGGTCTGGAAACGTTTGTAGCGCGCGACTTTGGTTTCTTCGCATATCCGCTCGCGCATTTCCAGCAGGACTGCCTGCGGCACGGCGAATTTCCCTTCTGGAATCCCTACAACAACTGCGGCGTGCCGTTCCTCGCGCAATGGAACACCATGCCACTCTACCCGCCTGCGCTATTTTATCTCGTCCTGCCGCTGAAATGGTCGCTCGGCATGTTCTCGCTGCTGCATTTGTGGTGGGCAGGCATCGGCATGTATCTGCTCGCGCGCCGCTGGACGGGCAACAATTTCGCCGCCGCCTTCGCCGGAATCGCCTTTGCCTTCAACGGTTTTACACTCAACCTCATCATGTGGCCGAGCCACATCGCCACCTTTAGCTGGCTGCCGTGGGTGGTGCTGTTCACGGAACGAGCGTGGCGCGAGGGCGGCCAAAGAATTATTTTTGCCGCGTTTATTGGTGCGCTGCAAATGCTTGCGGGTGGACCAGAAACTATTCTTTTCACTTGGCTTATCGTCGCGGCGCTATGGCTTCAACAATTGATCGCCGGCGCAAGCTCTCGTCAGGCGATGCTCTGGCGCTTTCCGCTCGTCGTGGCACTCGTCATCTCGCTCACGCTCGCGCAACTGCTGCCATTTCTGGATCTCGTCGCCCACGCGCAACGCACTACGGGATTTGCGGATTTGCGCTGGTCTATGCCCGGCTTCGGCTTGGCCAATTTTCTCGTGCCGATGGCCTTCGGCTCCACCGTGACCGGCGGAATTTTTCTGCAATATGGGCAGTATTGGACTTCGTCGTATTATCTCGGCCTCGGCATACTCTGGCTGGCGCTGCTCGCCGTAGCATCGCTGCGCGAACGGCGCGTCTGGCTGCTCGGCACCCTCGCGGCAACCGGCTTAGTTTTGGCGCTCGGTGAAAACACTCCCGTGCTGCCTGGCTTACGAAAACTCTTGCCGGCATTAAGTTTTGTCACTTACCCGATCAAATACGTGGCCGTGACCGTTTTTGCCGCGCCGCTGCTAGCCGCCTTTGCGCTGGCTAATTTTTCGAAAGTAGAAAAAAAACTGCTGCCGCTTGGCGCCATTTTACTCGCGTTACTCGGCGGAATTTTATTGTGGACGCAGCTAACCCCGTTTTCCGGTGATGACACTTACACCACCCTGCTCAACGCCTTTTCACGCGCCGGATTTTTGATTTGCACCGGTGCCATCCTGTTGGCGATGACACGTCAGGCGGCTTCCCCCCTGCTCCGCTGTTCGCCGCTGTTACTCTTGTTGGTGGCATGGGCCGATGTCCTCACCCACGAACCAGCGCAAAATCCCACCGTGCCGCCGTGGGTGTTTGAACCCAATCTCGCCCGCAATAAACTGGCGCTGAACCCGACGCCAACGCTTGGTGGCGTCCGCGCGATGCTCTCGCCGCTGACCGCAAATGAACTCACCCGCTTCGGCGCGCATGATCCGAAAACCAGTTTTCTCGCCAAACGCTTGGCCTATTGCGCCAATGCCAACCTGCTTGATGCCGCGCCGAAGGTGGACGGCTTTTTTTCACTCACACCGCGCGAGAGCGACGAGATGCTATCGCTGTTTTACGCGACCACTAACGCCAGTTATCCGGCGCTCGAAAATTTTCTGGGCGTCGCGCACCGAACCGCCCCGGATGAATTTTTTCACTGGCAGACGCGGACCAATTTTCTCCCGCTCGTGACCGCCGGACCACAGCCAGTTTTTCTCGACGACCAAAACGCCTTGGCTGCACTGACCCAAGATGATTTTGACAGCCGACAGGTGGTTTTTCTGCCGCCGGAAACCAAAACTGTCATCGCAATCACCAATCAAACCAGCGCAAAGATTCTGCATTCTGAATTCGGCCTCCAGTCGGTGACCATCGAAGCGGAAGCCGCCACGCCATCGCTCGTCGTGGTCGCGCAGACGTATTATCACAACTGGGAGGCAGAAGTGGATGGCGCGCCGACGCCCTTGCTGCGGGCCAACGTCGCCTTTCAAGCCGTGCAAATGCCCGCCGGTAAACATGCGATCCGGATTTTTTACCACGACCGCGCCTTTGAAATCGGCGCGGCGATTTCGCTCTGCATGTGGGTGAATTGCGGCATCGGCCTACTGCTCTTCCTGCGCCGCTCGCTGCCGCCCACACCGCCGGATCCCGAGGACGAAGAAAATTATCTTTGAGCCGCAAAAGAAAACGCCACCAGCGTGAGCCGGTGGCGTTGGTGAAAAAACAAATTACTCCGCCGATTTCCGCTTCGTAAACGTGTGCGTCGCGTGACCGTAGAAGGTTTCGGCACATTCCATCAACGTTTCCGAAAGCGTCGGATGCGCGTGAATGGTCAGGGCGATGTCCTCCGCCGTTGCACCCATTTCCATGGCCAGAACCGCTTCGGCGATGAGTTCGCCCGCGCCCGCGCCACAGATGCCCACACCCAGCAGGCGATCGGTTTCGGGATCAATCAGCATCTTCGTAATGCCATCCGTGCGGTCGAACGACAAAGCGCGCCCAGACGCGGACCACGGGAATTTGGCGACGGTGTAAGCCACGCCTTTTTCCTTGGCCTCGGCCTCGGTCAAACCGCACCACGCGAGTTCGGGATCGGTGAAGACGACGGCGGGAATGACGCTTTCAAAGACGCTGCCTTCGCCGTGGAGATTTTCAACGGCAATACGCGCTTCTTTGTGCGCCTTGTGCGCGAGCAAAATACCGCCCGCGATGTCGCCGATGGCGTAAATGCTCGGGTCATCCGTTTGCTGCTGCGAATTGACTTTCACAAAACCGCGTTCATCGAGCACGGCTTTGGTGTTTTCCAGGCCGAGGTCAGCGCTGTTCGGCACGCGGCCGACGGAAACCAAAACGCGGTCGTAAAGTTCGGAAAGTTTTTCGCCGTTAAATTCGGAATCAACTTTAATCTGCTTGCCAACGGTTGCCATTTTGGTGACGCGCGCCTTGAGCCGGATTTCTTTGAACGATTTTTTGGCATTAGCCACGACCGGACGCGCGAGGTCGGCGTCCGCGCCGGCGAGGATTGAATCCATGGCCTCGATGACCGTGACTTTGCTGCCGAGCGCAGAATAAACAAAACCTAGTTCCATGCCGATGTAACCGCCGCCGATAACGAGCAGGTTTTCGGGAATGTCCGTCACTTCAAGCGCCTCGGTAGAGGTCATCACGCGGGGATTGCCAAGATCAAACGCCTTGGGAATCGCGGGCGCGGAACCAACGGCGAGGATCGCCTTGTCGTATTCCACGAACTGCTGTCCCTGCTCCGTCTCGACGCGCAACTTGTTCGAGCCTTCAAAATAAGCGCGGCCGGTGATGACCGTCACGCCGCGCATTTTCGCTAGCGAGGCCACGCCGCCAGCCAGCTTCTCGATGATGGACATTTTCCACGCGCGCAGCTTGTCCACTTCGATTTTCGGTTCCGTGAACGTGATGCCGCGGTGCGCCGACTCGCGCGAGTTGACAATCTGATGCGTCGCGTAAAGCAACGCCTTGGACGGAATGCAACCCCAGTTCAAGCACACGCCGCCGAGCCGTTTTTCGCGCTCAATCAGAATGACTTTTTTGCCCAGATCCGCCGCGTAAAACGCCGCCGCATAACCGCCGGGGCCGGCACCGACAACCACAATTTCAGTTTTAATCGAATCCATAGAAATTAAAGCTTCACCAACGCTTCGTCGAAGTTTTCAAATGCTTTCACCAAGTCCACCGTGAACCGCGCGGCGCTGCCGCCGTCAATCACGCGGTGGTCGTAGCTCAACGCCATCGGCGTGAGCAGACGCGCCACAATCTGACCGTCACGCACAACCGGCTTCATCGCACCACGACCGAGGCCGAGGATGGCGACTTCCGGTAGATTGACGATAGGCGTGAAATGCGCGCCGCCAATCGCACCTTGATTGGAAATGGTGAACGTGCCGCCGCGCATTTCGTCGGCGGAAATTTTCCGGTCGCGCGCCTTGGCCGCGAGCGCTTCCAATTCTTTCGCCAGCTCAAACAAGGATTTTTTGTCCACGTCGCGGAGGACGGGAACCATCAAACCTTGATCCGTGTCTACCGCGATACCGAGGTGGATGTATTCCTTGATAACAATTTCGTTCGCCACTTCGTCAAGGCTGGAATTGAAAATCGGATGCGCTTTCAACGTCGCCGCCACCGCTTTCAAAACGAACGGCGTGAGCGTGAGCTTGACGCCTTGCTTTTCGTAGTCAGCGGCAAATTTTTTCCGCAACTCCCCGAGCTTCGTAAAATCAATTTCATCGAATTGCGTGACGCGAACGACGGCGTCCCAGCTCTCGGACATCCGGCGGGCAATCACTTTGCGCAACGGCGTCATCGGCTTCTTGAGAATCGGCCCCCACTGCGCGAAATCAATTTGCACCGGTGCGGCTTTGGCCGGAGCCGCCGCACTAATACTGGCGGCTGGGCGGGCAGCAGCACGCATGAGGCGCTGGATATAATTCCGCAAATCACCGGCGACGATGCGGCCGCCAGATTCACTGCCGGCGATTTTCCGCAAATCAATACCCAGCTCCCGCGCCATCTTGCGGATGGACGGCGAGGATGAGGGGTTTTCGTTGATGATTTCATCCGCCGATTCCACCAGCGGTTCCTCGTGGGTTTCCTCGACGACAGCCACTGCTTGGGCCACCGGCTTTTTAGCGGCGGGTTTCGGCGCGGTTGCAGCTACTGCCGGAGCGGCGGCAACGGGAGCCGCGCCGTCGGCGATGCTGATGATTTTCTGGCCGGCGGCAATGCGGTCGCCCGCCTTCACATAAACTTTTTCCACGACGCCCGCGCCGGTGGACGGAATGGAAGCCACGGCCTTTTCGTTTTCCAATTCCATGATCGCCTGATCCTTGGCAATCACGTCACCGACCTTCACGAAAACGCCAACAACGACGCCGGAATCGGCGCCTTCACCCAGTTTGGGAAGTTTTACATCCATAATTGAATTGTAAGTTTGCCGCAGAACAGCGCCGGTTTCCAGCAGGAAATTTCTTGCCCACGGGTGAAAAAAATCTGTCAGGACTAAAACCAACCCGCAAGCATAGCTTAGCCTGCCGATTTTTTAGCCGCGACGATGGGTGCAGTCGGTGGCATCAATCTACCAATCCAGTGGATAAGGCATATGTTGTGGATACTGATATTCAATCAATGAATTGGGCTTCTAGGTCTTGTCTGATTTTTGGACTAATCGGATTTTCAATTTCAAATCACGAAACTGCCCATCGGCGAACAAGCTTGCCGCCGCCATTGACTCTCGCCTAATATATTCGCGTGTCGATGTATTGTGGCATGTGTGGTTTTGGGGATATGATTGGCGTTTAGCATCCGTGGAAAGGCGCGCGAAACGCCGTGTTGCGATATTCGCCGCCGATTAAGGTTGTGTCCGATTCCTCGCTTCCATCAAACAGAAACTACTGCGAGATAGAATACGTGTTATTTGGGTCGTCGCAAAAGTTGTAAAAGCATGATTTAAGCAATTTGCGCCTGTAGCTCAGTTGGATAGAGCACCTGCCTTCTAA
>JBAXIY010000068.1:0-13575 GCA_037138135.1 Verrucomicrobiia bacterium
GTCCAGCACGCGCACGCCGTTCGCCTCCCAAAAATTCAGCCGCATCTTCGCCGGCGGACACGCCACCAGCCCGTCGCGAATCTCGTCGCGCGTCAAACCCAGCTCCGCGCCGACGGCGGCGGCGAACAGTGCGTTCACCGCCTGATGTTTGCCGAGCAGACTCACGCGATATTCGCCGGCAAATTTCTCGTCCGGCGCGGCGACCTGAAAAGTGACGCCGTTTTTGTCCAACCGGATTTTCTTCGCGGCCCAATCGTTTTTTTCGCCAAGACCGACGCGCACAACCTGCGCCTGCGTGCGCGCCGCGATTTTATCCGACCACTCGCTGTCGCCGTTCAGAAATAATTTTCCGTCCGCCGGCAGCAATTCCGCCAGCCAGCCTTCTTCCTGCGCCACGCCGGTGACATCGCCAAAAAATTCCAGATGCTCGCGCCCAATGCTCGTGATGATGCCAAATTTTGGCGCAATCATTTTCACCAGCGGCGCGAGCTCGCCGGGATGATTCGTGCCGGCTTCCAGCACCGCCGCCTGATGCGATTTTTCCAGCCGCAGCAAAGTCATCGGCACGCCGATGTCGTTGTTGAAACTTGCCTCGCTCCACAGCGTCGAAAATTTCTGGCGCAACGCGGACGCCAGCAATTCCTTCACCGTCGTCTTGCCATTCGAGCCGCCAACCGCGATGACCGGCAAAGCAAATTCGCTCCGGTAAGCCGCCGCCAGTTTGCCTAGCGCGGCGCGGACATCTTTCACCGCCAGCAGCGGGCAATTCAAAACATATGCCGGAACTTTTTTCTTCTCGACGACGATGGCTGCAACGCCTTTCACCGCGACTTCGGCGACGAAATCGTGGCCGTCAAACTTGTCGCCCTTGATGGCAAAGAACAAATCGCCCGCCTTCGCCGAGCGCGAATCGGTGCAGACGGCTTTCACTTCCGCGTCCGCCGCGCCGCCGATGATTTCGGCACCGCAGGCTTCGGCAATCCATTTCAAAGAGCGTGTTTCCACAATTTTATTTCAGCAAAAAGGTCGCGGTCACCACGGCGGTGATGGTTTTCTGGCGCGAGCTGGTGTCACTTTCGCCCTGCCAGCTCGTCGCGACGCTGTGCACCGGCGTGATTTGAAAAATTCCCTGGTCGGCGCTTTGCAGCCGCGCGATGCTGCGTCCGCCTTGCGACGCAATCTGCTCGGCGCGGGCGCGGGCGTCTTTCGTCGCGTCGGCGAGCATCTCAATCTTGGTCTCGCCGGATTTGGTGTAGATGAACTGCGGCGCGCCGACGGTGAAAATCACGCCCTGTTCCACCAGCGGCGTGCTGTCGAGCCGGTCGAGCCGATCCACGTCGGCGGATTCCACGGACACAGACTGCGATAATTTGAAACCCGTTGTGCGTTGCGACACAAATCCGTCCGCCGCCTTCTGCGTGGCCTTCAATTCTTCAATGCCGATGGAACCAAAGTAAAAATTCGTCACGCCGGCGTCCGTGAGAAATTTTGCCACCAGCGCGCGATTCGCCTGGATCTGGTGCTGCGTGTCCAGCAGCGTTTCCGCCTCGACCTGAAAGCCGCCAGACCAGATGGCGAGGTCGGACTCGATGTTTTTTTGCACCGAGCCTTTGACGGTGATGAACTGCGAATTTTTAATTTTCATCCACGCGCTCGTGCCGAGCATCGCGGACAACACCAAGCCGGCGGCCAGAAACAGGCCGGCCAGCATGCCAAAAAGTTGCGGACGAGATTCATTCATAAAATTTTCAAAGTTTGCGCGCGCCGTTTTCCACGACGAGCGCGGATGGATTATTCGTCATGCGGCTGGGATCGGGCGGGATGTTCAAGTAACTGGCGCAGCGCTCGGCGATGTCGCGGAAGACCGGGCCGCAGACTTTGCCGCCGTAATAACCTTCCTTCGGCTCGTCCATCACGACGGAAATGCAAATCTGCGGATCGTCGGCGGGGAAAAAGCCGATGAACGACGAAATGTATTTTCCCGAAGCATAAGCGCCGTTCTCCGCCTTTTGCGCCGTGCCGGTTTTGCCGGCGACGACATAATTTTTCATGCCCGCGTCGGGCGCGGTGCCGTCTTTCGTCGGCACGGTTTTGAGCGCTTCGACCATGTCCGCGACGGCCTTGTCGCCGATGATTTTGCGGACGCTTTCCGGTGCGTAACGCTGCACCACCGAGCCGTCGCGTTCCTGAAGTTGTTTAACAATCATCGGGCGCATCAGCACGCCGTGGTTGGCGATGGCCGCCATCGCGTAAAGCATCTGCAACCGCGTCACCGCGACGCCGTGACCCATCGGAATCTGCGCGATGGAAACCTTGCTCCAGTTTTTCACCGGATACAAAAATCCGCGCGCCTCGCCCGGCAGCGGAATGCCGGAGCGCTGGCCGAAACCGTAATTCCACGCGTAACTGTAAAGATTGTCCGAGCCGAGTTGGATGCCGATTTTCGCCGCGCCAATGTTGGACGATTTCGTGATGACACTTTTCACCGTTTCATTGCCGAGCCGCTCGTGGTCGTGCAGCACGCGGCCGGCAAACGCGAACGCGCCGTTCTCGCAAAAGACCGGAGTGTTCAAATTGACGATGCCGTTGTTCAGCGCGCCGGAGACG
Source organism: Verrucomicrobiia bacterium (assembly GCA_037138135.1). Classification (GTDB taxonomy): domain Bacteria; phylum Verrucomicrobiota; class Verrucomicrobiia; order Limisphaerales; family UBA11358; genus UBA11358. Next base: position 2,608 of record JBAXIY010000068.1, read on the forward strand.
ACGACGATTTTGAAAGTCGAGCCAGGTTCGACGACATCGGTCAGCACGCGGTTGCGCGTTTCCGGCGTGATGGTGTTCGGCTGATTCGGGTCATAATTCGGCAGCGACGCCATCGCCAGAATTTCGCCGGTCTTCGGCCGCATGACGATGCCGGTGATGCTGCGCGGCGTGTGTTTTTGCAGCGCGTCGGCCAGCGCGGTCTCGACGATGTGCTGCACGACGGAATCCACCGTCAGCACGACATTCAAACCGTCGCGCGGATGCACATCCTCGTCGCGCAATGCGACCAACTCATGCTGCGCGCGGTCAGTCTCGGTCACTTTCCACCCCGCGACGCCGCTCAATTGTTTTTGCAAAGCCAGCTCCACGCCGTCACGCCCGACGATTTGCGTTACAACCCGACCGCTGATCCGCACTTCCTCGGCCGCAGGAAAACCAATGACCTGAGACGCCAGCGAACCGTTCGGATAAACGCGCATCTGGTCGGGTTCGGTGAAAATCGCGTGCTGGCGGAGGTTGCGGACAAATTCCCGTTGGCTGCGCGGCAATTTTTTTTCATCCACCCCGAAGGTTAAATTGGTCATTGCTGCCGCCAGCTGCCGCCAAGTTTCCTCGGAAATATTTTTGGCGAGGCGAACATAATGCAGATTATTGGTAACAACTTCGCCTTTGGCATTGCGCGCGAGGCGCGGCGTGAGTTTCTGCACCAATTCCACCTCATTCAACTTAAGGATTGGCGCAATGGCACGAGCGACAAGCGGTTGAAAATTTCTGATCAACGATGGATCAGCGCAGATGGTTTTCACCGCGACGCTGGTGGCAAGGATGTTGCCATTCGCGTCAAGAATGTCGCCCCGGCGCGGTGCCTGCCAGAATTCGCGCTGCGTATTACGCTCCGCCTTGGCGCTCAATTCGTCATGCCGTAACACTTGCAAATCAACAAGCCGGTAGCCCAAACCACCAAACGCCGCCGACAAAAAAGTCAGCAGCAGCAGTGCGCGGCGGAGTTGTTGTTTGTTGGACATCCTAAAAAACGGCCAGCCGCCCGTGGCGATCGGTTCCTCAACCAACGGCGTCACGAGCGGCGGCCAAAAATATTTTGCTTACGGCGTAAGTTCGGTCGCCGGCCGCTGGGCAAACTGGCGCAAACTCGTTTTATCCGGAGCGAACGTCGCTTCCGTCAGGCGCACCACCTGCATCGGTGTGGCCGGCGTTAGACCAAGGTTCAGCTCCTTCGCGCGCCGATCAATCATCACGGGCGAGTGCAAAATCGAAATCTGATCGCTCAACCGCTTGTTGTCGTTCTGCAACTGCGCGAGCTTGGTCTCGCGCTGGCGGATCTGCTGACCGAGCCGGTAAATCTCGTTCTTCTGCCAAACGTAACCAACCGCCGAGCCGCCAATCAGCAGGCACAAAAACGACGCCTTCAGCGCCGGACCAAACCGGATCGACGCCGCCTGATTTTTTCGATTCTTTGCCATCTTAAATTTTCTCCAGCACCCGCAACTGCGCGCTTCGGGCGCGAGGATTTTCTTTCAACTCTTCGTCGCTCGGCATAACCGCCTTGCGTGAAATCCATTTCAATTCCGGCACAATTCGCGTCCGCAACTCCGGCACATCCACTTCGCCCGGAAACGTGTATTCGCGAGTTTTTTCGCGGCCAAACTCTTTCACCACGCGGTCTTCGAGCGAGTGAAACGTAATCACCGCCAACCGCCCGCCCGGCTTCAAAATTTTCACCGCTGAAGCCAAACCATTTTTTAGTGAACCGATTTCGTCGTTCACTGCGATGCGCAGCGCCTGAAACACTTTCGTCGCCGGATGCGCCTTTTTTCCGTGGCGCGGCGCTAGGCGCTCAATCAAATCCGCCAACTGTTTCGTGGTTTCAAATTTTCGCAGCGCGCGGTCGTGAACTATCGCCTTCGCAAACCGGCGGGAATCGCGCTCGTCGCCGTATTCCCAAAAAATTTTCGCCAGCGGTTCCGCGTCCTCGCAGTTGACTAAATCTGCGGCGGTCAGCTTTTGCCGGTGATCCATCCGCATATCGAGCGGGCCGTCCTGCATGAAACTGAAACCGCGTTCGGCAATATCCAATTGCGGCGAACTCACGCCCAAATCCAACAACACGCCGTCACAACTTTTTTCCCCAATCCAGTCCGCTAGCTCCGTAAAATTTCCACGCCGAATCTCAAAACGTCCGGCAAATTTTTCATTCAACCGCGCGCGGGCAACTTCAAGAGCGACGCCATCGCGATCGCACCCAGACAGCCATCCAGTCGGCGAACTCGCGGCCAGAATGCTCGCCGCGTGACCAGCTCCACCGAGCGTCCCGTCGGCGTAACGACCGTTCGGGTGCGGCTTCAGCGCGGTCAGCACCTCCGCCGCCATCACTGATTTGTGAATGAATTCTGGCACTGCGCATGGTTCAAGATTGCTTCACGAGCCGTTCGCCCAAAAATTCCCAGGACGAGCGCGCGGGCGGCAGCATCGCCGGTTCCGGCGTCGCCACCGTTCGCGATTTTACGGGCACAACTTCGATGTCTGCATCCGCCAAATCGTTGTGAACCACTTTGACGGCTTCTAAGGAAAGCTCCACCTGCACGGCGGCGGCTGGCGCGAGCCGCGTCGGCTCGGGTGCGCGGAACGGATTCAGCTTGTCCTTCCAGCTGGCGGCGCGCGCTGGCGCGACCGCTTTGGTCAACGGCGCGGCAAACACCGGGATTTTTTGCGTCTTGGCAGCCACTGGCACAGAAACTTTCTTTGCTTCCGGTCCCGGCACAGCCACTGGCTCCACCACCTTGGGCGCAAAAGGATTTTTCTCCGCGTTGAACTTCGGCAGGTAGATGCGTTTGTTTTCGCGGTAGGCCACACTGCCGCCGCCGCCAAAAAATGTTTTTCCCGCGCCAAGTAATTTTCCTAGATTCATATTTTTATTCCATGAATTTAAAGGCTTCGTGCGCGAGCATCGCGTCCGCCGCCTTAACTTTTTCGTAACGAGCCGGATTCCAAATTTCAAATAGATCCAGCAGCCCAACCAACACCGCTTCATCCTTGATGTCCGCCTTGCGCGCCATTTCATCGGGCACACAAATGCGGCCCGCCTTGTCGAGTGTCACCTGCGCAGATTCGCTGCCGATAAAACGCTTCAGGTAAATTTTCTTCTCGTCGCCCTTCGGCATCGCGTCGATGTCCGCCATCAACTGCGCCATCTGCGCTGGCGGCAAAACCCGCAGGCACATACCCGCATTGTGCTTGGGCCAGAGCATCATCGTGAGTTCCACGCCCTCGTCTTCCGGTCGCCATTTGGCTGGAATCTGCACGCGCCGCTTCTCATCCACTCCGTGCTGGAAGCACGAATTATAGACGGTCAACGGAACTGTTTTGGTGTCGCTCATGTTATTCACGGGGATTTGCTAAATGGCCCAAATCACCCACAACGACCCATTTCTACCCACATTAAGCCACTTTGTCAATGGAATTTGTCCCCGAAATCGGTAATTATTCAAAAGTTATTAACAATTTATCTGAACTGTGAATTGTCAGCCCCCGCCCCGCTCCGTTACGCTCACCAAGTGCGCACCGCTGATTTCTATTTTGACCTGCCACCGTCTTTGATCGCTCAGGAGCCCGCTACGCGCCGCGACGGTTCTCGCTTGTTGGTATTGCAAAGGAAAACTAGTGAAATTGAACATCGGCAGTTTCCCGACCTGTTGGAATTTCTTAATCCCGGCGACGTGCTCGTGCTGAACAACTCGCGCGTGATTCCCGCCCGCCTACACGGTGCGAATGTAAAAACCGGCGGGCAATTCGAAATTTTATTGCTCGAAGAATTTGCCGCGAACGACTGGTGGGCCATGATGCGCCCTGGAAAACGCGCGAAAATCGGCACCCAAATCCGATTGCAAGAAAAAAATGGCGCCCCGACGGAAATTATTGCAACCGTCACCGCCGTGAACGCCGAAGGCCACCGGCGTTTGCAATTTTCCGGCACCAAAAATCTTTTCCACGACCTTGATCGACTGGGCGAGCTGCCGCTGCCGCCTTACATCCAGCGCCACGGCGAATTGCCCGGCGACCGCGAGCGTTACCAGACGGTTTTCGCGCAGCCCGCCGGCTCTGTGGCCGCGCCGACCGCGGGTTTGCATTTCACACCCGAACTGCTCGACAAAATCCGTGCACGCGGCATCAAAATCTGCTTCATCACCCTGCACGTCGGCGCGGGAACTTTTCTGCCAGTGAAAGCCGAAAATCTAGCCGATCACAAGATGCACGCGGAACATTTTGAGATTGGCGCAGAGACGGTTTCCGCCGTGAACGCCGCCAAGAATTCCGGCCGCCGCGTTATCGCCGTCGGCACCACCGTCACGCGCTCGCTCGAAAGCGCCGCCCGCCAGAACGCAGGAAAACTCAATGTTTACAGTGGTAAAACCGACATCTTTCTTTTCCCGCCGGCGCAATTTCGGATCGTGGACGCGCTGTTGACCAATTTTCATCTACCGGAATCCACCTTGCTGATGCTCGTCAGCGCGTTCGCCGCGCCGGGCGAAGAATTGCGCGGACGCGAACTAATTTTACAAACTTACGCCGAGGCGATTCGCGAGCGTTATCGGTTTTTTAGTTACGGCGATGCGATGCTAATTTTATGAGTCTAAAGTCCAAAGCCCAAAGTCCAAAGTTGCCGTTTGTGTTCATCAACATGGCGATGACGGCGGACGGAAAAATCGCAACGGCGAACCGCGCGGTGCATTCATTTGGCAGCGCGCGGGATTTGGGGCACCTCTACGAGCTGCGCGCGACGGCGGATGCGGTGATGTGCGGTGCGCGAACCGTTGAAATTTCGCAAAGTATTCTGGGCACCGGCGGCGAGAAATTTCGGCGGCAACGACTCGGGCGCGGACTGGCAGAATACAATTTGCGCGTGATTGTAAGCGGCAGCGGATCAATTGATCCGGCAGCAGAAATTTTTAAGAAAAGGTTTTCACCCATCATCGTGCTGACGACGGAACGCGCCTCGGCTAAAAAAATAAAACTCCTGCGAGAATTGGCGGACGAGGTGAAAATTTTTGGCGCAACGGAAATTCATTTCCATGCCGCGCTGCGCTGGTTGCGGGTGAAATGGAATGTTCATCGGCTTTTGTGCGAAGGTGGCGGGGAACTGAACGCTGCGTTGTTTCGTGCGGGTTTGGTAGCTGAAATCAATCTGACAATCTGCCCAAAGGTGTTTGGTGGCCGCACCGCACCGACGATTGCCGATGGTTTGGGTTTCCCGGATCTGGCCCATGGCGCAAGATTTGAATTGACATCAATAAAACGTAAAAAAGCCGAGTTGTTCACCGTGTTTTCCCGCAGGAAATAAGGGGTTTCTGCATTTTTCCATTCTGGAAAGCAAAACGGGCGGGTTTCGTGAGAAACCCGCCCGCAGTATGACAAACTTATCGTTTTTCTAGGCTTTTACGGCTGGCGAATCATGTAGTATTGCTGCCCGTTCGTCGTCGCCGAATTGGTGTATTGGTAATTACCCGAACCGGCTGGACTTTCGACTGCCTGACCCACAACCGGCCAGTTCGTCTTGGGAACCGTAATGTCGTTGGTAGCCAGCACCGAGAAGCTTAATCCCGTGGCGTTGGTAAAGGTGAACGCCAGCTGACCACCAGTCAGGGTCGCTCCACCCAGATTCACCAGAATAGGTGCCGAGATATTAAACCCTGGAGTTGTATCCACTGGCGTCAACGTGCCGGAAGTGAAGTGGATGGTGGCTCCCGTGACAGCGGTGGTGCCGAAGGCAGTCAAGTCCGTAAAGGTGACCGTGCCAGAAACAGCCGCCTTTGCCTTGGTGCCGCCCAACGTCCAAGTGCCTTGACCAGCCGCATTCGTGATGCTGGCGGTGCTGGTGGTAGCATTGCCGTATAGATCTTGAACCGCGACCACGGGTTGCACAACCAATCGGCCACCATCAGCTGCCGGAGCTGTCGGTTGCGTGGTGACAGCCAGTTTTGTCGCCGTGCCGACAGTGAGTGTTTGGGTGACCGAGTTGGTGCTATAACCCGTCGCGGCAATCACGATGGTCTTAGCTCCGGGGGTTTGCAGCAAAGATGATTTGGACGGGTCAAACACCAGCTTACCCGCGCTGTTCGTAGCGTAAGCCGTATTCGTCAAAACCAAGCCGTTCACGGTAATCACCGTGATGTTGCTCCGCCAATATCCATCGTCCGGAGTATTCGTGATGCTGAATGTGCTGCTAACCGGGGCGGTCGTCTGAGCCGTGAGGATGGGCGGCGGAGTGAGTTCAGTGGCATAAGCCGTTTGCTGCGGAACAAACGTGAGTCCCTGTATATTGCCACTGGCCGCGGTATAAATTGTGTTAGATGACACAATGTTGAGCGACGCGCCAGCCGCCTGATCGGTCAGTCGGATAATCTGGTTTTTACCATTCACGAAGAACAAATAGACGCCACCGCTGCCGTTGGTAGTGGCGAATAGATGGAGGCCATTGTCTTTGAGGGACAAGGTAGAACCTTGTTGAACCCAAGTAAAATCAGTGTCGATGGTTCCCGACATTTTATACTTGGTGATGGCTCCGACACCAGAGGTCACGCTCGCATCGAGGACGTAAAGAATGCTGTAATCATTTCCGTTGGTGGAAACCATGTAGAAATCCTGAGTAAAGCTATCAGCGGCCGGGGTGGTATGGCCGACGTTGAATACACTGTCAGGGTTATTCTGCGGATCAGACGTGTAGTCCAAACCAACCCCGTTGGCATTGATGTTATCCGAGAAGATAAACACCGAAGCGGTGGGCGAGGCAGGTGTGGTCTTCGCCGTGGCCACCCAACATACGCCGCCAAAGGACTTGGTGCTAATGTTGTTTTGATTGTAGAGATTATAATAAAAGTTGCCGTTGTCGGCGATATACAATCCGCCTTTGTCATCAATGAGGTAATGGCTGTTGTCCGGGCTACAGGCCGCGCGCGCCTGACTGCCACCATACGAACTGGATACATACTTGGCCTGTAAAACGTAGGCGTTGGTGTAATCCAGTGTGCCTACGCCACGGTTTTGGTTGAAGGTTTCATCCGGTGTCGCCGAATTGTCATCCGCATAGCCTGCAAAAACCAGCTTGGTGCCGTCGTCGCTGAGCGCGAGGTGTCCGCCGGAACCGGAGTTGACCATGCGCAGGGCGTTCGTTCCCGTAGCGGTAATGGGAATAATGTTGACCGGGTTGGTCTGGCCTGCGGCCGAGGGTTTGACTTCAATGATGCTCAACGTGGAATTGGCACCTGAAATATCTGACTGAATGACCGCCAAATTGCCCGGCGTAAATGGAACTGACGGTTTGCCGATGATGAACGGACTTGAATTGGTCACCGTAATTGGGCCACTGGTCACCGTGAAGGTGATGGCCGCATTGGTAATTGCGGTTGAGCCGGTGACGGCGGCGCTCAAATTGGAGAAGGTGCAAGCACCATTATAAATGGCTTGCGTGATGGAACCACCCAAAGCCCACGTTGCGGGCGAGTTGCTGACAGTCGCCACCACCTGCATGTTGGGATAGGTGAGCGCCGTAGGATTGGTAAACTGATCCACGCAAGTGAACGAAGGATTGACCGTCAAGGTGCCTCCACTGGCTGACGGGCTGGCAGGCTGAACGAAGTATAACTGCGTGTATACACCAGGGCCGACTACTTGGGTGACTTTGGCGCTAGTATAATTGGTGGCATAAATGGTGATGTAATCCGTTCCAGCCGTGGTCAAAGCCGAGACGCCCGCGGACGGCGTATAAATAATGTTCGACGAGGTCACGGCATAGGAGGACAACGGTAGCGTAACCCCGTTAACAACGATGCTGGAAATCTTAGAACTCCAATCTGCATTGACAGAGAACGTGTTGGTGAAAGGATGATCCACCGTGGCAACAGGCGAGGATTGCGCTGTGACCGTCGGCGCAATTGAACCTTCGAATTTGCCGTTGACGGCCACGTTGTCCACACGGCAGTTGCCGGAAGTGTTGTTATAGGGTCCATAAATTCCGTTCACACAATCCGAGCCGGTGGCCGCATTGACAATACGGAAAGCGAATTGCGAATTGTTGGCCACGTTAGGAAGGCCGGTCAAATCCACGATAACATTGTTAAAAAAGATGGCTCCAAAGGTGTTGAAGAGCAACGTTCCGTTCACCGTATTGGCACTGTAAGTCGCATTGCCAGCCAGATTCAATCCACCGCTGGTAAACGCGGGCGTATTCGTCATAATATACGACGGGTCCACGGCGTAAGCGAGTGAATTGGCCACAATGGGTGCCGTCGCCCAATTGTTGGTGGTGTATTCCACACACATTTTCGCCTCGGACTGGGCCGTAAATTCAATATCGAAGGAGATTAGGATGTTGGTATAACCCGTGGTATCCACATCAAACTCGGCACCCTGCTTGCCAATCGCGTTAGTGGAAAGCCAGCCGTTGCCGGGAGCGCCACGCAGACGCCAGACATTTTGACCCGCAGCTCCCGTGGAGCTGTAGGGGAGTCCGTTTGCCAAAATATCTGCCGAATTGGTGGCTTTGTCTTTCGGAGAGCTACCCATAAGGGAATTAGTGATGTTAAAGCCCATGCAGATGGCGGTCGCCGACACGGCATTAGAGATGGCTGGCGCAGGATTATTATTGATTACCTGTGGCTGTCCTTCAAAGGTCCAGACGGCGGCGGCGTCAAAGGGAACACCCTGGATGACGACATTATCAAACGTCCAGTCACCGATGTTAACGTTGTTGGTATAAGTTGCCCCCGTCGTCGCTATACAATTCGTGCCCTTGGCGGCATTCACTATGCGGAAAGCAAGATTGGGATTGTTGTCCACCCAGGAAACACCGCTCAAGTCAACCGTAACCCCATTATCCCAAGCCGCCACCCCGCTGTTGTTCGTCAGAACCAGATAGGTGCCAATGACAATTCCGTTGGTGGGATTGGTATTGGTGGCGAGTATGCCTAAGCTGCCCGCCGAGGTGAGGTTGGCGTTGAACCAAGCATTGCCATTTGGTGAATATTGAACCTGCAACAAGGCTTCAGCGTTCGTTTGGGGATAAATGTCGAAGGAAACTTGAACTTGATAATAACCAACCGAGTTGGCCGCAAACTGGACACCTTGTGAACCGATAGCGTTGTTGGTGTTCCAGCCACCTCCGACTTTCCAGGCATTGGTGCCAACCACCGATCCGGTGGAACTGCCAGACTGGGCCACCACCGTCGCGGTAGTGAGGCCGACGGCGCTGGCTGTGCCGGCGTTGGTGTCGGCGGCCGGACTGCTGTTGCCGCCGAGCGCTAGATTGTCAAAGGACCACCCGACGAGGGTATTGGTTTGCGCTTGAACCGCCGTCAGGGAGGCGAGCAGCAGGGCTGCGATACTAGCGAGGTTTTTGAGCTTCATGGTTATTTCGGTTGGTTTTTTGTTTTTGCTTAATTGGTTGATTACAAATTCACACTGCGTTCGCACCTCTCTTGGCGCTTGGTCATTATCCATTTTTACGTCACAAACAAATGTCGCGCAGGTGACAATTAGGTTACAAAGAAAAAGAAAACGTCCCGGCTAATTCATGTCACACATTCGTAACCTATCCGACACCAAACCGTAATGTGTCGCTGTCAAAATCAGCGCGATGAACAGGACTTATTCTTCATACAACCGAACTGGCCGCGCCAGAGGCTTCACCCTCATTGAACTGTTGGTGGTGATTGCCATCATCGCCATTTTGGCCGCGATGCTGCTACCAGCGCTTTCCAAGGCCAAGGCTAAGGCGCAACAGACCGTCTGCTTGAGCAACCTGAAGCAGTGGGGACTGGCGGACAACTTGTATCTGGATGACAACAACCAGACGTTCCCCCAGGCAAAATTTCAGTCGTCTTATGCCACGTCTCAACAGGCTGACACGCCCGGATGGACGGTCATCTACAACCTTTGTGATCCTCAGGGCACCATCAACAAGGGCTGGGACGTCTGGTTCAACGCCCTGCCGCCTCTGGTCGGCAGCAAGTCATTATTTTATTGGTCTTCTGGCACAGCACCAACCCTGTTTTTCAATTCCATCGGACACAACATTTTCACCTGCCCAACCGCCATCGCCCAAGGAATTGATGCCATTGACACACCTCAAGATCATGGGTATATGAATGCAACTCCAAAAGGCCGACCGTTGTTTTCCTACGGCATGAATTCCAAAATGACGGCCAACGAAACCCCATCCGGCCAAGACTCCATCCTATGTAAAATCTCCATGGTGGCTAACCCTTCTGCCTTTGTGCTGTTTTCGGATACTCGGAATCGTTCCCAAGAAACCCCTTACTACGCCGAGGCGAACAATCAGTATCCTCAGGGCAATTCCATCCAACTCGCCACGCCGCAGTCCTACACCACGCGCTTCTCCGCGCGGCACGGCGTAGGCGGACAAATCACTTTCAGCGACGGCCATGCCGCCTATTATAAATACAACTATGTCGTATCCGATGGCACGGCCATCTGTCCCAATGGTCAATACGCTGGCACCAAGGTTCCCGCTGGAAAAGACCCAGGTCGTTCAGATATCAATTGGGATTGCCGTGGTGGCACGGTCTATCCGGTCAGCAATTGATATCGGACCGCTAATCTTCTAATTTAATTCTATTCTTTCCATGAAATTAACCAACCGCCGCTTCAGCCTGTCCTTGCCCATTGTCTTTCTGTCAGTCTGGCTACTCGCCATCGCGCCGCTATCGGCACTGGCAGACCTCACTTACCTCTCGCCCGGCTTGCCTTCTGCCTCCTCCCTACTCGCGCCGCCGCCCATTCTGGGTTCCGCCGAACAAAACGCTGACCTGGAAACGGTTCGCAAAGTCTATCACGCCGCCACTAGCAACGATCTCGCCGCCGCTTATTCCGAAAAGAAATTTTCCGTCTTCAACTTCACCGACAGCGTCGGCAGTTATTTCGTGGAAGCCAACTTGC
>JBAXIY010000069.1:0-13562 GCA_037138135.1 Verrucomicrobiia bacterium
GAAGAAGTAAAAGGCGAATCAAAATTTTTTCTGCCTTCGGCCTGCATACTTCTTCATTTCTTTGACCACACTGCTGGCTCGCTCAAATTTCCTACTCGATCCACAGCGCGCAGGGAAACCGTGTCGGGGTTGCCGTTGTTGAAGTAATAATCCGTCTGGCCGGCGGGGAAAATCTGCGTCGTCCAGTTGCCATTGGTGCGGGATTGCAGCAGCCAGCGGCGCGCCGATTCGGGGCCGGCATTTTCCCAGCGGACGTGCGCGGAATGATTTCCTGTATCCACCGTGAGTTTGGGCGTGGTAATGATTGGTGCGGACAGCCACGTTGCCGCCGGCGCGAGCGCGGGCTGGGCGTATTTCGCAGCAACGGTTTTGGCGAGGCTGGAGTTTTCCAACAGATTGCGAAGGTGGTAATGGACTTCGCCGCTGTTGCTGGTCTGGGTGCGAACGGCGTCAATCTGTCGGCCAATTTCATCGTCGGAAAACTTTTTTCCAGATTCCGCATCATTCAACGCAGCGAAGACGTGCCGTCCCTTGGCGTTTTGCTGCCGCCACCATTGGAACAGCGTGGTAAAGCTGTGTTCGCGCGGCGCAATGGGCCAGTAAAGCTGCGGCGCGAGATAATCCACCCAGCCGTTCCGCAACCACAGCGGCGCGTCGGCGTAGAGTTTGCCGTAGGCGTCGAGCGCCTTGGCGTCAATGCCCGCCGGCACGCCCGGCCGCCAGATGCCGAACGGGCTGATGCCAAATTGCACCCACGGTTTCGCGGCGTGAACGGACTGCGAAACTTTCTGGACGAATTGGTTGATGTTCGCACGTCGCCAGTCATCGCGAGAAATATCAATGGTCGTTGAACGTTTTTTCCAACTCGCGTCATCGGGAAAATCCATAGGCTCGCCCTTCCAGTTCTTTTCCGGATACGGATAAAAATAATCATCAAATACAACGCCATCCACGTCGTAGCGTTTGACCACATCGAGCATGGCGCTGACTGCGCGAGCTTGGGATTCAGGTTCGCCCGGGTCGAACCAGGTCTGCCGACCGTAGTGGCGGATGAGTTCGGGATGCGTGCGGACGGCGTGATTCAGCGCGGGCGGCGACTTGGACTCGGGATGGCCGGCGCGAAAGGGATTAAACCACGCATGTAGTTGCAAACCGCGCTTGTGCGCCTCGGTGACGGCGAGCGCAAGGGGATCGTAACCCGGCGAACGGCCTTGAATGCCGGTGAGATATTCCGACCACGGCTCCAGCGGAGAGGCGTAAAACGCATCTGCCACCGGGCGCACTTGAAAGAAAATGGCGTTGAGATGCAACTGCGCCGCCCGGTCGAGGAGCGAAATCAACTCGGCCTTTTGTCGCGAGGCGGGCAGCCCGGGCATGGAAGGCCAGTCAATGTTGGCGACGGTGGCGAGCCATGCGCCGCGCAGTTCGCGCGCGGCCGGTGGAGGAATAATTTTCACGGCGGAATTGGTTTCATCCGCCGCCGGCAGCCACGCCGCCAGTAAAAGCAGGGCGGCGGCGCAAAAAAGTATTTTCCGGTTCATGCCGTTGGCAAATGAGACGCTTGCGGGATGGTTTTGGCAACGGATTTCTGTGGTTTTGTGGTCAAATTGACAGGGAGCGACAGATATGGTTTAATCTGGGCGTTGCAGCCTAAGTCTGGCTTCCTTCCTGAAGCCCGACACGGGAGACCCAAATTCCCAGCGATGGGACGGGGCGAACGAAGTCAGGCAACTGATTTCAAGGCCACTTTCAAGGCCAAGCCCGACAGCTAATCTCGTAGGCAATTGGAAGGGCGATCCACTAGCTCCCGCGCGTGCGGGAAACCAAGGTCACCCCGATTAAATACGTTGTCCCATCGCATCAGCGATAAACTGACGCGAAGCGGCAATCCAAAATAGATGGGTTATGACCGCAAAAAATACCGGTAATTATAAGCATACGCAGCGTGGAACGATGATTCTGGCCGTAACGCTAGGCCTGATGGCGCTATTCGCCGTTTTGGCGCTGACGCTGCTCAAGGCAATGTGGATTCCGCTATTGATTTTACTGGCGACCGCCTGGTTGTTTCATTCGCTAACCATTGAAATCGCCGACCGCGAGTTATGTTGGCGTTTTGGGCCGGGACTGATTCACAAAAGTGTTCCGCTGAATGAAATTGTCTCTGCCGAACCGGTGCGGACCGGGCCGAGCTGGGGCATCCACTGGAGTCCGCGCACGGGCTGGCTTTACAATGTGTCTGGCTTTGATGCCGTGCTGGTCACCTTACGCGGTGGAAAAAAATTAGCGGTTGGCACCGACGAACCGGAAGCGCTGTCCACGGCCATTCGCCAGCAGATTTCCTGAACGCTTTTCCGGCGTGTCAACGAGCAGCTAAAATGATTTAATCCCTCAGAATATATGAAATTGATCGGGTTCTTGAAGAACGCGGTGATTGGCCGGGCGCATAACCTCTCGGACAAAAAGATTTTCCACAACATGTCGCTCATCGCGCTGCTGGCGTGGGTCGGCCTAGGGGCGGACGGTCTTTCGTCCTCGTGCTACGGCCCGGAGGCGGCGTTTCTAGCACTGGGCGCGCATACCTATTTAAGCCTGTTCGTAGCGCTGGCGTCCATCGTGACCATCGTGGTCATCTGCGCGAGCTATTCGCAGATCATCGAATTGTTTCCAACCGGCGGCGGCGGCTATCTCGTCGCCAGCAAACTGCTCTCGCCCACCGCTGGCGTGGTGTCCGGCGCGGCGCTGCTGGGAGATTATGTGCTGACCATCGCCTTGAGCGTGTCGAGCGGGGCGGACGCCATCTTCAGCATGCTGCCGGAACATTATTTGCGCCACAAAATCGGCTTTTCAGCCGGGATGGTGGTGTTTTTGACGGTGCTGAACCTGCGCGGCGTGAAGGAATCCATTGTGCTATGGGTGCCGGTGTTCTTTGTATTCGTGGGCACCTACACCTTTGGAATCATCTGGGCGATAGCGACGCATTTCGGAGATTTGCCGCAAATCATGCATGGCGTGACCTCGGACGTGCATGCCACATACATTGATCCTCAAATCGGTCTGATTGGTATGTTGGCAGTGATGCTGCGCGCCTACGGTCTCGGCGCCGGCACTTACACCGGCATCGAAGCCGTGAGCAACGCCGTCAACACCCTCCGCGAACCGCGTGTGCAGACCGGCAAACGCACGATGGTTTATATGGCTACCTCGCTGTCCTTCGTCGTCGGCGGCTTGCTGCTCGCATACCTGCTTTATCACGTTACGCCCGTTGAGGGCAAAACGCTCAACGCCGTGCTCTTTGAAAAACTCACCGCCGAATGGCCCGTCAATCTTTCCAAAGCTTTTGTGATTGCCGCGATGGGTTCCTCGGCAGCACTGCTGGTCATCGCCGCGCAAACCGGCTTCGTCGGCGGCCCGCGCGTCCTCGCCAACATGGCGGTGGACCGCTGGATGCCCACGCGCTTCGCCACCTTGAGCGACCGCCTCGTCACGCAGAATGGCGTGGTGATCATGGGTATCGCCGCTTTGCTGATTGTCGTATTCACCTCGGCGGCGGTGAACATCATGGTCGTGCTCTACAGCATTAACGTCTTCGTCACCTTCAGCCTCTCGCAATTAGGCATGGTGCGGCACTGGTGGCAGGTTCGCGCCACGCAGGCGGACTGGAAAAAGAAAATTTCCATCAACGGCATCGGCCTGCTGCTCACTGGCGGCATTCTGCTGCTGCTCTGCGTCGTGAAATTCGACGAAGGTGGCTGGGCCACCCTGCTCGTCACCGGCGTAATTGTCGCCCTCGCCTTCTGGGTCAAGGCGCATTACAAGCAAACGCAGAAAAAATTGCACCGCCTGAACGAATTAGTTGCCGCCGCTTTGGCCGACGACGCCATTGTAAAAGAGAAAACACCGCCGCCGTGCGATGTGAATGCGCGCACCGCCGTGTTTCTCGTCAATGGTTTCAACGGCCTCGGCCTACACACCCTGCTCGCCGTCGTGCGGATGTTTCCGAAAGTCTATGACAACTACGTCTTCCTTCAGGTCGGCGTGCTGGATGCCGGGAATTTCAAGGGCGCGGACGAGGTGGAAAATCTACGCGAACATTCGCAGAAGGAAGTCCAGCGCTTCGTCACTTACATGAGCAAGCGCGGCTTTTACACCGAGGCGCACATCGCGCTGGGCACCGACATCGTGGAAGAGGCAGCCAAGCTGTGTGAGGTTGTGGCCGAAAAATTTCCGCAGGCGCAATTCTTCGCAGGCCAGCTCGTGTTCAAGGATGAAAGCTTTGCCACCCGCTGGTTGCATAACCATACCGTGTTTGAACTGCAACGCCGGCTTTACCAAAACGGCCGCGCGATGCTGATTCTGCCGATTCAGGTCTGACCAAAAACAAAACCGCCCGCGCCATGAAAAGCGCGGGCGGTTTTTGAATTTCTGGTTTCTTACTGCACTTCCGCACCTTCGAGGAAGCCTTGCAAATGCCGCACGCGCGTCGGGTGACGCAGCTTGCGCAGCGCTTTCGCCTCAATCTGACGAATGCGTTCGCGGGTGACGTTATACATCTTGCCAATTTCTTCGAGCGTGCGCTCATAGCCGTCGGCCAGACCAAAACGCATTTCGAGAATTTTGCGTTCGCGCTCCGTCAAAGTCGTCAGCACATCGCTCAATTTTTCGCGGAGCAGGCTGTAGCTGGTCACGTCCGACGGATTTTCCGCCGACTTGTCTTCGATGAAATCACCGACGCTTACATCGCCGTCGTCGCCGACGGGCGCGTGCAGCGAAACCGGCTGTTGCGCCATCTTCAGTAACGCGTGGATGCGCGAAACCGGCATGTGCATTTCGTCCGCCAATTCTTCCGGGGTGGGTTCACGTCCAAGTTCCTGCGTGAGCTGCTTCTGCGCGCGCCAAAGCTTGTTCATGATTTCAATCATGTGCACCGGAATACGAATTGTGCGGGCCTGATCGGCGATAGAGCGTGTGATGGCTTGGCGAATCCACCAGATGGCGTAGGTGGAAAATTTATAGCCGCGGCGATACTCAAACTTCTCGACGCCTTTCATCAAACCGATGTTGCCTTCCTGAATCAAATCTAGGAACGACTGGCCACGGTTCGTGTATTTTTTGGCGACGGAAACGACGAGGCGCAAATTCGCCTCGGCCATGTGGGTTTTGGCCTTAAGGCCGCGATCGGCCGATGCCTTCAGCGCCTTGAACGCCTTCAAAAATTCTTCGCGCGGCAGGCGCACAAATTGTTCGAGCGTCGCAATTTTTTGGTGTTCCGCTTCCACGGCGGCACGTTTTTCGGCAGTGTTCCGCTGCGTTTCGAGACTGGCCAAATGACGGACGCTGGCCTGAAACTTTTCGTGGATGTTGCCGGCCACGACGATCATTTCCTCAACCACTTTCTGCTTGTAGAAAAATTTCTGAAATGTGTCTTGGAGTTTCGCGCTCAACTTCTTGAGTTCCTTCTCCATCTTTTCCTTGCGACCTTTTTGCTGCGCCTTCTGCCACGCAAAATACTTCGCATCCACGTTCGCATCCATCTGGTGCACCTTCTTGATTAGTTTGCGCAAATCTTTCAAGTGCCCTTCGCGGTTGGCAATTTTTTTGTCAACAATCACGCGGTCAAAACGCTCTTTGGGCGGGTCGGATAAAATTTTTTCCGCGATGGCGATGTGTTCCTTGGCCGTGAAACCGAGGCTGTAAACAATGCGCTTCATCTCCACTTCCGCGTCCTCGATTTTTTTGCAGATCTCCACTTCCTGTTCGCGGGTGAGCAAAGGAACCTTGCCCATCTGGTTCATATACATGCGAACCGGGTCGTCCAAAATTTCCAGACGCGAATCGTCTTCAACCTCTTCCGCCTGCGCTTGCTCTGGCTGTTTGCGTTCGGAGCGTTCCGCCTCGGCCTGATCCATGACGATTTCCACGTCGAGACTGCGGAGCTTCGTCAGCAAAGCATCGAGATCTTCCGGGCTCAAATTGTCCGGCAAAATATCGTTGATGTCGTCGTAAGTGATGTAGCCATGTTCCTGCGACAAGTGAAGCAGCGTCTTGACCGTTTCAGTCAAATCCACCGTCGTCATCGCACTGCCCGTCGAGGGGACGGGCGGCGGCGTGCTGGCCGCAACCTTGACGTTCTTGACGGGTGCGACCTTCGCGGCCGCCGTCGCAACGGGCTTGGCCGCTTCCGGTTTGACCGCTTTACTGGAAATGACAAACCTCCGCCGGGCGGGCGGAGTTTTGACTTTCGGCACTTTCGGAGAACTGGTGCGGGACTTGGACACCTTAACTTTGCGTTTCGACATAAAAATTCAGACCAAAAAACCACGCGCCGGTTCAGAAATTGTTGACGATTGACCGTAAAAATACGGCTTCTGACGAAACACCCGAGTTCATGGCCGTGAAGCTGGAACTGCGAACACCAGAAGACTGACGCGTGTCAATACTAGCTGATTTGCTTGAAATTACAAGGATAATCTTTGCTTTACGAGCGACTCGCAACCTCTAAAACCATCAGCATTTCCAATGGAAAATGCACCTTTTACTTCCCCAATCAGACCGCCGACCGCACCGCGGCCACATCGCGGCCAATTTGCTCCCGCAACTCCGTCGCCGAGGCAAATTTCCTTTCGTCGCGCAATTTCAAACCTAATTCCAGCCCCAGTTCCGCGCCGTAAAGGTCGCCGCTGAAATCCAGCAAGTGCGCCTCCACGCGCAACTGCGGTTGCGCCGTCGCCACCGTCGGCCGCAAGCCGATGTTCAGCGCGACGCGATAAAATTGCTCCTTCAACTTGGTGCTCGCCGCGTAGACGCCGTTCGGCGGCAAAACCAAATTTGTCGCATCCAGATTTGCCGTAGGAAAACCAAATTGCCGGCCGATTTTATCGCCCTCAATAATCTTGCCGCAAATCGCATACGGCCGGCCGAGCATCTGGCTCGCCGCGTCAAAATTTCCCGTGCGAATCGCCTCGCGAATCCGCGTGCTGCTCACGGTGTGACCGTCCAGCGCCAGTTCCGCCATGCCGTGGACTTGAAAATTTAATTCCGTGCCCAACTTTTTCAGCAACGCCACATTGCCACTGCGTTTGTGGCCAAAAACAAAATCCGCGCCCACGCAAACGCTGTGAATTTTTCCAAGGTCGCGCACCAGTTCGCGGATAAAAACTTCACCGGATTTCTCGCTAAAAGTTTTGTCGAATGGAATTTCCAGCAACGCCTCCACGCCGAGCGACTCGGTGGCGCGCAATTTTTGCGAGCGCGAAAAAACCTGTGGCGGGGTTTTATCGGGCGCGACAATCGCGCTCGGATGTCGGTCGAAAGTAACGACCAGCGAAATCGCATCGTGGCCGCGCGCATCCGCCACGGTTTGCCGAATGATCTGCTGATGACCGAGATGCACGCCATCGAAAACGCCAATCGCCACGCAAACTTTGCGACTGCCGTTGTCGAGTTCGTTGGCGGCGCGGATGACTTTCATGCGTCAGGCATTCGCAGCGAGTTTTAGAAAAGGCATGACGCGCTTTTCCAATTCAGTCGCCGTCAGTTTCAAAATGGCATCCAGCGGGAGCGCATCCTTCACGTCAAATTTTCCCGACGCGCTGCGTCGCAAGGTCGTGAGGTGTGCGCCGCAGCCGAGTTTCTGGCCGAGGTCGTGCGCGATGCTGCGGATGTAAGTGCCCTTGGTGCAGGCCACGCGAAATTCTCCGAGCGGCTCCGCGTAACTCGTAAAACGAAAATTGTAGATGTGAATCAAACGCGCCTCGCGTTCGACTTCGATGCCTTTGCGCGCGAGTTTGTAAAGCGGCACGCCATTTTTTTTGATGGCGGAAACCATCGGCGGCATTTGCATTTGGTCGCCGATAAATTTGGCCGCTTCTTCGTTCAACTGTTCCAGCGTCAACAGCGGCACAGGTAGCGAGCTGGTGATTTCGCCGTCGCAATCGTAGCTGTCCGTCGCTTCGCCAAATTTGATTGTGCCTTCGTAAACTTTGTCGTCGCCCATGAGCCGTTCGGACAATTTTGTGCCGCGACCTAAAACGATAATTAAAAGTCCTGTCGCGTTTGGATCGAGCGTGCCGCAATGCCCGACTTTCTTGATGCCGAACTTGCGGCGAATTGCGTCCACGACATCGTGCGACGTCGGGCCGGCCGGTTTATCAACGAGAATCGCGCCGTCGAGTGCGGAAAAATCTTGCATGAAATTGAAATTACTTCGCGGCCTTCAAGGCGCGTTTCACCGCCGCGATGACTTTGCGCTGCACGGAAAGCGGTTTGCCGGGAATGCGCGCGCCCGCCGCCGCCGGATGGCCGCCGCCGCCGAACAGTCCGCAGATTTCGCTGACGTTCACCAGCGGATTTTTGGAGCGCAAACTAAGGCGCGTGAGTTCGGGTTCGACTTCTTCAAACACGCAGGCGACCACGACGGGTTCGATGGCGCGCAGATGGTCGATCAAACCTTCCGTGTCATCGCTCTCCGCGCCGGTGCGGGTGAAATCTTTTTTCTTCAGCCAGAGCCAGACGACGCGGTTGTCGTCCGTCATCCGGAATTTGCTGTAAACGTGCTGGAGCAATTTCGCGCGCGAGAGCGGATAGCTTTGATAAACTTCGTCGCAAATCTTCGCGAGATTTGCGCCGCGCGTAACGAGTTCCGCGCCCGCGTGAAAAGTTCCGGGCCGCGTGTTCGGATATTGGAACGAACCGGTGTCGGTCGAAATTGCGGTGAACAGCAAATCGGCGATCGGTTTGGTGATTGGCCAGCGTGCCACTTTCATCAAACGATAAATCAATTCGCCGGTGGAAGGTTCGCGCGGCGAAACCCAATTCACATCGCCGTAGCGCGGATTGGTCGCATGATGATCAATGTTGATGAGGACTTTGCGCTCTTTGACGAAATCGCCGACTTTGCCCAAACGTTCGTAGCTCGCGCAATCGGTGGCGATGACACATTCAAATTTTTGACCAGCCTTCGGTTTTTCAATCAGTCCGTCGCCGACGAGAAATTTATATTTCAGCGGAATCGCATCTTGATTCCAAACCGCAACTTTTTTTCCTTCGTTGCGCAACGCGAGCGCGAGGCCGAGCTGCGAGCCGATGCAATCGCCGTCCGGGCGCATGTGGCCGACGATGCAAAAAGTTTTGTGCTCGCGTATGACTTCGAGAATCCGATCAATGACTTTCGGGTAACTTTTCACTTCCGTTCTTTGGTAGAGCTGCCTTCTGCGGGCGAAGTTTTTTCCAATTCATCCAGAATTTGCAGAACGCGATTACCGCGCACGATGGAATCGTCCACGATGAACCGTAACGTCGGCGTGTATTTCAAGATGACCGATTTCGCGACGAGGCTTTGGATGAGAATGCGGTTTTGTTCCAGCACTTGCAGCCCGTTTTTCTGCTGCGTCGGGTTGCCGAGAATGGTGATGAAGACGACGGCGGTGCGCAAATCGCCGCCTACGTCAATGTCGTTGACCGTGATGAGGCCGACCTCGTCGGTGTTGAATTCGCGGCGGATGGCCTCGCCAATCGCGCGTTTCAACAGCTCACGCACCCGTTCATGTCTGAGATTGGACATGGCTAAAAATTATTGGCACGGTGCGTCACAGCTTCGCCGCGATTTTTTCCACCGCATAACATTCGATGGCGTCGCCGACTTCGAAATCGCCGAAGCCTTCGATGCGGATACCGCATTCCATGCCGGAGCGAACTTCGTTCGCCTCGTCCTGAAAGCGACGGAGCGATTGCGTGACACCTTCGTAAATGATGTCTTTTTTGCGGCGCACGCGGACTTTGCCGCGCACGATGCGGCCGCTTGTGACCATGCAACCGGCGACGGGAATGCCCTTGGACAATTCAAAAATCTGGCGCACTTCCGCCGAGCCGACGACCGTGTCTTTGAGATCGGGATCGAGCAAGCCGGCCATCGAAGCTTTCACTTGATCAATCAATTCGTAGATGATCGCGTAAAGTTTTACCTGCACGCTGGCGTGTTTCGCTTTTTCCGCGGCGGTGCTGTCGAGGCGCGTGTGGAAACCGAGGATAACGGCCTTCGATGCCGAAGCGAGCGCCACATCGTTTTCCGTCACCGTGCCGACGGCGCTGTGCAACACTTCGAGCGATACCTTGTCGGACTCAATTTTCTTGAGCGCTTCGACAATCGCTTCGACCGAGCCTTGCGTATCGGCTTTGACGACCACGCGCAGAACCTTGCTTTGGGCGGCTTCGAGTGAAGCGAAAAGATTTTCCAGCGTGACCTTCGAGCGGTTTTCCAGCTCTTCGGTTTTCGCGGTCATCGCGCGCTCTTCGGCGAGGACGCGCGCCGCTTTTTCGTCGTCTACGGAACTAAATTCCCAGCCCGCTTCCGGCACGCCGTTCAAGCCGAGCACACTCACGGCCACAGACGGTCCAGCTTCTTTCAAGCGCTGGCCTTCTTCGTTGATGAGCGCGCGCACCTTGCCGTAATACTCGCCGCAAATCACCACGTCGCCGAGATGCAACGTGCCTTTGCGCACAAGCACTGTCGCGGTCGGGCCGCCGGGCGAAACGCCGGATTCGATGACATTGCCCTTCGAGTTGCGATCCGGATTCGCCTTCAACTCCAGCAAGTCGGCTTGCAGCAAAATCATTTCGAGCAGTTTGTCCACGCCCTGCTTCGTCACGGCGGAACATTCGACGAAAATCGTGTCGCCGCCCCAATCGTCAGGCACGAGACCTTTTTCCTGCAACTGCTGGCGCACTTTCAGTGCGTTCGCGTTCGGATGATCAATTTTATTTACAGCCACGAGAATCGGCACTTTCGCCGCCTTCGCGTGCGCAAGCGCTTCGAGCGTTTGCGGCATCACGCCGTCATTCGCCGCAACGACCAGCACGACGATGTCCGTGACGTTTGCACCGCGTGCGCGCATCGAGCTGAACGCCGCGTGACCGGGCGTATCGAGAAAGGTAATCTGCGCGAGTTCTTTTTTGCGTTCCGGATGCGGCACAGCAATCGTGTAGGCGCCGATGTGCTGCGTGATGCCGCCGGATTCGCCCGCAGCGACATTCGCTTTGCGGATGACGTCGAGCAACGAAGTTTTGCCGTGGTCAACGTGACCCATGATGGTCACGACCGGGGCGCGCGGCTTCAAATCTTCCGGCTTGTCGTCGATGTCGAGCTCGACTTTTTTCTCGGTCGTGTGAACAACGCCTTCGCCCTTCGCGCGTTTTTCCGCTTCAAACTTGTAGCCGTAATGCGCGCAAACTTGCGCCGCAATTTTTTCGTCAATCGACTGATTGACGGTCGCCATGACCTTCAACTTCATCAACTCGGCGATGATGGCGAAAGGCTTTTGTTTCAACGCATCCGCGAGCGCACGCACGACAATCGGCGGCTTGATGGTGATGATCTGCGCGTCGGACGGCAGATTTAATTTCGGTGCTTGCGGCGCGGCGGGACGTGCCGGCGGTGCGCTTTGTTGCAGCGGACGTCCGTCGCGTCCGCGTTGCTGAAATTGTCCGCGTCCATCACCGCGTTGCGGCGGTTGGCCAGGGCGACCACCTTGCATCGGCTGACCTGGGCGGCCACCGGCAGCTTGCGGGCGGGGGGGCGGCGTGCCACGTTCGCCCGGACGCGCCGAACCGGGGCGCGGGGCCAATTGAATAAAACCAACTTTTTCGCCCATCTGCGGTTTCGGCGGCGCGGGTGGTGCTGCGGGAACGAGCGGCTTCGGTGCGGGCGGCGCAATAACAGGAGCAGGTTCGGAAATTTCACTGACCGGCGCGGACGCAACTTCGGTGACGATTTCTTCTGCAACCACCGGTTCAGGTTCCGGCTGGATTTCCACGACGGGTTCCGGTTCGGGTTCCGGCGCGTGAATGACGACGATTTTTTCTTCGACGACGGGCTTGGGTTTTTCTACGACCGGTTTGGGCGCGAGCCGCGCAGCGACTTCGGGATGATCTTTTATCAGCTCTTCTTCAAGGTAGTCGGCGCTGATGTTGTCAATGGAACTAGACGCGACCTTGGCCGTTGTGATGTTCAACGACTGGGCCTTGGCGATAATCACCTTGTTGTCCAAGCCGAGCTTCTTCGAGATGTCGTATATCCGACGGGGCATAAATATTTTTTACCGCTACCAACCGGAATGTGCAATTCGCCTTCATGGCTTAAATCGCAACCACAAAAATGTTTCCGACTGACACCATAAAATTAACGATGGGCGGTTTCGCCACCGACGTTCAACTGGCGGCGACCCATCTCGGCGCGCGCGGCTTCCAAAATCGCCGCTGCATTATCGCCGATCTGCGGAATGTCGGCGATATCGCCCGGCTCCGCTTGCGCCAAATCATCCAACCGCAACACGCCCGCATGCACCAATGCATCGGCCTGCTCGCGGGTGATGCCGGGAATAGCCGCCAGCTGCGCGACCGTTTCAGCAATCTTTTCGTCAAAGCCTTTGGTAACGATGTGTTCCGCGTCAATGTCCACTTCCCAACCGGTCAACCGCGCCGTCAACCGCGCGTTCTGACCACGCTTGCCGATGGCGAGTGAAAGTTGATCTTCCGCGACGAGCACATGAACGCGTTTGCGCTGTTCATCCATTTCAATGCTGCGGATTTTGGCCGGCTCCAGCGCCTTCGTGACAAAAGCCTTGATGTCGGACGACCACGGAATGACGTCCACTTTTTCGTTGTTCAACTCGCGAACGATATTCTTCACGCGCTGACCGCGCAGACCGACGCAGGCGCCGACCGGATCTACTTTCGAGTCGCGCGAATAAACGGCCATCTTCGTGCGGAAACCGGGTTCGCGCGCGATGCCTTTGATTTCAATCGTGCCGTCGTTGATCTCGGAAACTTCCAATTGGAACAGCTTCACGATGAACTTCGTGTCCGCACGGGACAAAATGATTTCCGGGCCGCGTTCGCCTTCTTGCACCGCTTTGATGATGCAGCGAATGCGTTCGCCCACTTGATATTCTTCCGTCGGGACGCGCTCTTTGTTGGGCATGACCGCCTCGTATTTGCCGAGGTCGAGCACCACGTCCGAACGATCGAAACGTCGCACCGTGCCGCTGACGATATCGCCAACGCGGTCTTTGTATTCCGTCAGCAACATCGCTTTTTCCGCCTGACGCACTTTTTGCATCAACGCCTGTTTGGCGTATTGGGCCGCGATGCGGCCGAAACCTTGCGGCGTGACTTCTTTTTCGATTTCGTCACCGACCTTCGCGTCCGGCTTGATGCGGCGCGCGTCGAACATGGAAATTTGGTCGTGCTGCGAGATGACTTTGTCCGCGACGATCAGTTTGGCGAACGCCTTGATGTCGCCGTTCTTGGAATTCATCTCCACGCGCAGCTCGCGCGCGGGGCCGACGGCCTTCTTGGCCGCCTGCAACAACGCCTCTTCGACGGCAGCCATGAGGACTTCACGGCTGACGCCTTTTTCGCGCTCCCAAAATTCTAATCCGGCAATAAAATCGGCATTCATAACTGATATACGGCCTGCTTTGCGGCGACATCCGGCGAACAAAAAAGCCGGAAAGACTTTTGTCTCCGACTTTCGCACGCTGGTGAGCCAGCAATTAAACCGCTTTGTG
>JBAXIY010000070.1:0-13543 GCA_037138135.1 Verrucomicrobiia bacterium
CGTGATTTTCCCACGGTTCGGGAATCATCATCATCATCGCGTGCGGCAATTCGCGGCCCGCGAGCGTGAGCAGCTCCACGCAATTATCAAACTGCGCCGAGTCGCTGCCGTCCGTGTTGATGACCGGCAGAATTTTCTTCAGGTCGTCGCCGAAAATTTTGCTGGTGAACAGCGCCTGCCGTGCCTTCATCCAATTCACGTTGCCGCGCAGCGTGTTGATTTCGCCGTTGTGCGCGATGCAGCGGTTCGGATGCGCACGATCCCAACTCGGAAAAGTGTTCGTGGAAAAACGGGAATGCACGAGCGCGATGGCCGTGGTCACGGCGGGATTCCTCAGATCATCGTAATACTTTTCCACCTGCTCGGACATCAACATGCCTTTGTAGGTGAGTGTGCGCGCGGACAAACTGGAAACGTAAAACCATTTGCCGCCCGCAATCGTGTAGCCGTAACGGATGGTCTGCTCCGCGACTTTGCGGATGACGTAAAGTTTGCGCTCGAACGCCGCTTCGTCCTTGATGACCGCGCTGCGACCGACAAACACCTGCGCCATGAATGGCTCGGCGGATACCGCCGTTTTGCCGAGCGAAGAATTATTCACCGGCACCTCGCGCCAGCCGAGTAAAGTCTGACCTTCGGCAGAAATAATTTTGGCGAATTCGTTTTTGATCGCTTCGCGTTCGGCGGGATTCTTCGGCAGGAACACTTGGCCGACGCCGTATTGACCCACGGCGGGAAGTTTAAAGCCGAGTCGCGCCGCTTCCGTCACAAAGAAATCGTGCGGCACTTGAATGAGGATGCCCGCGCCGTCGCCGGTGTTCGCTTCGCAGCCACACGCGCCGCGATGATCGAGGTTGACGAGAATCTGGAGCGCGTCGCTGACCAGTTGGTGCGACTTGTGGCCCTTCATGTTGACAACGAAGCCCAGCCCGCACGCATCGTGCTCGAACTGCGGATCGTAAAGACCTTGTTTGGGCGGCGCACCTAGGCGCACCGCGACGGACTCATTAGCTTTCGGCATTTTTTTCTGGTGAACGCGGAATGGATAAGTCCGCGTTCCTTTATTTTTTACTTAAAATTTTCTCCGGCGCAATAAATGTTTTCAAAATAAAGTGGATTTTGCGCATTAGAATTCAATTTTCCGATGAGGTTTGTATTAGCCGCAGAAGATAATTCAACCCGATTTGTGAACTTCAAGTCGGGATGGGTGCACGTCAGTTGCTGGTCAATGCGCTATCAAGCTAGTTCCTCCACGCTCGTGGCTAATGCGGAAACCATCTTTTGCAACTGCGCCGGGGTTGTGCAATACGGCGGCATCAACACAATCACATTGCCTACCGACCGCGTCAGGACGCCACGCCGTGCCATCGCCTCACACACGCGGATGCCCGCGCGCTCGCGAAGCGCAAACGGTGCGCGTGTCTGCCAGTCTTGCACCAGTTCGATGCCAGCCACCAATCCAACCTGCCGGATGTCGCCGACGTTTGGGAGCGACCAGAGCGTTTGCAATTCCTCGTGCAGCCACTTTTGCAAACGAGCGCGCTGAAGCACTGATTGTTTCGTCTGCAAAATGTCCAGACTCGCCAGTGCCGCCGCCGCCCCAAGTTGATTGCCCGTAAAACTGTGGCCATGGAAAAATGTTTTGAACTCATCGTATTCGCCAAGGAACGCGTCAAAAATCTTTTGCGTCGTCAACGTCGCCGCCATCGGCAGACAACCGCCGGTCAAGCCTTTCGCCAGACACAGAAAATCTGGCGCAACGCCCACGCGCGCGGTGGCGAATAGTTTGGCCGCCATCGGATTTTTTACGACGTCGGCGATAATCTTATCGTCCACATGACACGTCACGCCGGTGCGACCGAAGCCCGTCATCACCTCGTCCGCGATCAACAGCGCACCGTGGCCGCGCGCAATGTCTGTAACCTGACCCAGCCAGCCGCTCGGCTGCGGAATCATCCCTGCTGCGCCTTGCATCAACGGCTCGAATACAAACGCGGCGTAAGGATTTCCTTTTTTCTTCTGGGTGGAAAATTTCTTTTCGACGAGGCTGACACATTCCCAATTGCATTTCCGGTATTTCCGCGCATCGGCGCGCTCCGGTTTCGCGCGGTTGAACGGGCAGCGGTAACAATACGACGACATTACCTTGTCGGTCTTGAACAGCATCCCGCCGTAAGCTTTGTGAAACAAATCAATGTGGCCCAATGCGGTCGCGCCAATGGTGTCGCCATGATACGCGCCAGCGAGCGAGAGAAATTTCGGCTTGGATTTTGCACCACGTGTGCGCCGCGTGAACTGATAAGCCAGCTTGAGCGCGACTTCCAACGCCGTGGAGCCGTCGTCCGAAAAGAAAACCTTCGCCAATTTGGGATTTGCGATTTGCGATTTACGCCTGGTTTTGTCAGGCGGCGCGTGAGTCGCAAATCGTGAATTGTAAGTCGTGCCGGCAATGCCAACCAGCTTGGCTGCCAGCAATGAGGCCGGTTCGTTCGCTAGACCCAAAGCTGAACTATGTGAAATCTTGTTCAACTGTCGACGGATTGCCGCGTTGATTTTGGGATGCTGATGCCCGTGCAGATTGGTCCAGATGGAAGAGTTAGCGTCGAGAAACTCGCGGCGCTTGACGTCGCGCAGCAGCGCGCCTTTACCCGAAACGATGACGATAGGCTCCTGCCGCAACCAGTCGCGCATCTGCGTGAACGGATGCCAGACAAATTTTTGGTCAAGTTTTGTGAGTGGGTGCATTGAGTCCAAAGTCTAAAGTCCAAGGTCCAAAGTTTTGAGTGCCGTGACCAGCTGATTTACGTCAGCGGCGGAGTGCGCGGCAGTCAAAGTGATTCGCAGCCGCGCCGCGCCGCGCGCCACCGCTGGGTAACGAATGGCGGGAACAAAGATTAAGCGTTCGCGCAAATGCTTTGCGATGTTTACCGCTTGCGCTTCGTCGCCAATAATCAACGGGATAATTGCGCCGCCCAGATTCGCGTTTTGGATGTTGAGGTTTGATTTTAAATCGCCAATCCGTGTGAAAAGATTTTTTCGCCGCGTCTCGCCTTCATCGGTTTGAACAAGTTGGATTCCGGCTGTCGCTGCTGCCGCTGCCGCTGGAACGGGCGCGGTGGAAAAAATAAAACTCCGGGCGCGGTTGACTAAAAAATCGACTAGCGCCCGGCTGCCGCAGATGTAACCGCCGCTGGCGCCGAGCGCTTTGCCGAGCGTGCCCATCTGAATTTCAATCTGCTCGCTCACGCCCAGTTCGTCTGCCAGGCCGCGACCGTTTTTACCAATGATGCCGGTAGCGTGCGCCTCGTCCATCATCAACCACGCGCCGTATTTTTCCTTGAGCACCACGATTTCGCGCAGCGGCGCGGCATCGCCATCCATGGAGAAAATGGATTCCGTCACCACGAGAATTTCCGCTTTCTGCTTTCCGCTTTCCGATCTTCGACTGACCGCCCATTTCAATTTGTCTTCGAGGTCGTTCAGATCGTTGTGGGCAAAGATGCGCAGTTTTGCGCCGGATAATTTGGCGGCGTCCACGATGCAGGCGTGCACGAGCTTGTCGAGGATGATGATATCGTCCTTGCCCAGCAGGGCGGTAATGGTTCCGAGCGCGGCGGCATATCCGGTGGAAAAAGTCAGCGCTGACTCGGTTTTTTTGAAAGCGGCCAACGCTTCCTCCAATTCGTGAAATGGTGCCAGCGAGCCGCAGACCAAACGCGCTGCGCCCGCGCCTGCGCCAAATTTTTCCACGGCGTGTATCGCGGCTTTCTTCAAAGCTGGATGATTGGCCAGACCAAGGTAATCGTTTGCCGAAAAATTCAGCAACATTTTACCGCCCATTTCGATGCTAGCACCAGTCGCGGAATCCACGCGCCGCAATTCGCGGAACAGGTTTTGTTCGCGCGGGGCGGCGAGGCGGCGGATTAATTCGTCGGTGAACGAAGTCATTTTACGGTCACAGCTAAACACGGATTCGCCCAGATAAAAACTGGTTTCTTTTAAAGCCGTCGGCGTGGAAAAATTATGGTTTAGTTCGCCGATGCACTTTTCCAATCTCCGCTTGGTCGGTCGGCTTCACGAGTATTTCGTCAATGTTGACGTGCGCCGGACGGCTGGCGACCCAGACGATGATTTCGGCGATATCGGTCGCGGTCAACGGATTCATGCCGACATAAACTTCCCGCGCTTTTTTCTGGTCGCCCTTGAAACGCACGTTGGAAAATTCCGTTTCCGCCAAACCTGGATCAATTGTGCCCACGCGGATGCCGGTGCCAAGCAGCTCTTGGCGCAACGCGCGAGTGATGGCGAGTTCGCCAGCTTTGGCCGCGCAATATGCCGACGCCCCCGCATAAGCCGTGCGCCCAGCGATGGAGCCGATGTTAATGATGCTCGCGCCAGAATCCGGCGGCAGCAACGGCAAGGCCGCGCGCGTCATGCGCAACAACCCAAGAACATTCGTCTGAAACGTGGTTTCCCAATCCGCATCATTCCCGTTCGCTACATAATCGAGGCCGTGGGCGCCGCCGGCATTGTTAACGAGCACATGGAGGTTGGTGAAAGAATCCGTGCGCGTCGTGATTTTTGTTTTTGACCAAGCGATAAAATTTTCCACGCTCGCGGTTTTGCTCACGTCCAATGCGTGAAAATGAACCGCTGCCGCGCCGGATTTTTTGGCGTTGGTCGCGACTTTTTCCAGCCGGTCAACGCGCCGGGCACCGAGGAGAAGTTTTGCGCCGTGGGCGGCAAAGGCCAGTGCCGCCGCCGCCCCGAAACCGCTGGACGCGCCCGTGATCAGAATCCATTTGTTTTTCAAGGGAGATTTCATGGTTTAAATTTTCCCCAACGCCGGATGGCGCGGTGGTTGCAATCTGGCTGGGTTTGAAATTTTGTCGAACAAAAATTCCACAGGGTGGTTTGGCGGAGCCGCTTTCGCGAGCGAATCGGCTTGCGCTTCAGCTTGAACTGGGCAGTATGCGCGTCGCGGTTTGGCTTGGTCTAACTTCCGGGGAGGGGATGCAAAGCCAACGTAACCGCATTCAATGTTTTTTTCGGAGCGTAGCTCAGCCTGGCTAGAGCGCGTGGTTTGGGTCCACGAAGTCGCAGGTTCGAATCCTGTCGCTCCGACCATTTCTCCAAAAGGCCCACCAATCGAGGCAAGGCCACATGATGATTAGGAATAAAATCTAATCCACCAGCCGCTTTGTCAGATTTCCGTAGGCATCAATGCGCCGGTCGCGGAGGAATGGCCAGTGCGTGCGCGTGGTGTCCACTTTGGCGAGATCCACGGGCACAATCAAAATTTCCTCTTTGTTGTTTGAGGCTTTGGCGAGGATTTCGCCGGAGGTGCCCGCCACGAAACTTTGGCCCCAGAATTCCAGGCCGTCGCCGCCGACGCCTTTGATGACTTCGTGGCCGATGCGGTTGACCGACGCGACGAAGCAGCCGTTGGCCACGGCGTGCGAACGCTGGATGGTTTCCCACGCGCCGTGCTGGCGTTCGCCGTATTCCTTCTTCTCGCTCGGATGCCAGCCGATGGCGGTC
This sequence comes from Verrucomicrobiia bacterium, assembly GCA_037138135.1. Taxonomy (GTDB): domain Bacteria; phylum Verrucomicrobiota; class Verrucomicrobiia; order Limisphaerales; family UBA11358; genus UBA11358. The sequence continues at coordinate 5,542 of JBAXIY010000070.1, forward strand.
GGGTAGAAAAGGATTTCCGCGCCCTGCATCGCGGTGAGTCGCGCGGCTTCGGGATACCATTGATCCCAGCAGATCAGCACGCCGATCTTGCCATAGCGCGTTTGCCAGGTCTTGAAGCCGAGGTCGCCGGGCGTGAAATAAAATTTCTCGTAGAACAACGGGTCATCCGGGATGTGCATCTTCCGGTAGATGCCGAGCAGCGAACCGTCGGCGTCAATGATCGCGGCGGTGTTGTGATAGACGCCGCTGGCACGTTTCTCAAACAGCGAGGCGATGATGACGACCTTGTGCTTCTTGGCAAGTTTCTGCATCGCGTCGGTGCTCGGTCCGGGAATTTTTTCGGCGAGTTTGAAATTCGCGTGGTCTTCGCTCTGGCAAAAATATTGTGAGCGAAACAATTCCTGCGTGCAGATGATTTGCGCGCCAGACTTGGCGGCGCGTTCGACGAGCGCGAGGGTTTTCTTGAGGTTCGCGTCGGGGTTGGCCGAGACGTCGGTCTGAATTAGGCCGAGTTTGACGACGGACGAAGCAGGGCGTTTCATGAAATTTTACTTGGCTGACGACCGGGTGGTTTCGTCGAGGATAATGGTTTTGCCATGCGGGTCGGCGGGCAGGGGCTTGACGGGTTCCTGACCAAAAAGTTCGCGGATGAATTTGCCGAGCGTCTCATTGGTTGGTCCGTAGCCGCCGTGATACATATAAAACTCAAGTTCCGTCATCAACTGGTCGGCGGAGGCGTAGCGATGATTCAGGTCGCGCGCAAGGCAGTGGTGCAGGATGTCGTTGAGTTTATCGTCAATGCGCGGGTCGAGCGAGCGGAAGTCGGGAATCGGTTGCTGCATGATGCGCTGCCGTGATTCCTCGGCATTGGTGCCTTTAAAAATATTTCGGCCGAGCAGCAGGTGTGCGAGCACAACACCAGTGGAAAAAATGTCCGAACGCTTGTCAGTGACCTGAAAGTCGGCTTGTTCGGGACTCATATAATCCGGCTTGCCGGCGACGACTTCGCCTTCCTGATCCGTCAAAAACCCTTTCGCTTTCGCGATGCCGAAGTCGGTCAGCTTCACGTCGCCTTCAAATGCGATCATGATGTTTTTGAAGCTCACGTCGCGATGGACGATGCCCATCGGCTTGTTGTCCTTGTCGGTTTTGTTATGAGCGTAGGCCAACCCGCGGGCGACCCGGCTGGTGATAAACACCGCGAGTTCCCTGAGCAAAACGCGTTTCTTGTCAGTTAATTGGTGGGTGAATTGCTCGAGGTTGACACCGCGAATCAGTTCCATCGCGATAAAGCACAGGCCGTTTGCCTCGCCCAGTTGGTAGGTTTGAACGATGTTGGTGTGGATCAAATCGGCAACGAGTTTGGCCTCGCCGACGAAATTATCCATGAACATCTTTTGGCTCCCAAAGTTGGGGCGGATGACTTTGATGGCGACGCGTTTAACGAAATCGCGTGCCCCGTGCTGCTCCGCCTCATAAACGATGCCCATACCGCCCTCGAAAATTTTCCGGGTGATTTCGTAACGAAATTCGTTCTGGATGGTGAACAGCGCCACGCGCGAATGGTCGGAAATTGGTCTGCGATGTCAAGCCTCCCGCGCACGCCCGCTTGAAAAAACTTTCTTTTTTTTGTTTTTTTCGCTTGCGCCACGGGCGCATTGGATTTTTACTCGACTCAAGTCTGGTGACATTTTCGGACTAAACAAACAAACAAACAACACAACCAATAGAAAAAATATGGCCAAAGCACTCTCCAAAGCCCAGATCGCTTCCCTCGTTGCCGAGAAGAACGGTCTCTCCAAAAAACAAGCTGTCGAAATTCTCGACTACATCGCCGCGCTCGCTTACAAGCATGCGAAGGACACTTTCACCCTCCCTGGCATCGGCAAGCTCGTTCTCAAGAACCGTGCCGCGCGCATGGGCCGCAACCCCAAAACTGGGGAAGCTATCCAAATCAAGGCCAAGCGCGTCGTGAAATTCCGCGTGGCCAAAGCCGCGAAGGACGCAATCCTCGGCACCAAGTAATTTTAATTTCTTTCAAAAAGCGCGCACCGGTAACGGGGCGCGCTTTTTTTATCCCGCAACTTCCTGCAAGAAATAACTACCAATGAACATTCTGGCGTTTATTTTCTTGAATCCAACTGGCTCGTTTGCGATTAACTGGCGGAGGGTTAACGATTCATGCTCCGTTTTTTAATTCATCGTCCCAAGTGGTTACTGGTCGTCAGCGGCGTTTTATTTTTCCTGCTGACGCAAAGCAATTGGCTGACCTCTTCCCGTCTCTGGCAAATAGCGGAGGGCGCCCTGATTGATCGGCGCTATCTTTTGCGCGGCGAAAATTTGCCGGATTCAAATATCAAACTCATCGGGCTCGGCACCACATCGTTCAAACTTGATTCGCTGGCTCCAGAGGAAATCGCTGCGTCACCGACCCTGCAAAAAATGCAGCAGCCGTGGCCGTGGGATCGCAGCGTCTATGCGGCGATTTTGGAAAAGCTCATGGACGCCGGCGCCAAAGTGGTGATGTTCGACTTTGTTTTTGCCAGCGAAACAGATGGTGATGACGTATTCGCGAAGGCATTGAAAAAATATCAAGACCGCGTTGTCATCGGTGCGATGCTCGCGGATGAAGAAAGTTCGTCCGGTAAAACCAAGAAGCTGACCACGCCTAACGAAAGCCTATTGCTGCCCAGCACGGAATCCGTGGTTGGCCTCGTCAACATTTGGACGGACAACGACGACATCGTGCGCCACGCCCGATACCAGACTTCCGTTGAGCGGGAAACTTTAGAACTGACCGGGTTAGATCCGCGCATAATAACATTTCTTAAAAAACAGATTCGCGCTGGAAAAATTCCTGACGACCTGACGCATATCACCGCCCGCGCCGCCGAAAAATTTCGCGGCAAAGTTTCCGCACCGCCCGCTGGCAGCCGCACGCTCATCAACTTTCAAGGCGCCGCCGGCACTTACCGTCCGTGGCCGATAGAAAATATGTTCGTGGATGAACTCTGGCGCAAACCTCCATTCCTTGGCGGGCAGGCCGTCTCAAATAAAATCGTAATCGTCGGCCCGATGGCGGAAATTTTCCACGACGTTCACGCCACGCCGTTCGGGGAGACTCCCGGGCCGGAAATTCAGGCGCAAATGCTTTCCGCCCTATTGCATGGCGAATGGATTAACGAAACCACGCGGACGACAAATTTCCGGCTCACCTTGGGCGCAATGATTCTGGCGCTCCTCATCTGCCTCGGTATTCCACAGGCCTTACTAAAAAGTTTGCTGCTGGGAGGAGCGGTCGTGGTTTTTGTGATCATCTGTCAGATTGCTTTTTCCTATCAACATATTCTGATCGCAATGATGCCGCCGCTGTTCTGTCTGATTGCGACTGGATCGTTCGGGATTGTTTTTGAATACATACTGGAACAATTGGAACGGCGGCGTTACCGCAATGTGCTCGACCGCTACGTCTCCGCCAATGTGGCCAAAACAATTTTGAGCGACCGACGCTCGTTTCAGGAAGCGTTGAAAGGCCGCAAGCAGCCGGTGACCGTTTTGTTCTCCGACATCCGCGGCTTCACGACGATGACAGAAAAAGCGGACGCCGATAAACTGGTTGCCCAGCTTAATGAATATTTCGGCGACATGGTTGGCAGCGTCTTGAAAAATCAGGGCACACTCCAAAAATTTATTGGCGACGCCATCATGGCAGTTTGGGGTGACACACATAGCGAGGGTGTTGAAGCAGATGCGCGCGGGGCGGTGACCGCGGCCTTGGAGATGCGCGCCGCGCTGGAGAAATTAAACAGCGAATGGCTGGCAAAATCGGACCGCGAAAAATTATCCATCGGCATCGGCGTGAACCACGGCGAAGTCATCGTCGGCAATATCGGCCACCCGCAGCGCATGGAATTCACCGTGCTGGGCGACGGCGTGAATCTCGCCGCCCGACTCGAAAGCGCGACCAAACAATTCCACACAGACATCCTTGTCGGTGAACAGGTGGAGAAACTAACGCACGAGCATTTCATCTATCGCACGGTAGATTTGCTTACTGTTAAAGGTAAAACAAAACCTGTCGAAGTTTTCGGTCTCATCAGCAACCGGACGCAACCGCCCTCAGCTTGGCTGGCGGTTTATCACGAAGCCGTCCAACTTTACCGGACCAGAAAATTTCCCGAGGCCGTGGCAAAATTTGAGGCGGCACGCTACCAGATTGGTGGTGAGGATTTTCTATGCGAGATGTATATCTCGCGTTGCGCGGCTTTCCAAATCAGTCCGCCGCCGGAAAACTGGGACGGCTCTTTCACTTTGGGCGAGAAGTGATTTGGCGGCGAGGATTGTATGGCTGTGATTGATATATTTCACACTTGCCACCTAAGCCAAGCTGGGCGAGTATTTTCGCAAGGAAAAAGTTAACCCTCAGATGCTTTGAAAGATATATATTTGGTTTTATTGTGCTGCCTTTTTTTAGGCACGGTTTCGCAAGCCAACGCGACGGATTTGAAACGCGCGAAGGTTACGCAAGTAGTCAATGATGTGCAGGTTATTTCCGGCGCGAGTCAGACGGAGAAAAATGCCGTCGTGAACGACGTGCTTGCTATGCCGGATATCCTGCGCACCGGCGCCGCTTCGCGTGCTGAACTGGTGGCGGAAGATGAAACGGTCACTCGCGTCGGCGCAAACACCATTTTCTCATTTGACGCGGCAAGTCGCACAATTGATCTGAAACAAGGCAGCTTGTTGTTCCACTCACCCCACGGCAAAGGTGGCGGCGCAATTCATACCGGCTCGGCTACGGCTTCGGTTTTGGGCTCAACGCTGATGGTGTCAGCTACACCCAACGGCGGCTTCAAAGTTATTTCTCTCGAAGACGGCGTGCAGATCAAGCTGGCGAACGGATTGCACCAGCATTTGGAACCCGGCCAGATGACGTTCATTTTGCCCGGCGGAAACCATTTGGCTCCGATTGTTTATTTCCGGATGGATGAATTGTCTTCGCACAGCCTCCTCATCAATGGTTTTAAAAAACCTTTGCCGTCGTTGTCCCTGATTGACCACGAAATCAACAAGCAAAAAAAATTAATCAAGTCAGGCCGCCTGCGCGATACCGGTTTGCTGGCAGGTAACAATGCCACGCCCAACCAAGTCGAAGTGCTCGATCCCAACACGGTTCAAACCACCGACAACACACCGAACGTTAAGAAGGCGCTCGCTTCAGACGCCACCATCAACACGTCGTCTTTGACCGATCGAAAAATTCCTACGCCGCCCACTCGCATCTTTTTTAATCCTAGTTTCAAACTGGCGAACAACCCCTACTTTGCCAACCAGACTTTCCGCGGTTTCGCCGCGCTTGATATTTATTTCAACACGCCCGGCGTCAATGCTCCGACGGTCGATGTGAACATGAAAAATTATGCCAACAAGCCGGAATTTGATTTTGTCGCGGCCCAAGAAATTTACTTTGAAGGCTCGGTGGCTTTCAGCGGCCTCACGGCGAACAATCTGCTCACCTTTGTCGCCGGTAATCACATGGTGTTTCAACCTGGCATTAGCTTCACCGCCAACGTGGGAGATTTGGAGTTTATCACACCGGCTTTGTCGACCGTCGACGGAGTAACTTTCAACAACAGCCTCGGCAATATCGGCATCACTTCTGGTGACACGCTCAACCTGAACAACGTCGCCTTCAATTTAAGCGAGAGCGGCCAACTCACTTTGACAGCGCCAAACGCCATCAACCTCACTTGGGACACTGGCGCAAACAATGGCACGCCGGCCAATACCACACTCGTCACCGATGCAGCCACCGGTCGAGTAAGTTTGAATTCGGCCTCTGGTTCCTTGAATGTGACTGGCACTTCGATTCAGGCGCATTATCTCACGCTCACTGCAACCGACGGCATACTGCTTGATGGTGCCGGCCAATCTTTCACCGCCACCGGTGCCGGCTCGACGATCAGCCTCAATGGTTCCATTAGCTCGCCAGCCACGGTCACCGTGCAAAACGCCGATCTCTCCAATTTCAGCGTGGTCAACATCGCTGCGAATACCATCACGATTAACAAAGTCACCTTCGCTTCAGGCAGTATTGAAAATTTCGCCACCGCGAATGGGCGCGTCAATGTGAATGGCTCGCGAATTTCCGGCGGACTGAATATTTACAATTCCTTTTACGGTCTGACGCCCATCACCTCGGTCACGCAAGTGACAGTTACCACCGTGCCGGGAACCACACCTGGAATTTATTCCTACGGCACCGGCTCCGGTTGCCATTCACACGAAAATGATAGCGAAGGCGTGAATGATAATCTCGTGCGCAAACCTCTTGGCCATAAATCGGCCAATCTAAAGCTGGCAGCCAAATCCAACTTCAAGATTTTCGCCAATAAAAAATGAGCGCGCACAATTGTCCTTTCGCTGACTTCAACCAACCGACTGTATAATGAATCGCTTAAAGTTTTTTTGCGCGGCGCTCGCGCTGGTATTTGTATTAACCCGATTGCAAGCGCAACCGGTGAACGTGCAGCAATTCCAAAACATCCAGCAAGCCCAGCAATTTCAGCAACCGCTGTCCGGTCAACTGGCGCGCACTAATGCGCCGGAATTGTATCCGAATGAAAATACTGACACCGGCCCACAGCAGATTCTCCATTACACCCCGCGCACGAAATATTTTGACGTGATGCTGGACAGCCAGTTCTTCTACTCCGACAACGCCAATTTTTCCGGCACTTCCGGCAAGATTGGCAGTGCGGTTTATGTGAACACCGCGCAATTCTCGTTCATGCCGCCGGAACGCGAACTAGGCCCCGGCAAATTCTCCGGTGCACTCGGTTTCGTCAGCCAGTGGTATAACTACGGCAACGACGACATGTCGGCGCTGGATTTCAATGCCCAGACATTTTTTGGCAGCGCCCGTTACTCCGTGGACAACTGGCAGTTTGGTGCCGGTTTGAATTTCACCCGTTTGTTGTCGCAAGATGACTACGCGCAGACTTACGAGGAATGGTTGCCCGCGCTGAGCGTGCAACGTTATTTCCCCATCAACGAGAAACTCCTTTTTGCCGTCGGCAATCAAGTGGATTACCACTTCTCGACCGTGCCCGAAGTGCCCGGCTCCTCCACTGAAATCAATAACCGTTTCGACGAGACCGTCAGTCTGACGCTGAGTTGGCAGCTGGCTCATGACCTGACCGTGCAACCGTATTACAGTTTTCAATATTCCAATTACCGCTACAACACGCTGCAAACTTCCGGCCGCAATGATTGTCTCAATTCCTTTGGCCTCACGCTGTGTTACTACTTCACCCCCAACTTCAGTATGCGCACTTTCTTCAGCGGCAACATCAAGTGGTCTGACGATGCTCAAACCGCTTCGTATCACGAATACAACGAAGGCCTTGGCGCAACGTTCACTTTCAAATTCTAATTCCCCAATCATTTCTAAGAGCGCTCCGGCAACGGGGCGCTCTTTTTGTTTTCCATCTGTGTCCATCTGTGAAAATCTGTGGCTAAATAAAATGATGAAACCTCGCGTTCGTTTTGCTCCCTCGCCCACCGGCTATCTGCACATCGGCGGTGCGCGCACCGCTTTGTTCAATTGGCTTTACGCCCGGCACACCGGCGGCACGTTCGTCCTGCGCATCGAGGACACTGACGCCGCGCGCAATTCGCAGGAAGCCGTGGACGTCATCCTCAACGGCCTGCGCTGGCTTGGTCTGGATTGGGACGAGGGCCCCATCACCGGCGACGCCACCGGGCCGAGCAAAGGCGATCGCGGTCCATATTTTCAATCGCAGCGGAAGGAAAATTATCTGCGCCGCATCGAAGCCCTGATGTCGCGCGACCTCGCTTACAAACACGCCGACGGCACGATCAAGTTCCGCATGACGCGCGAGCCGATTCTCATTCCCGACCTCGTTGTCGGCGACGTGCTGCGGCCGCTCACCGACCGCGAGGAAGCCGATCCCGATTGGGTGCTCGTCCGCAGCGACGG
>JBAXIY010000071.1:0-13539 GCA_037138135.1 Verrucomicrobiia bacterium
TGGTCAGCGCGCCACTGTAAATCGTGTCCGCATTGTTGTTGCCGATGGAAACAGCACCGGATATACCCAGATTGCGGGAACCCATCAGACCGCCGATGGTGAGCGGATAGTTTTGGAAATAAAACGATCCGGAATCCGCCGCATTCATGTCCAGGGTCGCATTATAAAACGAATTAGCCCCTGAATATCCCAAAATCACGTATTTGACCCCTGAGCGGAGCGTGCCCGAAAATGAGTTGGAGGCGTTGGCCAGCCAGAGTTCAGCTGCGGTATTGATAATGGTGCCGTTGGCTCCGCTGATGCTGCCATTGATGGTAATCCCACCGTGGTCGCCACCGGAGCAGATTAGGGTGTTGGTGTTGCTGCCCATATCCAAATTGCCATTAATAAATTGGGCAGCACCCCAGTTGCCACCGCCAGGATTGTCACTATTGACACTATAACCCGTGCCGCCGTCGCAGACGATGGAGTTGGTGGTGTTGGGGGCGGTGGTAGTGGTGGTAAACGACCCGCTGTAAGTGATTTGATGACTAGCGCCACCACCCACACGCAGCGTGCTGCCGTTCAAGGTGACCGGATTGGTGAAGATCATGGATGCTGCTATCGGGTAGAAAACACCGCCGCTGTTGACGGTCAATGGCCCGGTGCCAATGGCATTGGTATTGTTGGGCACCAGCGATCCGCCATTGATGGTGGTGCCACCGCTGTAGGTGTTGGTGGAGCCGGCGAGGGTCCAAGTGCCAGCGCCGGATTTTGCCAGAGCGCCAAGGCCGGAAAGGACCTTTTCGTATCTCCCATTGCTCGAACCGGCCAGAGTCAGTGTCGTTCCAATGGGAATATTTTGGCCAATCCATACGCCGCTGCTATTGGTATCGTATGATGCGTTTGCTGTGAGATACCAAGTCCCGCTGCCTTCGGCGTCGAGCGTGGCGCCGGCCGTGCCAATGCTAAAAATCCGGGCGCTATTAGCTTGACCAGTCCCTTCTCCACCGCCGGCGCCGGTGCCGGTGTAAGTGATGGTGCCACCGTTGATGACCGGGTAGGGGGTGCCGCTGCGAACACTGACAAAAAAATTGTTACCAAGGCTGCCGGCGTAGGCCCAATTATACAGTGAGAGCGTGGCCCCGCTGTTCACCGTGACCGCATAAGTGTTCCCCGTTCCACCGTAGAGTTTTCCGGTAGAACTGATGGCCAGCGTGCCGCCGCTAATGGTGGTGGAGCCGGTATAGGTGTTGGCGTTGGTCAGCAGCAGCGTGCCGGAATTTTGCTTGGTCAATGAATAAGAGCCGCTCACAACACCACCCAAGCAAAGCGTGCCCACCCCGTTGCCGTTGTTAGCCACGTCAAAGGCGGCGTTTCCCGTCAGGGTGGTGGCACCGGAGAAGGTTATACCGTAAGCGGAATTGGTCAGCATGTTATCTAAATCGCTTCTGATGGAAAGGGTGGAAGCATTGATGCTCAAGGTGCCAAAAGTATTGGTAATGCCAGCATTCCCCGAGGTCGCCGTGTCCCCGGCAATGGTGGAGCCCCCGCTCACGACCACATTGTAGGCGTTGATGCTGCTGTCCAAGTGAAGATCCAGCTTGCCACCGTTGAGGGTGAGCGTGCCGGTGCCTAAAGCGGCTGCATTACTCGCAATCAAAGTGCCGCCACTGTTCAGCGTAGTGCCACCGGAATAGGTGCTGGCACCCCCTAGCACCAGCGTGCCGGGACCGCTATTGGTCAACGCATAGGCGCCGGAAATACCGCCGTTGACGCTCAACGTCTGGTTTTGGGAGCCAATCCATTCCTGACTTGCACCCAAAGCCACGGGCGCAGTGATCGTCAGGTTAGTGTTGGCGCCGGACAGGTCAATGCCGACGGGTGCGTTAAGCGTCAGGGTATTAGCCCCGCCAATGGAAACCGGTCCGGAGGGCGTGGTGACAATCAGGTTGTTGATGGAGAAATCCTGCCCCAGAATGGTGGTCAAACCGGCCGTGGACGAGCTGTTAAAAATAACTTGCGAACCCGAGGTGGGAACACCGCCGGACGTCCAGTTGCCCGCCGTGGCCCACGAGGCTCCACTCCCACCCGTCCAAGTGAAGGGCGAGGTGTTTATTTGCAGCGTGACGGTAAGTTGCGGCCGGTTGGCAACCGCGGTATCGGAGCTCAAGTAGGCAGACAGCCGACTGTCGCCGTTGTTAAAATATGAGGGCCTCGCCGCGAGGTAGAGTTTCTTGTCAGCCCGGGCAAGGGCGTTTTGGACGGCACCGACAAAGGCAGAGGTCGTGCCCCAAGTTAAAGGATTCCCAGACGTAATTGTGATATAAGGGGCCGAGCTACCCAGTTGGGCGGTCAGTGCTGAAGCGCCGCCGGTGGCCGAGTAATTGCCCGATCCCCCTGTTTGGTAGGGACTGGACCAAGCCGTGGTGCCATCGTAGTTAGACCAGGTAACGCTGGAGGTGAACGGATCCGTTCCGTAGAGATTCAGGGCAACAAATGCGCCGCCACTACTAGCATTAGCGCCGGCGGAGATGACTTGAAAGGCAACCGATTGAATGGTCACCGCGTTGGAGGCCGAGTTGTTGGCGGCAATAAAATTGTTCAGCTCGGTCAGATCGTAGGAATACAGTCCGAGATACTGCTGACCGTTGTAGCTGGGGCTTCGATACTGATTGCCCAATGTTTGGGGCGAGGTAGTGGCCAAAGGGGAGGCCGCGTAGTCGTCCGTGATACGCCCGTCCACCACCCCGCTGTAGCCGCTGCCGCTGCCATAGGCAACCCCATTCGTCTGGAGGTTGCCTTGTTGGATCGTAAAGGTGATGGTCGCCGCCCCGGCGCTCGTGGCGGGCACCAGCGCGGCGGTGAGCACCGCAGCGAGGATTGCCGCGGTGAATGGATTGGGTAACGGGGTGAATGACTTTTTCATGATTCGACGTGGTTTGGGTTTCAGCTTTGGATTATCGGTTGATTTGTTGGGAACGGATTTAACTTAGTCCCAATGCCGGAAATAACTATCCCACTTTCGTGTGACTGCCCTTGTGGTCGCCGGTGGTCATTGCGAAGGTGGTTTGCAGGTTCTTGAGTTGGGTTTCATTGCGTATCCCACAGCGCATTCGGGTCTCCCTTGGGATAGCCATAGCCTAAATTGCTGTTCTTAAACGATTCTGCGTGGCCATCGAACCAAACAGTGCTCAAGCGCTTGTTGTGGCGGGGCATCGATAGTCGACCAACCGTAATCCAAGTATTGGGGCCAGGGTAAAAACTGGGCACGTCAAAAGCGGCGGTGTAGTTTTTATCAAAAACACTTGCACTGATGTCTTCCTGCCAATCGTCTGCATTGTTGGCCGTCGGCGTCAGCTTCGTCGTGTCGGGTTTTCCGGAATCGGCAAACACCACCGTTTGGGAGGGATAGCGCACGTCCTTTTCATTGACGGGCGACTGCATACTATTCCAGTTATATTCCCTGGCCAACTCCGGCAGGTTCATGCCAATACCCAAGACGTTATTCGTCGCCCCTATCGCTTTTCCTTGCAGGGTGGGGCAATTAAAGGTAACCGGCGATTTCAGGTAGCCGCCCAACCGCAACGAATCTTGCCAGTAAACAAACTGATCGACCTTCACAATGAAAGCATTGTTGTTTTGCGGGATGGGGTTAACATATTCAAAGCCGGTCATGTTGGCGTCGCGGCGCCAATAACAAAGCTGGCCGTGGTTGTCGTCCATGTAAAGCTGCATGCCAATGCCCAATTGGCGCATATTGCTGAGACAGTTGATGGCCTGGGCTTTTTGCTTGGCCTTGGACAAGGCCGGCAGCAGCATGGCCGCTAGAATCGCGATGATGGCGATCACCACGAGCAATTCAATGAGGGTAAACCCTTGACGGGCGTTGCGCGAAACCGTTGCAGGCGTTTTCATGAGTGGGTTCAGTGAGGTTCAACTTACACCGATTCAGGAAATGCGCTATCCCACTTTCGTGTGAGCTGATGTGGGAAACCCGAGGCGAAACGCAGGGGGGGGGCGACCAGCTGCGAAAAGAGATTTTCCCGGCTTACAACCCGGCGGGTTTTTCGCCGGACTGCAACCGCATGAATTTCACGACCGCCTCGGTGCGCGACTCCACGTGCAGTTTTTCGTAGATGTGGTGAACATGGGTGCGCACGGTCTCGGTGCCGATTTTCAAGCGGTCGGCAATTTCCTTGTAGCGATAGCCCTTGGACAATTCCTTCAGAATCTCCAGCTCCCGCGAGGTGAGTTGTTCTAGGTCGGAACGTTCGGTAGAATGTTTCTGAAAAAAATCAACCACCTTCCGCGCCACTTCGGCGGACATCGGGGCGCCGCCGACCTTGAGCAGTTCAATGGCCTGAATAATTTCCTGCGGCTTGGAGCGTTTGAGCAGATAGCCGGAGGCCCCGGCGCGCAGCGAATCAAAAATCTGTTCACTGTCTTCATACACTGTGATCATCATCACCTGCAACCGGGGGAGTTTGGCTTTCAGTTCGGCCACCAGGGTGATGCCGCTTTTTCCGGACAGGTTGATGTCCACCAGCGCCACGTCCGGACGGCTCGCAAAAATGCCTTCCAAAGCCTGCTCGGCACTTTCATACGCCGCGTCGAAACTCAGGCTCGGAGCCTTCTGCACAATCGTCTTCAGCGCCTCGCGCACGCCGGGGTCATCTTCAACAATGGCTACACGAATGGACATGGATAATTCTGATTGTAGAGCATCATTGCTTAACTCCATCCCTGAAACCAGCACTAAAAACCAGCCGGGTGCCTTGACCGGGTGCCGAACGCAACCGGAACCGTATGCCCGCCGCCTCCGCTCGCCGCCGCATGTTCTCCAGGCCACTGCGATGACTCTTGAGTTCAGACATCAAAAACCCCTGACCATCATCCTGAATAACAATTCGCAGAACCGGCCCGCGCACGGCAATCCGCAGCCAAACCTCGGCGGCTCCGGAATGCTTGAGCACATTGTTCAATGCTTCTTTCACCAGCAGAAAAATATCGCGACGCAATTTCTCCGGAAGAGTCGTTTCGGGCGGTTGGCGGCAGATTTCCTGCCGGCAGGCGATATTCGTGGACTGGAAGAATTGCTCGGCATAAGTGGCCAGATAGGCGATCAGGTGGAACAGTGTGTCCTTCTGGGGATTGACCATCCAGACCGTTTCGTCCAACGATTGCACCGCGTTGCGGGCTTGGCGGGAAACGTCACGCAATTGCGTCTGCATGGTCGTAGGCGCACCGGCTTCTTCGGCGGCCAGATCTGTCAGAAATGCCATCTGTGTCAAGCGCGCACCTAAATCGTCGTGCAAATCTCGCGAGATGCGCGTGCGTTCCCGCTCCAACAAGTGCGCCTGCTCCATCCGCTGCAATTTGCGGCGCAACTTCAAGGCGGCCACGTAGCGCACCACCGCGGCGACCAGAATCGTAAACAGTGCGATCACGCCGACCCGGAACCAAAGCGTCTGCCAGAAGGCGGGCACGACTTCAAAAGTCACCTGGAACGGTGCCTCACCCCAGACGCCGTCGTTGTTGCAGGCGTTGAACTGGAAAGTGTATTGCCCCGGCGGCAAACGAGGGTAGATGGCGCTGCGCTGCGTGCCGTCGGCCACCCACCCCTCCTCAAACCCCACCAATCGCCGCTTAAACAGCACATTCTCCGGCGCCACAAAACTCAGGGCGGTGTAACGAAACTCAATCTTTTTGTAATCGTAAGGCAGCTTGATGCCCATACGGTTGGTCAATTCCAGTCCATCCATCAGGATCGTTTCGAGCACGAGGGGAGGCGGTTGCGGGTTTAGCGGCAGGGCAACGGTGTCAACGCTCACTAGGCCGCGGCTGGTGGCGAACCGCAGCAAACCTTCTTTGGTGAGCCATGCGGACGGCTGGTGTTCGGCGACGCACTGAAGGTTGGCCAATCCGTCCGCCCGCCCGTAATGAATCATCAGTGCCTCCCGCTTTCTTCCGTCCAATTCGGCTCGCAGTTCCGTTTCCCGGGTGCGGGCCAGGCCGCGCGAGGAACCGATCCATAACCAGCCTTGCTGATCCTTGATCAGTTGGCTGATGACATTGTCAATCAACCCAGCCTCGGCACCCAGAAACTGCGCTTTCCCTCCTTGAAACCGGCCGAGTCCGCCGCCCAACGTCCCCACCCACAAAGCTCCGTCCGAATCCGCGAGCAAAGCGCCAATGGAAAATCCCGGCAACCCGTCGGCTTCGCCAAATTCCTGAAAACGACCGTTCTCGAACCGCCATAAATTCCCTTTGCTCGTGCCAATCCATATCACACCTTTCGCATCCTCGGCCACGGCCGTCACGGATACATTGGTAAATCCCTGACTGCTCAAATTCTCATAACGGACCGCGTCACCAGCGGTCAGCCGGAATAATCCGTGCGAAAAACAGCCAATCCATAAGTTTCCTTTTTGATCGCGGTGCAGCACCCGTAGTTGCTGGTTGGGTGAATCCAGAAGGATTCCAGGCTTATCTTTGCTGTTTCCAGTGTGCCGAAAGATTCGTCCGGCGGTGGTGCCCAGCCAGACACCGCCCTCCCCGTCTTCCAACACGGACGAAACGCCTAGACTATCGAATTTGCGAACCATCTCCACCCGCCCCGTCGGCAGAATTTTTCCCAATCCGACGCCGTCCGGTGCCACCCAGTCACCGCAGACGGAAACCACACTATCTCTTGGCCACGCATCATTTTTGCCGATCAGGTTGAACACGCGTGGCCTCAGCTTGAACAAACCCGCGCCATCGGTGCCCACCCAAAGATTGCCTTCGGCATCTTCAAGAATATTGCGAATGTTATGGTCAATTTGGCCCACTGATTCCAGCTTGCCGCCATGAAGTCGGAACAATCCCTTGCCCGTGGTTCCCACCCAAAGGGTGCCAGCGCGATCTTCATACAAGGCGCTCAACTCATAGACGCCGAAGGGCAATGGCACCATCACATTGGTTGTGGCGGTTTGTCCGGCCGGTAGGTGCCGCAAATCTCGGCCGGTGGAAATCCACAAGCCGCCCGCGTGGCTTGGTGCCAGCGTGATGACGCTGTCGGAATAGGAAGTCACATTCGTGGGCTGGCCGCCGACCAGTTGGCCGTAGATATTTTGCTTGAAAAACCACAGCCCGCCCGCCGCGTCCGTTGTAAGCTTGAATAGCATCGGTCCCTGGGCAATTTTATAGAGCTGGGTCGTTGGCGTAAAAATATTCGTCGCCAACCTTTCCAACATGCCGCTCCCTTCCGTCAGCCAGAGATTCCCCTGCCCATCCTGAGTAATGGAATCAATCGCGACCGGACCAGCTGATTTCAAGGGCGAACTGGACGTCACAACCCCGTCTTGATAACGCAGCAGGCCTGCGCGTCGGGTGGCAATCCACAACACTCCCGCTTTGTCGCAAAACAGCGATTGCACCCCGCCCTGCGCGAGGGCCAGCGAAGCTTGCCCTTCAATGGCCACAAACCGCACCCCATCGAAACGAATCAGCCCCTGCGGCGTTCCCAGCCAGAGATAACCCCGCTGGTCCTGCGCCAGACAGGTAATCGTATTGCGCGGCAAACCTTCCTCCGCCTGCCAGTTCTGGATCAGATAATCCCCGGTGCCGCCGACAAAGGGAGGTGACGTTTCCGCGCCGGCCGCTTGGGGCGACCGGCCAACGACCACCAACAGCAACAACATTTGCCAGGCAAAACGTGTAAGCGCAGAGTTCAAGGACTTAGACTTTAATTAAATCAAAATCCCGTTGTTGCAAGCTTAACTTCACCGGCGCGCCTAAGATCTGGATTCTCACTCACACGAAAGTGTGATTTTATAAAGGTTCCATTCGGCTTAAGATAAGAGCATGCTCACATGCCGCCCACAAGGGAAGCATGAATAGATATCTTCACGACGACAAAACACCATTTGCCAACACGAACATCTTCACGACCCCAAGACCGCTCGCTCAAGGACGGCGTTGAAAATTATATCTCGGAACGAAATAATATTTCATTTTGCATGAAAAGCAAAAACAGGTGATCTCAGATGGTCGGCACGATAATATATGAAAAACCCAAACAGGTCCGAATCAAATTCCCAAATCCAAGCATCGTTCCCTCTGGCATGACCATGAACCGGATTTCATTGTTCACCCTCTCGGCCCTTCTGCTGGCATCATTGGCCACGCTGCAAGCCGTCGAGGTGAATGGCTTGCGTTGCGAAAACCTCAACAATCCTCTCGGCATTGATGCGGAAAAGCCCGTGTTGAATTGGGTGATTACATCCGCCCGGCGTGGCGAACGGCAGACAGCGTATCAAGCACTGGTCGCCTCAACGCCGGAGTTGCTTTCCGCCGATAAGAGTGATCTTTGGGACAGTGGGAAAGTAGCATCCGATCAGAGCATACAAATTGAATACGCTGGCAAACCGCTGGCGTCGCGGATGCGCTGTTACTGGAAAGTGCGCATTTGGGACAAAGATGGCAAGCCGACGGCGTGGAGCGCGCCCGCGAAATGGACGATTGGCTTGCTTGGGGACGACGATTGGTCGGCGAAATGGATTACCGCCTCGAAGTGGTTCACGCCGCCAGACCTTCACCCATCTGGCTTGATTGTCAGTGTCGGCGGTTGGGCGGATGTCGATTTGGGTCAGTCTTACCCGATTGATTCTATTAAACTGTATTTTTCGGATACCAATACCGCGCCGAAGCGGTTCAAGATTCTGGGTGCGGATGACCTGCAATTTTCCCAGCCGCAAGTCCTCGTGGATCAGTCGGCGGCGGTTTATCGACCGAACCGCCCCGGGCCGCAGGTGTTTCCCGTGAGTGGCGCCAAGTTCCGCCATATACGGCTGTGGCTTAGAGGCACTTCCTCCCAGAACAATGCAATGTTGCGGCAGATCCAGACAGGGCCGCGTCCTCCGACCGCCGAAGTCAGTGTGCGGCAGATGGAAGTGATGTCCGGCGGACGAAATGTTGCGTTGATGCGCCCTACACGTGAGATCGGCACCCAATGGAGTTATGGCCACGCGGCCTTTCTGGTGGACGGCATGCCTTCGGCCAGCGACGGTAACGAATGTCCACCGGATGCGTGTCCAACCACTGCCGCACCAATTCTGCGCGGGAAGTTCACGGTTCAGAAGCCGGTGAAGCAAGCCACGATGTATGTCGCTGCGCTCGGCATGGCCGATGTCACCATCAATGGCCGACCAGTGACTGACACCGTGCTGGGGCCGCCGTTCACTGATTACACAAAACGGGTGGTTTATCTTACGCACGACATCACCTCATTTCTGATCAACGGGGAGAACGTCATCGGAGCGACGCTGGGTAACGGATTTTTTAGCACGCCCAGGCATGGTTTTGGCGCACGTCACGGCGGACACGGGTCGCCGCGCGTCCTGATCCAGGCGGAAATCGAGTATGCCGATGGCACCCGTGAGACGGTCATTTCCGATGGCACCTGGAAATGGTCGCGGAGCGAAATTGTGGATAACGACACCTTTGCCGCTTACACCGAGGATCGTCGGCTGGCCAAGCCGGGCTGGGAACGGCCTAGTTATGACGACAGCGGCTGGCTGCCCGTCGCGATCAGCTCTTCGCTGGGCGGCAAGCTGGTATCGCCCATCGGTCCGCCAATTCGCGTGGCCGGCGAACTCAAGCCGGAACGCGTGACCAACAACCGCGCCTATTTCAAAGTCTTGAGTGCCGGCTGGCCTCACGTGAAAGTCAATGGCCACGCCGGGCAGACGATCACCATTCTCGGACATGCGCCCGGTTACAACGCTCCGCCACTCACGTTCACGCTGGCGACGAACGGGCCGGCAGTGTTGGAACCCCGCTTCATGTATCTCTCCGGCCCGCTGGAGATCGAGGTGAAAGGATTGTCCGCACCGCTCGCGCCGGACGCGGTGACATTCCAGCTCGTTCACGCCGATTTGAAAATGGCCGGCACCTTTGCCTGCTCCAATCCGTGGTTCAATCAAATCTACGCCGCGCTTTTACAAACCCACCTCAACTATGACGGCGATCAGCCGATGGATCCCATGCGCGAGAAGCAGGGATGGACGCAGGACATGCAAGGCATGTTCGAAACGGCGGCTTATTTGACCGACGTGGCCGGTATCTATCGCAAATGGTGGTGGGATTTTGCCGATGGGCAGGATGAGTCGGGCTACCTTGGCTCGGTGCTGCCGCTCGTGGGCCGACAGGTGAATGATTGGAATTCGCCGTGGTGGAGCGGCGTGGTGGTGCTGTTGCCGTGGCAGCATTACCAATACTACGGTGACCGCCGCATGTTGGCCGAGAGTTACGATACCATGCGGCGCTATGTGGACTTTCTTGGAAAGCTCACGGCCAGCGGCTCGGTGCGCGGCTGGGATGACTATCCTTATCTTAACACGGGTAACACCAATTCAACCGAGGCCCGGAAAGGCATCCTGAGTTGGATGGGCGCAGGTGACTGGCAAAATCCCTACGGTGGTAAAGACGCGGTGCCCGCGCCGCTATTGGACATGCCCGCGTGGTATCATTACGCCACCATCGTCAGCGAGACGGCGGCTTTGCTTGGCAAGAACGATGAGGCAAAGCAATATGCCGCCATCGCCGAGGGCGTGAAAAATCGCTTCAACGAAATTTACCTAAATCGCGAGACCGGCCTGTATGGTCGCCAGACAAACAGCCAGACGGCGCAGGTGCTGCCGCTTGGCCTGGGGGTCGTGCCCGCTGCTCTGCGTGAATTGACCTATCAGCAATTGCTCGCCACAATCCATGCCAGAAAGGATCATTTGGGAACCGGTTTTGTCGGGCTGCCGTTTCTGCTGGCCACATTGACCAATCACCGAGAGTCGGCGCTAGCCAACAAAATTGTGAACCAGCAGGATTATCCCAGTTGGAAAACCCTGATCCACGACGGCGTCCTTGCCGAAGGCTGGAATGGCGGCGGCGCGCAGATGCCATCCTGCGGCGGGGCGATTGGCATGTGGCTTTATCAGTCCGTGCTCGGCATCCGTCCTGATCCCGCCGGTCCCGGTTTCAAAAAATTCATTCTGGCTCCGCAACCCGATCTAGCCACAGGGTTGACTTCGGCGCACGGCAATTACGATTCGGTTCACGGTCGCATTGCCAGTGATTGGAAGTGTGAAAATGGAAACTTTGCCCTTCAAACCGTCATTCCGCCCAACACCACGGCGACCGTGTATGTGCCGACGAAAGATGCCAACTCGGTGACCGAGTCAGGAAAACCGGCCGCTCAAGCGGAAGGTGTAGAGTTTCTGCGGATGGAAAACAATGCCGCCGTGTATGCCGTTGTTTCGGGAAATTATCGGTTTCAGTCCAAGCTTCCGTGAACTATCAATGGCACCAGAACCCAAAACTAGACGGCGTTAGTCAGACGCATGCACTGATTCCATAGGCCGATCATGGATTGAAACTGATGGCGGAGGATTGATTTGCCGCCGATTGAAAATATTTTTCCTTGAGCCTGTATCAATCCTTGGTCGTCTGACTTTTCCACCAAGTCGGATCCGGTTGCCAATTGGGATCAAGAAATTCGGCATGCTGTTTTTCGAGCCGATCTTTTTGCTCCAAGGCTGCGGCGCGCTGTTGGTCCGCCCACGCCGGTTTATAATCGGGATTCGGCCGCGGAAATTTTGCGCCGGTGGATTTCAGCCACGCCTGTAACTGTGACCACAGGTCGGCGGCGCGTTTGGTTTCCGTCGTGGACAGGTCGTGCTGCTCGCCAATATCGGCAGCCAGATTGTAAAGTTCGTTGCGGCCGTCTTCCCAGTAATGAATCAGCTTCCAGTCGCCCGCGCGAATGATGGATGATGGCTCGCCGCCCTGATTGCCATAGTGCGGATAGTGCCAGAAGAGCGGACGCAGCGGCAGGCTGCCACCTTTGAGCAACGGCACGAGACTCACGCCATCAACCGTTTGTTTAGGCGAGGATTTGACACTGGCGAGTTCGAGCAGCGTCGGGAAATAATCAATGCCAATCACCGGTGTGTCGCAAATCTTGCCGGGAGATGTGAGACCCGGCGCGCGAATGTAAACCGGCACGCGCGTGCCGCCTTCCCACTGACGACCTTTGCCGCCGCGATAGGGAAGTTGCGAGGAACTGAAACTATCGCCGGAAACCACGCCACCGTTGTCGCCGGTAAAAACCACAATGGTGTTGGTGGCCAGATTGAGTTCGTCAATTTTTTTCAGGACGCGGCCCACGGCATTGTCCATTTCATCAATCAGTCCCGCGTAAATGGGATTGTCCTGCACGACGCGGACGGGAAGTGTTCGGTCAATTTCAAATCGCTCTTTCGGCTGCGGCTGGGCGGTGGCCTTCGCACGATATTTTGCCCAAAGCGGCTTGGTGGTTTGAATCGGGCCATGCACGGCGTAAAACGCAAGGTATGCGAGGAACGGTTTGTTCGTGTTTTGTTCGATGAACGAAATGGTTTCATCAGCGAGACGTTGCGTCAGCGACTGGCCGGGCGGACCGCTGGGCAGGTTCGGATTGATCCATGGTGCGTAGTAGCCGCCTTCGGGGCCGCCGGCTTCCCAGCCGCCTTTGTTGATGTCGAACCCGCGATCTTCCGGCCACGCACCTTTTTCACCGAGATGCCATTTGCCGGCAAAAAAAGTTTTGTAGCCCGCGCTCTTGAGCGCCGCCGCCAACGTGGTTTCATCAGCCGGCAATTGGTGAACATAATCCGGCACAAGCAATTTGGCCTGACGCTGCTTCGCAAAATCTTTGCCCGCCTCCTCGCCGATCCAGTCCGTGATGCCGTGCCGCGTGGAATACTGGCCGAGCAAAATGCTCGCGCGCGAAGGACTGCACACGCAACAAGCGGCGTAGCCTTGCGTGAAACGCATCCCGCTGCGAGCCAGCGCGTCAATGTTTGGGGTTTCGTAGAACGCACTTCCCTCGATGCCCACATCCTTGATGCCGTAATCGTCCACCAAGATGAACAGGATGTTGGGTTTGGCAGGCGCTTCAGCCCAAGCCAGCGCGGGCAGCAAGCCCAAACCGCAATACAGAATATAACGGAGTAGTTTCATGGGTGGATTATTACAGATAGCCGTTCCAATATGTTTTTTCGAATCTTCAATTTTCACCAAATGGCAACGACCAGCGCTGCTGCCAGTGCAACGCGGGCTTGCCGTCCGCAGAAAATTCCAGCGGCAGCCAGACGTAACGTGAGTCGGGTAAATCCCATCCCTTCCAGCGGTCAAACATAGCGATGAATTGATCCGGCTGTCCCACTATCGGCAGCACAAAGGTGCTCTGGCAGAAGTAAGTTTTTCCCGCGTCTTTCCCCTGGCACGGATTGCCCAGTTCCGTCCATGGCCCGAAAATATTTGTCGCCACCGCCGAACGCGCCGTGTTCGGCTCCCAGCCTGTGCAACCGGAGCCGATGAAATAATATTTGCCATCATGCTTGAACATCGCCGGCGCTTCGGTCGAACGCCCAATAAGAATCCGCCCATACTTTCCCGCGGGCTTGAGATAATCATCGGTCAATAGGGAAACGTGCATAGTGCTGTTTTCTTCCGAGGCGTAAAATTGATACGCCTTGCCGT
>JBAXIY010000072.1:0-13229 GCA_037138135.1 Verrucomicrobiia bacterium
GGCGGCAGATCCACGAGCAGAAAATCCAGATCGCCCCACTCAACGGCGAGGAGAAATTGCTGGATGGTTTTCGTGATCATCGGTCCGCGCCAGATGACTGGTTGGTCGTCGGTGACGAGCAGACCGATGCTCATGACTTTCACGCCGTGATTGGATGGCGGCACGAGGCGTTCGGCTTCGTTGACGGTCGGGCGTTCGTGAACGCCCATCATCAGCGGAATGCTCGGCCCATAAATATCGCAATCCAGCAGACCGACTTTCGCGCCGAGATGCGCGAGCGCGCAGGCGAGATTGACGGAGCAGGTGGATTTACCCACGCCGCCCTTGCCGCTGGCGACGGCGATGATGCGCTTCACGCCGGAAACTTTATTTTGGTTCGCGAATGGACTGGCGGGAGCGGCTCCGGCGGCGGGTTGGCGCACGTCGATGTGAACGTGATTCACGCCCGGCAACGCTTTCAGCACGCGCTCGCTTTCGATTTTGATTTGCTGCGCGGCTTCGGTATTCGGCGAGGTCAATTGCATGACGATGCTAACCGCGCCATTGGCGGCGGTGATGTCTTTGACGAGGCCAAAGGAAATAATGTCGCGGGAAAAGCCGGGATATTTCACGGCGGCCAAAGCGTTTTTGATGTCGTCTTGCGAAAGCATGGGCGACAAAATGCCATTCAACCGCAGGAACGCAAAATTATTTCGTGCGTTGGTGTTACTCGAACACGCTCAATTCGCGGTTCGCTTTGCGTAATTTGCCGGTGAGGTTGAGGCAAAGCTTTTCCAGCATCTTGATTTTGATGGCGGGATGGGTTTGACCCAACTTTTGGAAATCTTCCAGAGTGAGCATATCGCATTCGATTTCTGTATCGGCGACGATGTTGGCGGAACGCGGAGCGCCGTCGAGAAAGGCCATTTCACCGAAGGACATTCCCGGCGAAAACGTGGCGAGGCGATGGCGTTCTTCGCCCGGCAGCAGCACGCTGACATGGCCGCGCGCGAGGAAAAACATTTCACGGGCGTCGTCGCCGGCATTGATGATGATTTGCCCTGGGCGGAAGGTGTGCGGTTGTAATAACGGCTGCACAATTTTCAGCTCGGCGGCGGATAAATCGTTCAACAGCTCGTAGTCCGCAGCCTTGGCCCGATAATTTGCGGCGTGGGCGAACCGAGTGTTTTCCAGCAGGGTTTCTTCGCACCATTCCAATGCCAGATCGTTGTTCGGATAGGTGGAAAATAATTGATCGAACTGGGCGGCCAGTTTTTTCTTCATCATGCGGCGCAGCAACGACAGATGTTCGCAGTGGGTGAAGAGCACGGTTTTGTCGGCCGCGTGCAACTGGCTGACGAGCGAATGAAGCAGGTGGCCAGCGCATTCGTCCAAGCCGAGCACCCGCTTCAAATCCAGAATGAGAAACTGGATTTCCTCCGCCTGCTCCAGCACATCGCGCACGACCGGTTCGGTGGTGGCGAAGGCTAGATGGCCTTGCAATTGATAGACGTGAATCACTTTGGCCAGTCCGCGCAGCGCCTGACTTTCCTCGACGGTGCGGACGTGGCTGGAATTAAATTCCGCACCGGTAAACTTGGCGCGGATGGTAGATTTACCGACGACCGGGCGGTTGAATAGATGCAAGTCGAGATGGCGCGACAACTCTTTGCAGACGCGGATACCGCGCACGCTATTGCCATGTGCGTCGAGGCGCGGTGAAAAAACTCCGATGCCGATTTGTCCGGGCAGCACCGCCAGCACGCCGCCCGCAACACCGCTCTTGGCGGGGATGCCGACGTGATAAAGCCATTCACCGGCATAGTCATACATGCCGCACGTGCCCATGATGCTCAGCACACTTTCGACATATTCGCCACGCAATGCCTGTTTGCCGGTGAGTGGATTCACACCGCGATTGGCCAACGTCGCCGCCATCATGCCGAGGTCGCGGCAGTTTACGGAAATGGAACATTGCTTGAAATAAATTTCCGTCGTGGGCGCGGGATCGCCAGTGAGCTTGTCGAAATTGCGGAGCATATGACCGATGGCGCGGTTGCGATGGCCGGTCTCGCTTTCGGAACGATACACGGTTTCATCCATTCCCAATTCGCGGCCGGCGTAGAGCGAAAAGGTTTCCAAAATCCGCTTGAACCGCGACGCTGGAGTTTTTCCGGCAATCAACCCTGCGGTGGCGATCGCGCCGGCATTGATCATCGGGTTGCGCGGACGGCCCGTGCCGGGATCGAGGCTGATGGAGTTAAACGCGTCACCCGTGGGCTCGACGCCAACGCGATCCAGCGTAAAATCACGGCCATTGTCTTCAAGCGCGAGACCATAGACAAAGGGTTTGGAAATGGACTGGATGGTGAATTCTTGTCGCGTGTCACCCACTTCGTAAATCGCACCATTGGCCGTTACGAGGCAGATGCCAAACCAGTCGGGATCCGCCTTCGCCAGTTCGGGGATGTAGGTCGCCACGTCGCCGGAATTGTCCTCCGCGCATTTTTGGTGAACGTCCTTGAGAAAATCTTCAATGGGGGAAACGAACTTGGGCGCGCGACTGTTTTTCATAATGGTCTTCTATCTGAATCCTTATTGGTTGGCGAACCGTCGTCAACAGCGGGCAAGATGAACCTTCGCCGAGTTGCCGTCAAGCGGGCAAAATTCGAGGCCAGATCAACTTGGTTAAGCCAATTTCAACTCCGTTTTCAATTGCGCTAAGCGCGCCGAAATGGGAGATTGTCTGCCGATTTATAATTAGAATCATTCTAAACATGACGCACAACGCAAATAACGGAACGGAACTGCTGGTGGAAAAATTTTCTTCGGTGGCGTCGGCAGACCAGCCGAAATGGCTGGCGCCCGTCCGGAAAGCAGGCATCGCCGGTTTCGCGGAAATGGGTTTTCCAAAATTGAGCGATGAAGACTGGCGCTTCACGAATGTCGCGCCCATCGCGCAACTGCCGTTCACGCTCGCCGCTCAAGTTGCCGTCAACGGTGCCGAATCCAAGCTGATTGCGGAATCGGTTTTTGACAAGCTGCCCGGCCATCGGCTGGTATTTGTGAATGGATTTTTCTGCGCCAAGCTTTCCCACATCAAGCCCGTTAGCGGCGGTGCGCGCATTGAAAATCTCGCGACCACGCTGGCCAAGGATTCCGCGCTCATTGAAAAACATCTCGGTAAATATGCCCACACGGCAAACAACACTTTCGCCTCGCTGAATCAGGCTTTTTTCACCGACGGTGCGTTTATCTTTGCGCCGCAGGGGGTGGAAATCGCCGAGCCGATTCAACTCATTTACATTTCTTCCGCGAAGCAGATTGGCGAAACGATTTTGCCGCGTAATCTCATCATCGCCGAAGCGAACAGCAAATTGACCGTTGTCGAAAGCTACCTAAGCACGGGTAATGTGGCTTACTTTACCAACGCGGTGACGGAAATCTTTGCGGGCGATAATGCGAACGTCGAACACGTCAAGTTGCAGGACGAAGCGACGGATGCGTATCACATCGCGACCATCGCGGGCGAGTTTGGCCGCGCGAGCAATGTCAGCGTTCACTCGTTCGCGTTGGGCGCGAAAATTTCGCGTAACAACATCCGCACGAATCTCGCGGGCGAAGGTTTGGAATGTATTCTTAATGGACTTTACCTCACGAAAGATGAACAGCTCGCCGACCATCACATGATTGTCGAACACGCTCAGCCGCATTGCGCGAGCCACGAATATTTTAATGGCATTTTGGACGACAAATCCAAGGGCGTTTTCCATGGCCGAATTCTCGTCCGAGAAATCGCGCAAAAGACCGATGCGAAACAGACGAACAAAAACCTGCTGCTTTCCGATGACGCGACGGCGGACACGAAGCCGCAATTGGAGATTTATGCGGACGATGTGAAATGCACGCACGGCGCGACCATCGGCCAACTGAACAGCGAGAGCATTTTTTATCTCCGTTCGCGCGGCATGAGTTTGGACACAGCGAAACAAATGTTGATTCACGCGTTCGCGGGCGAAATCATTGAACGCATCAAATGCGAACCGGCGCGCGAGGTGATCGACAAGCTCGTGTGGGATCGCCTTGAGGCAAATCCGCATTTGCTCGGAAAGTAAAAATGTTCGACGACATCAACGACCTATATCAGCAAGTCATTCTTGATCATTGCAAGCAGCCGCGCAATTTTCATGAGATGCCGGCTTGTTCGTGTTCGGCGCAGGGATTTAATCCGTTGTGCGGCGATAATCTGAAATTGTTTCTGACGCTCGACGGCGACATCATTAAAGATGCGAGTTTCACCGGCTCGGGCTGCTGTATTTCCAAGGCGTCCGCGTCATTGCTCACGGACTATGTCAAAGGTAAAACCAAAGACGAGGCGGAAAAAACGTTTGAACAGGTGCGCGACATGATCACGACCGGCAAAGTCAATGGCGACGTCGGTAAGCTCGCGGTGTTCGCAGGCGTTTACAAATATCCGGCGCGCGTGAAGTGCGCGATTCTGGCGTGGCACGCATTGATTGGTGCGCTCAAGGGCGAGGCGGCACCGGTCAGCACGGAAAACGAGCAGACGTGATTTGATTTTGGCCGACGGAACAGCGAAGATGATTCCATTATGAGTGAACAAAAGATTTTGACCCGCGACGTGGAAGCCTCCGTCGTTCCCATCGGCACGAAGGTCACGCTGCAAAAGGGCGAAACGGCGCACATCACGCAATCGCTAGGTGGCACTTACACCGTCATCGTCAACGGGAATATGTTTCGGATCGAGTCGAAGGACGCCGACGCGCTCGGCATTGAAGTGAAGGCTGAGTCAGTCGCCACCGCTACGCTCAGCGGCCCGCTCACGCAGGAACAGTTGGAAAAGAAAGTCTGGGAGTCACTCAAGACTTGTTACGACCCGGAAATTCCCGTGAACATCGTTGATCTCGGTTTGATTTACGATTGCCACCTCACTCCCATCGGCGCGGATAATTACAAGGCCGACGTCAAAATGACTTTGACCGCGCCCGGCTGCGGCATGGGCCCCGTGCTCGCGCAGGATGTGCAGAACAAACTTATCTCGCTCGAACCGATTGACGAAGCGAACGTCGAGCTCGTCTGGGATCCGCCGTGGAACCAAGGCATGATGACCGAAGCCGCCAAACTTCAACTCGGCCTGCTGTAATTTCTGAACGCGCCCGCCGTGCGCCGTTCCAATCTTGCACGACGTTTGGGAAATCCGGTCTTTGCATCCGCGTTCAATCCGTGTTTCATCTATGGCGAAAATGTCGGCGCTAATAAAAATCAACCTCGTCATTGCCTACGACGGCACAGCGTATCAGGGTTGGCAGTGGCAGCGCATCGGCTTGGGCGTGCAGCAGCGCGTTGAGGAAGCGCTGGCGAAATTATTTCCAAGCGCGCCGCGCTTGCACAGTTCCAGCCGCACGGATACGGGCGTTCACGCGCTCGGCATGGTCGCACATTTTGAGGTGCCGGCGGTCGAGGTGCGGCGCATACCTTCCGCTCGATTGCCCATCGCCATCAACTCTCTGTTGCCGCACGACATCCGCGTGCAGTCGGCGGCGCGCAAGCCAGCGAAGTTCCACGCGCGCTTCGACGCAACGGGCAAGCAGTATCGTTACTTCGTCTGGAATCATGTAGGCATGAATCCGCTGTTGCGCCACACCGCGTGGCACGTGCCACGCAAGCTGGATTTTTCGGCGATGCGCGCGGCGGCAAAATTATTTCTTGGTGAACGCGACTTCCAATCCTTCGCCGCCAATCCCGGCTACAAACGGACGACTACCGTGCGCAACCTGACGCGTTGTGAAATAAAAAAATCCGGCGCGCAACTCACCTTCATCATCGAGGGCGACGGGTTTTTGTATCGGATGTGTCGCGGCATCGTTGGCACGCTGGTGCAAGTCGGCATGGGCAAATTCTCGCCGGACGAAGTTGATGTAATGCTCGCAAAAGCCGACCGCCGCGTGGCGGGTATGAGTGCGCCGGCGCATGGTTTGGTGTTGTGGAAAGTATTTTATGGGCCACAGAGTCACAGAGTTCACAGAGGTAAAATCGAGGAATAAATTCTCTGTGCGCTCTGTGTCTCTGTGGCAAAAATAAAAATGAACATCGTTTTGCTTGAGCCGGAGATTCCGCCGAATACGGGCAACGTGGCGCGCTTGTGCGCGGCGACGAAATCGGTGCTGCATCTCATTGAACCGTTTGGTTTCAAGCTGGACGATGCGCAGCTCAAGCGTGCGGGCATGGATTATTGGCAGCAGGTGACGTGGCAGCGCTGGAAAAACTGGAATTCGTTCGTGGAAAAAGTTCCGGCGTCTTCCAAACTCTGGTTTGTGGAATGCGGCGGCCAAAAACTTTACAGCGAGGCAAAATTTTCGGCGGATGATTATCTGATTTTTGGTCGTGAAACGGCAGGCGTGCCGAAACAACTTTTGGAGCAGCACCGCGAGACTTGGTTGCGCATCCCGATGTTCAATGCGGAATCGCGTTCCCTGAATTTATCCAACTGCGTGGCGCTGGTTTTGTTTGAGGCGCTGCGGCAGCAGGGTTTTGCCGGGGAGATTTTCTGACGTCGGTCAATTCACGCCGAAGATTTGCGCCAGCAACCCTAGCGTTCCGTAAGTCACAAACCCCAGCGCAGCGCGCACCGGCTGAATTTGCAGCACGATAATAATGATGATAAAACCGTAACGCGCGAAGTTGGCGTAGGCTTCGTGCGTCATGCCGGTCAGCACGCGGAGAACGTGTGAGCCGTCGAGCGGCGGAATGGGAATAAGATTGAAGAAGCAAAGAATTAAACTCAGCGCCGCCGCGCGCAGACAAAAATCAATCATCGGTTCCGAGTGAGCCACGATTCCCACTCGCGCCAGCGCCACGAGACCGACAGCAAGAATCAGATTCATCGCCGGACCAGCCATCGTTACCAGAATGTCATCGCGTTTGGGCTTGTTGAAGTTGTAAGGGTTGACTGGCACGGGCTTCGCCCAGCCGATTAAAAAACGTCCGATGCTCGGGGAGAGAAAAATCATTAGCAAAGGCAGCGCTACCGTGCCGATGGGATCAATGTGCACTACCGGATTGAGCGAGACGCGCCCTTGCAAACGCGCCGTGTCGTCGCCGCATCTCCACGCGGTCCACGCGTGGCCGTATTCGTGAAAGGTCAGCAGCGCGACCAGCATCAGATACTGGATCACGCCGTCGGCAATTACATTTGAGTCCATTGGCGGCAGAATAATTATTTTTAACGCGCGAGTCGAGACTGTGAATTTTCTTTGCGCGAACCGGCCAAAACGCTTTAACATCCGTCCGGTTCAACGATTCAACCAGACAACGAAAAAGTAATTATGTCATCACTCGCAGGAAAAACCGGTATTGTCTTCGGCGTCGCTAACAAACGCTCCATCGCCTGGGCCATCGCGCAAGCGTGGGCCAAAGAAGGCGCAAAACTCGCCTTCACTTATCAGGGCGAACGCGTGAAGGAAAATGTCGAGGAACTCGCCGGCACCTTTGGAGCCGACACGCTCATCACGCCGTGCGACGTGACCAAGGACGAAGACATCGCCCGCGTTTTCAGCGAAGTCGGCGCGAAGTTCGGCAAACTCAATCTCCTCCTGCACTCCGTGGCATTCGCGCCGAAAGCCGCTTTGGAAGGCCGCTTTGTGGATACAGATCGCGATGCCTTCCGCGTGGCGCACGATGTGAGCGCCTATTCGCTCGTCGCGCTCGCGCGCGCGGCTGAACCGCTCATGACCGACGGCGGCAGCATCATGGGCATGAGTTATTTCGGCGCGGAAAAAGTTGTGCCGCATTACAACGTCATGGGCGTAGCCAAAGCCGCCTTGGAAGCCAGCACACGCTACCTCGCTTACGATTTGGGTCCGAAGAAAATCCGCGTGAACTGCATCAGCGCCGGCCCCGTGAACACGCTCGCCGCCCGCGGCATCAGCGGTTTCAGCGCGATGCTCAAGACTTACGAAGAACGTTCGCCGCTGAAACGCAATCTGATTCCCGAAGAGCTCGGCGCCACCGGCGTATTCCTCGCCAGCGATGGCGCGGCGTGCATCACCGGCCAAGTGATCTACGTGGACGGCGGCTACTCCATCATGGGCATGTGAGGTCCGTCCTGGACTGGCCAACATGAAGACGCCGACTGCGCTCCATTTTGGTCACCCGCCGGAAACGATTGAATTCTGGAAGCGCCTCGTTCGCGAGGCGCTTTCGCTTTCCACACCCACGCCGCTCTACGTTTTCTCCGCACTGCCTATCGCCGACAGAATTTCTGAGCTGGAAAACGCATTCGCGGCAGCCGGTTTTGGAACTAAAAATTCAAAACTAAAAATTCAAAATTGGTTATCCTGCAAAACCCAACCCGTCGCCCCGCTGCTGCGCTGGTGGCGCGAGCAGGGCAGGGGCATCGAGGTCGTCAGCGAGTTCGAATTACGTGCCGCGCTCGCTGAAGGCTATGCGCCGGAAAATATTCTCGTCAACGGCCCGGCCAAACATCACTGGCTGCCGCAGTTTGAACTGCGTGAACTGGCGGTGAATTTTGATTCGCCCGCCGAACTCGCCGCGCTTTTGCCGCTCGCGAAAAAACTCAACTGGCGTTGCGGAGTCCGCATTCTGACAAATGAGGAATTCGATCCGGAAAATCCACAATTTCCCACGCAGTTCGGCTTCACGCCGGACGAGGCGGTGACCGCCATCAAAAAACTGCAGCGCGCCAAGGTTCGCGTGGAGACGGTCCATTTTCATCTCCGCACGAACGTTTCTTCCGTGGCGATCTACGAGCGCGCCATCGCCGAAGTCGCGGAGATTTGTCGCGCGGCGAAGTTTAGTCCGCTCAACCTAGACATCGGCGGCGGGATTCCGGTGCGCCACGTTCTCACGCGCGGCGGCAGGGTTCATGATGGTGAATTTGGTCTTCGCTCCTTCGCCAAAATGCTGCGGCAGTCGGCCAAGTTATTTCCCGATTTGCGTGAACTCTGGCTGGAGAACGGACGATTCGTCAGCACTGGCAGCGGCGCACTCGTGGTGAAAATTCTCGATGTAAAAGAACGCCGCGGCATGCGTCAGCTCATCTGCGATGGCGGTCGCACGATGAACGCGCTGATGTCGGTTTGGGAACAGCACGCGCTGTTGCCGTTGGAGAAGCCCGATGGAGATGAAATCCTCACCGTCGTCCACGGCCCGACGTGCATGGCGTTTGATCAGCTCGCGCGGATTCCTCTGCCACGTTACTTGAAGGCGGGCGACCATCTCATCTGGCTCGACGCCGGGGCGTATCATCTTCCGTGGGAAGCGCGCTTCTCGCACGGCCACGCGGCTGTTTGTTGGCATGATGAAAGCGGTTTGCGCCTCGCGCGTGAACGGCAAAGCTTTGAAAATTTTTGGGGGCAGTGGGTTTGAATTTCTGCGGTAGCACGGGCCTCCGGCCCGTCGTTTCCGGCGTCCCGCCGGAAACTGTCCGAGGACATTGCAGATCCTTGATCTGGAGAATTTTCAACCCGCGCGTGTCAGGCGAAATTCGGCGGGACGCCGAATTTTACCCGCGAGACGCGGGTGCTACCGCGAGTTTTCCCCGTCTAGCCTAGTCCGGCCGCTTCATTTCAAATCGCTCGGTGGTCTTGCAATACCAATGTGGCGAAGCCATGCGGCCGATGGTCAAAAGTTTATCCGTGCGAATGCGTTTCTTATCGGCGTCGAATAATTCATCGCGCAAATGCACGCGCTTGATGAGGCCGATGACAACACGGTTGCCGCCGATTTGCAGTGTGCCCCATTCGACGCATTCCAAACTTGCCGGCGCTTCCGCAATGCGCGGCGGTTTCACGACTGACGACGGCGCGGCGTGCAGGCCGGCGCGGGTGAGTTCGCTTTCGCCGAAAGGCAGCGAGGCGGCGCATTGGTTCATGGCCTCGGCGATGGATTCATCCACCAGATTCACCACGAACTCGTGACCGGATCGGATATTGAGCGCGGTGTCTTTGGGCGTGCCGTCCTCGCGGTCGCCGGGCGCGAAGGCGCAGATGGGCGGGTTCGCGCCCAGCAGATTAAAGAAGCTGAAGGGCGCGGCATTCACCTGTCCGGCGGCATTGATGGTCGTGACCAGCGCGATGGGACGCGGCGTGACAAGGCTCGCGAGGATGGTGTAGGCGCGGTCGGCGTAGTCTTTTTCGAGATCGAGTTCCATAAATCAGGCGGAATGTTTCAGCCGCGCAACATACGCGCCGTCCACGTTGTCCGCAAATGGCGATAACTGGCGTTCACTTTCCAGTTTGAAATTGGGATTGGCCGCGAGAAACTCTTTGATGACTTCGGGGTTTTCTTCCGGTTCAAGACTGCATGTGCTGTAAACAATAATGCCGCCGGGTTTCAAGGCCGTTGTGGCCTGTTTGAGCAAAGTGAGTTGTGTCGTGCGCAGGCGTTCAATTTCCGGCGGCTGAATCAGCCACCGCAAGTCCACGCGGCGGCGCATGACACCGGTGTTGGAGCACGGCGCGTCCACGAGAATGCGGTCGAAGGTTGCCGCTTCAAAATTGAAAGTTGCCGTCGCCGTGGCGCAGGTCACGCCGAGGCGCGTGCAGTTTTCGCGGATCAATTTCAAGCGGTCGGCAAACGTATCGTGCGCGACGATTTTGCCTTCGTTGTTCATCTGTTGCGCGATGAAAGTGGTCTTGCCGCCGGGCGCGGCGCACAAATCCAAAATGGTTTCGCCGGGTTTTGCGTCGAGTAGAGCAGGGGCGAGCAAGGTGCTTGGATCTTGCAGATAAAAACTGCCAGCGCGGAAACTGCCGAGCGAATTTAGCGGCGGATGCGACTTCAATTCGAAAGCGAGATTCTCGCCCGTCCAGTCGCGCGTGACGAAATCGTATTCCACATTTTCCTCGCGCCAGCGTTCGATGAGTTTGGCGGCGTCGGTTTTCAATGTGTTGACGCGCGCAAACGTTTTTGGCGGCGTGTTGTTCCATTCCAGTAGCGCGCGAGTTTTCTCGTCGCCAAAATTTTTGCGCCAGCGTTCCACGAGCCATTCGGGATGCGACCAGCCGAGCGCGGGCTGGGAAATTTTCATGTCGGCGAGAATTTTTTTCACTTCGTCAAATTCGCGGAGATAGGCGCGGAGAATGGCGTTGATGAAACCGGATTGTGAAACGTAGCCGGATCGCTTGGCTTGCTCGACGGTTTCGTGAACGGCGGCGTGCGGCGGAATGCGGTCGAGCCAAAAAATCTGGTAGAGGCCGAGGCGCAACAGATTCACGAGCGCGGGGCGCGGCTCACGTCCGGGCGTGGTCTTGCGCGCGATAAGCCGGTCGAGCGTGGCCTGCCAGCGCACGACGCCGCAGACGAGTTCATGGCACAAGCCGCGATCTGCTGGCGAAAGCCGCGCGGTCGCGAGCGCTGTTTCCAGCAGATTCTCGGTAAATTCTCCGTTGTTCAGGCGCTGCGATAGAACGCGCGCCGCAATTTGTCTTGGATTTTGTTCGTTCACCACGTTTAATGGAGTCATAGTGAATCCGTGACGACAAAAATACGATTTTATTTATTATGAAAGACGAATTCGAAAAACTGGCAGCAACTGGGAAAATTGAAGGCAAGCACGTTCCGGCGCTCACGCAATTGGCGGAAGCCGGCTGCTGCACGCACCGGAGCTGGGGCTTTGGCCGCATCAAAACGGTGGACACGGTGTTCGCGCGCTTCACGATTGATTTTCCGGGCAAGGCCGGACATCCGATGGACTTGGGTTTCGCGGCGGAATCGCTCAAACCCGTGCCGAAGGATCACATTCTCGCGCGCAAGGCGACTGATCTCGATGCCGTCCGCCATCTCGCGGCGCATCACATTGATCTCATCAAAATTGTGTTGAACAGTTTTGGTGGTAAAGCGACGACGGATCAAATCCAGTCCGTGCTCGTGCCTGACGTGATTTCCGACGACTGGAAAAAATGGTGGGAAACCGCCAAGCGCGAAATGAAGAAGGATGGTCACTTCATCGTGCCGCTCAAGAAAACCGAACCGGTCGTTTATCAGGCGCAGGAAACGTCGTTGCAAGACCGCTTACTCGCCGACTTCCGCAAAGCCAAAGGTCTCAAGGCGCGCATCCTCGTGGTGGCCGAAATTCTTAAAGGCATTTCCGATTTGAAAGACAAAGCGGCCACGGCAAATGAAGTCATCGCCGCGTTGAATCCCGACATTGTTTCCCATCAACGCACGCAACCGGCGGTCGCGTTGGAAGCCGTGTTTGCGCGTGATGAATTGCGCGAAGCCGCCGGTGTTCCGGCTGCTGCTGATGAAATTTCCGTCGCGCAAATCTGGGCGCAGGATGGCATCCGCTTCGGTCCGCTGCTCGAAACCATTCCCGCCGCGAAACATCATCGCGCGCTGGAATCTTTCAAGACCGCGTATCCCGACAAATGGGTGGAAGTGTTCCGCAGCGCGCTCAATTTTGTTTCCGCCAAGCTCGCCAAGGAAATCGTCAGCGTGCTCATTCACGACGGCAAACTTGCTTTGCTCAAGGAAACGTTGGCCAAACTCATCAATCAACACACCGCCAGCAGCGAATTGCTGTTGTGGTTCGGTCGCGAACGCACCGAAGATTTTGTGGACATCCTCGGGCCGGAAGTTTTCCGCGCGATGCTCACCGCGATGGAGCGCGATCAGTTCCAGGAAAAACGCTCGAACCGCTTGCGCGATTTCATTCTCGAAGATCAGGCGTTGATTGTGGAACTCACTTCCACCGCCGACATCGAAGTCGTCAAAGATTTGACCCGCGCGCTGAAACTGTCGCCCGTGTTTGATGACATGGACAAGCGTTCGCTCCTCGCGCGCCTCGTCAAGGCGCATCCCGCCGTGCAAGTGCTCGTCAGCGGCGAACAGACCAAGCAAGAAGCCGGCTTGCTCGTCTCGTGGGAAAGTCTCGAACGCCGCCGCGCCGAATATCAGGAACTCGTCGAGAAAAAGATTCCGGCGAACTCCAAGGAAATCGCCATCGCGCGCAGCTACGGCGACTTGCGCGAGAACCACGAATACAAGGCGGCGAAAGAGATGCAAAAAATTCTCATGCGCCAGAAAGAAGACCTCGAAGCCGCGCTCAACCGCGCGCGCGGACAGGATTTTGCCAACGCCAGCACCGAAGTTGTCGGGCCGGGAACGATTGTGCAGGTGGCCGATCCCGCGACCAACCAGACCGAGACCTTCACGATTCTCGGCGCGTGGGATTCCGATCCCGACCACGGCATCATCAGCTACCTCAC
>JBAXIY010000073.1:0-13184 GCA_037138135.1 Verrucomicrobiia bacterium
GAACGCTTCGACGATTTTGCGTGGGAGAGCGACCGCATCGCGCACCGCACCTACGGCCTCGCGCTCATTCCCAAGGAAGGCACCATCAGCAGCGGCCCGGATGTGTGGATCAAAAAGAATCGCGAGCTGACGGTGGACGTGATGTATGCCACCAAGCATTACCACGAGGACAACGGCGAATTCATGGACGATTATCGCGTCGGTAAAAGCCGGGGCTGCGGCGGCCTCGGCATCTGGGACGGCAAAAAACTTTACACCTCCAGCAATTACCGGAACTGGAAGCTCATCACCACCGGCCCCATCCGCTCAGAATTCGAGCTGACCTACGACGCGTGGGACACGGGCAATGGCCAGTGGGTTTCCGAAGTAAAACGATTTATCATTGATGCGGGTTCTTGGCTGACAAAGGTGAGCAGCACGTTGACGAGTTTGACGCCGGTCTATTTAAAGACCGATTTAGTGGACTTAAAACATCCGTCTATTTTTACCACGAACAATCCGCCGCTGACGTTGACCATCGGCGTCGGTTTGGCTGAACGGTCATGTCCGACGAACCGCGAGGAATTCATCGCGCACGATCAAGTGGAAGGATGGCTGACGTATTGGCAGCCGGAAGATCAGCCGAAAGGCACCACGGCGACGGCCATCCTGCTACCGCGCGGGGCGGTCAAGGAATTTGTGAACGACAATCCGGCCATGCCCGACAGCGTGAAACACGCCGCCGTGCCGCAGCCGACGCATGAAGGTGCGCC
Organism: Verrucomicrobiia bacterium; assembly: GCA_037138135.1. Lineage (GTDB taxonomy): Bacteria > Verrucomicrobiota > Verrucomicrobiia > Limisphaerales > UBA11358 > UBA11358. The sequence continues at coordinate 753 of JBAXIY010000073.1, forward strand.
CGCCATCCGCAATCAACTTGCCATCACCCAAGTGGAAGCGGGTCAGCCGTTCACCTACTACTTTGGCGCGTGCTGGGATCGCAGCGGCGATTTCACGAATCACGTCCAGTGGGAGAACTACGTCAAACGCTTTGCCGAACGTCGCGACCAGCCGTTGCAGGTGACGGTGGGGAATTGAGCAGGTCCCACCGTCAAATTGTTCAATCCAAACCGGGTTGATGAATGTCGTTGACCCAGTCTCGGCGGTTACTTCCCGATTCTATGTCGACTTCGTGATGGAAACTGATGACGGTTTTGGCCTGTTTGCGAAGGTTCCAGAAATAGTTTTTGCGACGTAAGAACTGAGCTTGGAAACGCGGAAAGTGATTTTCCAAAGGTGGGAATCGTATCCGCAAAAGCGCAGGCACTCGGCTTAACGGCGTTTGCTGGGCGGCGGGGCGGTCGCCGTGGTCGGGGCATCGTTGGTAAAGTAGTAGGCGGGATTAAAAATCATCTTCTGATTGGCGGCGTTGAACCACAAGCTCACGGTGCCATGATCAGAATCCTTGGGCGTCGCCATGATTTGAACTTGGCGGACGTGGCCGTCTTTGGTGGAGGTGGCGGTGCCGGAGACGGTCACGGGTTTGCCTTGATTAAACGCGGCTTGTGCTTCTTCCGGGACATTGATCGCCAGCAGGCCCCGTTGGTTTTTGAAGAAATAAGGAAAGACCTTTACTTTGAATTCGCCGACATAGACATGGTTGCTGCATATGAGCGGGCCAATGATGAGAGTAGCCTTGGCCGTGGGCAATGACATGGTGCTGTTCTCCAGAATCAATGTGCGACCGGCGGAGTTGGTCGCCGGCGGTGTTGTTTGCGCCGCCCCCCAAGTGGTCGCCAGCAGCAGCGCGAACAGAACAGTTTTATACATCGGCGGGCGAAGATACTGGCTGGAGAGATTTTCTCAAAGTTACAATTTGGAAAATTTATTCTCCATTGAAATGGCTTGGCGCACGGGTTGGCTATTTATGAATCGGGATTTCCGATATTTGCTTCACAAGTCAAAGTGGGGAACCTAGGATGACGCCCATGAATTCCATCGCCAAAAAAATCGCCATATCCGTCAGCCTCGGCCTGTTGCTGCTCACGAGCGGCTGTTTTGATACGAAGGAAGATTATACGCTCAATCCCGACGGCTCGGGCAAGGTGGTGCATGAATGCACGTTTCAAGCGGTGGATCTTAATGCCGATAGCGGGAATGAGGATTCCGGCAAGGCGTTAACCAACGCGGTGCGCGAAGTGCTGAAACAGTCCAAAGGGGTGGAGGCATGGCGCAATGTAACGTTCAAGACCTTGGAGGATGGGCGGCTTTATTTTCGTGGCACGGCGTATTTCAAGAATCTTTCCCATTTGGACATTCAGAATCAGACGATGCTGGATTTGGCCTGGACGAAAACGGCGGACGGTAACGCACTAATCACGTTGCGCACTAACAAGTCTGGCTCGGAAACGTCCGAAGGCATCAGCATCCGCCCGAGTAAAAAGTCGCCGCCAAAAAATATGACGCCGGAGCAGCTAGACAAATACATCAAACAACAGCGTGGGAAGTTCCAGCAGTCCAAGCCGATGTTCGCGGGTTTCTTCGGCACCATGAAACACGCCATCGTGCTGCATCTGCCGGGCAAGGTGGTCAGTCATTCCAATTTTACCAATGATGCCAATGGCAATCTCACCATCCTATTTTCTGGCGCGAAAATGCTTGAGGTGATGGAGAAGTTGGTGAACGACGACGTCTGGTGCCGGGCGCACAGCGGCACAGGCTTTGACGACATGCAGGAAAAGCCAGTGATGGACGCAGAGATGAACCAATTTATTTTCGGCGAGAAAGCACCAGTGCAGGCGGTCGTCGCGCCGGGCACCGCACCGCTGTTCAATTATGCGGCGGAAGTAGCGGCGGCAAAAACGGAATTCGCGCTGTTGGCAAAGGCGCTCGCGGGCGGCGCGTCCGCCACGGATGATGCGCCCGAAGTATTGGCCGCGCCGGCGAATGGCGGCTTAAGGAGTGTCAAGGTGGTGGGCGTGCGGCTGGTCACGGAATCGGACGACAAGCGGAATCTGCGGCCATTCAATTATGACACCGGCTACACGATCTCGCTGCTGGTGGAATTTCCCGGCGCAGTGCAAACCGTTACCGACAAAACGGCCATCGAAGTGGCTACCGCAGACGATGGCACGAGCCTGCTGCCGGAGTCGGACTGGGACCGCAAAGTTCATTTTCCGCAACTTGCCAAAGATAAGGCGGCGGCGATTTTGGAATTCAAATTAAATTTGCCGAGCAAAAATGTGAACGGCTTGAAGGAACTTTCCGGCCATTTGCAATATCGTGTGTCCAGCGGCACCAAGGAATTGGATTTGGGGCTGAGCAGATTGACGGCTGGCGCGACCGGCACCAATCTGGACGCGCGAATTGAATCCATCAAGGAAGGCTGGCAAAAACACGGTTCGCAAATGATGGCGCTACATTTAAATACCAATCCCGATGGCCTTAAGGCGATGAGCCTCGTCGTGGACGGCACCAAGATGGAACTGCGCCAGAACGGTTACGGCGGCGGGATGAACTCCTACAACTTCACCTACGAATGCAAGACGAACTTCCCGACGAATGGCCGGCTGGTCGCGGAGGTTTACGACCAGGTGCAGACATTTGAAGCGCCCTTCAAACTGGAAAATATCACTTTACTTGGCGCGAGCTTAAACGCAGGAAAATAATCGCAGTGACTGTGCGCGTTGCCGCCCATTCCGGTGTCTATTTATTGCAGAGGTTGCAAATAAAACATTCGGTAGCGAATGATCTCGCCATCAGAATTTAAGTCGTCACCGCAATGTAACCCTACCGCCATTGACCGACGGTTTGATTGGATTTAGGTTTGCCCGCCAATGCGGTCGATGATTAAAAAACTTTTTCCAAAATCAACCCGACGCGAGCGACGGAAGCTGGAAGTTGGCGTCATTATATTTTTGGTCATTGCAACGGCGTCGTTAATATTTCTGGCGGCAATCTTCTATCGAATCATCACGCATCGCCATGGAGCGCAATGATTGGAGGTTGGGTGCGAGCAGCGGGACGTCCGCTGGTGGAATTGACCAGTGCTTGTTATTTATTTTTCAAGATGAGAAGAAAGCGGCACGGTTTTCGCCGCCCGTTGGTCGCCAGTGATTGGCTGCGACCGGGCAGGTTGCGCTGATAACAAGTGTTTATTGGTGGATATCATTGCCCGCAGGATGGGTCGCAGCGCACTGGGCGGTTGGCATCGGTCAAGCTATGGTTCAGTCATGATGGATGAGCCTGACATCAATGCCGCTGCTGGTTTGTCGGTGGTTGAAAAAAATCTAGCCACGTCGTCGTCTCGTCCGGTGAAAGTCTGGCTAGTGGACGACAATGATCGGTTGCGGATGACCGTGGCGGAGGCGCTGGGTTGTTATAAGAACATCCAGTGCGCCCGGCATTTTTCCGGCCCGGACGCGTTGTTGAGCGAGCTCGCCAGCAAGCCGGGGCCGGATGTCATTCTGCTGGATGTCCAGATGGGCGAGCGCAGCGGCTTGGACGCAGTGCGTCCTATTAAATCCCTTACCCGTTCCACCCGCGTTTTAATGTTTACCTCCTGCAACGATTCGGAATGGCGGGAGCGGGCGATGCGTGATGGTGCCTCGGATTATCTGCTTAAGGGCTGCGGATTGGAACGCATGGCAGAACGTATCTGTTGTCCGGCCAATGACCCACCTCCTCGCACTTACCATTCAAGGCGTCCAAGGGAAAGTTCTGAGCAGGGTAGGAGGAATTCCACTCCCAGCGGGCCATGGCTTTGGCGGCGCACCCTCGATCTGCTGCAAAATGTGTGGCCGGAACACGCAGGGCATCCAGTCCCGCGCCGCTGATTCTTCAACCGTCAACATACAGGTAGCTTCGACGATGACGGACAACGTGAAATTTTTCACAAACTTTTCTTGCAGAGCTGACCGGCAATTGTAAAATGCTGGCTCGATGTTGTAGTTGGACGAACAATTTGTGGTTCGTCCATTTTTTTAATTTTTTACGAAGTGATTTTTCCGAAGTGGACAAACAGTTTGCCGTTGGTGTTGCTCGTTGTCGCCGCACTAGCCGGCGGTGGCGTGGCGGCGGGCGTGACGATTTATCTCACGCCCAAATACACCCGTGCGGGTTACCAACCCGTGCAGCCGGTGCCGTTTTCGCACAAGATTCATGCCGGCCAAATGGGGCTGGATTGCCGCTATTGTCATAACGGCGTGGAAAAATCCTGGTTCTCAAATCTCCCCGGCGCTTCGACGTGCATGAATTGCCACAACCAAGTTTTGAAGGACGACCCCCGCTTGGCCATCGTCCGCGACAGCGCGGCGAACAACACGCCGATCCCGTGGGTGCAGGTTCATATCGTGCCGGACTACGTTTATTTCAACCATTCCGTCCACGTCGCTCGCGGTTTTAGCTGTTTGGAATGTCATGGCCGCGTGGATCAAATGGATGAAGTGCGCCATGCCAAATCCTTGAGCATGAGTTTCTGCTTGAATTGCCATCGCGATCCCGCCGCCGCCATCCGCCCGCCGGATAAAGTCACGAAACTCGACTGGCAGTGGAGCACCAACGCCGCCGAAGCGGAACATTTGCAGGATGTGAACGGGAAAAAGTTCGTTCACGATTGGAAAGTGGAATCGCTGCAAAGCTGCTCGGCCTGTCACCGATGAAAAATAATTTGAACAACTCTGCGAATGTGACCGGTCGCCGTTACTGGCGCAGTCTCGACGAACTGGCTGACCAGCCGGAGTTCAAGGACTGGTTGCACCGAGAATTTCCCGTCGGCGCGAGCGAGTTGGTGGAAGATGGCCAAAGCCGCCGTAATTTTCTCAAGATCATGTCGGCGTCGTTCGCCTTCGCCGGCATCGCGACGCTGGGTGCGGGTTGCCGTCGTCCCGAAGAAAAGCTCGAACCGTTTGGCAGACAGCCGGAGAATTATACCTTTGGCGACGCGCAGTATTTTGCGACCGCCATGCCCACGCGCACCGGCGCGATTCCGCTCGTCGTCAAGTCCTACGAAGGCCGTCCGGTAAAAATCGAAGGCAATGCGCTGTTCCCCGGCAGCAATGGCAGCACCGACCGTTACGCGCAAGCTTCCATTCTCGACCTTTACGATCCCGACCGCGCCCGCCATTTCAAACACGATGGCAAAGTAGTTTCCCGCGAAGAAGCTTTAGGTTTCCTCGACGAACTCTCCAAGAAATTTGCGGCGAACTCCGGCGAAGGTCTGGCGTTCTTGGCTGAAAGCAGCACATCGCCGTCCCGTGCGCGGCTGCAAAAAATCATCGCCGACAAATTTCTGAAATCAAAATGGTTTACCTGCGACGCGATTGATTCCGGCATCCATCAACGCGCGGCCACGCAGGCGTTCGGCCAGCCGGTTAAACCGATTTTTAATTTCGACAAGGCGAAGGTCATTCTGTCGCTGGATTGTGATTTTCTCGGTGGCGAAGATGATGCGCATAATCATATCCGCAAATTTGCCGCGAGCCGCAAAGCCGGTGACGGCATGAGCCGCCTTTATGCAGTGGAATCTTTGTTCACTTTGACCGGCGCGAGCGCGGATCATCGGCTGCGAATTCCTGCGAGCAAAGTTTGGGAAGTTGCAAATGCGATTAACTCAATGCTTCGTCAATTGCATGAAACTGCCAACCCACTTGGTCAATCAGCGCAATACAACATTGAAGGTGTAGATTCAAAGTGGGTTTCAGAATGTGCAAAGGACTTGGTTGCGAATGCGGGAAGAGTTTTGGTCGTTGCTGGCCAGCGCCAGCCACTTGAAGTCCATTTGCTCGCGCACACGATTAATTCCTCGCTCGATTCGATTGGCAGCACGGTGGAATTGTTCCAAACAAACACAGTTGCCACCTCCGACCTGAAGAGTTTCGATCTGGATGCAATTGAAACGCTGGTGGTTCTCGGCGGCAATCCAGTTTACCATTTGAACGCGACAGCGAAGCCAAAGACGGTTGTTCGCCTAGGCTACTACGAAGACGAGACGGCGCAAAAGTGCGATTGGAATTTTCCGGCGGCGCATTATCTCGAATCATGGGGCGACGCCACCACCAGCGACGGAACCGTGGTTGGCATTCAGCCGTTGATTCAGCCTTTGTTTGGCGGTCTGCTGGAATTGGAATTTCTGGCGCGCGTCGCCGGTGAGACGCAGAACAGCGCCTATGAAATAGTGCGCGCCACGTTTGGTGGTTCCGAAGAAGACTGGAAGAGATTTTTGTTCAACGGTTTTTTGAATGGTTCGGCGGGCAAATCAGAAACGCTGTCTTTTCAGGCGGCTGTGCCTGCGGTTCAATCCGCCACAACTTCCGAAAGCAATCTCGAAGTCGTTTTCTTCCGCGACTCAAAGGTAGACGACGGTCGTTACGCGAACAACGGCTGGATGCAGGAGTTGCCCGATCCGGTCACTAAGATGACCTGGGACAACGCCGTGTTGATCAGCCGCAAAACGGCACGCGAACTGGGCGTGGCGAATGGTGACATCGTCGAGATTTCTCTGAGCGGTAAGAGCGTCAAAGGTCCGATCTGGACGCAGCCGGGCATGGCGGATTATTCACTCGGACTCGCGCTCGGTTACGGTCGTGAACGGGCAGGGCGCGTCGGCACGGGCGTCGGCTTCAACGCGTATAAAATTTTCAGCGGAAAATATATCGAGACCGGCGCGACGATCAAAAAGACCGGCGAGACGCACGTTCTCGCTTGCACACAGCATCATTGGTCCATGGAAGGTCGTCCGGCGGTGCGCGAAGCGAACCTCGAAGAATTCATCAAGGAACCGACCTTCGCCCAGGAAAAATTCCACGGCGTCGAGCCGCCCGTCGTAAAATCACTTTATGCGAACCCGCTCGACGAGGCGAAGAAGACGGCGTTGCATCAGTGGGGCATGACCGTGGACTTGAACGCGTGCGTCGGTTGCGGCACTTGCGTCGTCGCGTGTCAGAGCGAGAACAATATTCCGATTGTCGGCAAGGATCAGGTGTTGCGCGGTCGCGAGATGCACTGGATGCGAATTGACCGCTATTTCACCAGCGATCCGAAGCGTAAACATAATCCGAACCGTTTTGATTTGTCGGCGGACATGAACCAGACGGACGAGAACCAGCAGTTCGCCGAATGGATTGACGACGTGCAGGCGGTGAACCAGCCGATGCTTTGCCAGCAGTGCGAGAGTGCGCCATGCGAAAGCGTCTGCCCCGTGGCCGCGACCGTCCACGATCAGGAAGGTTTGAACGTGATGGCGTATAACCGTTGCATCGGCACGCGTTATTGCTCGAACAACTGCCCGTATAAAGTTCGCCGTTTTAATTTCCTCGATTACAACAAGCGCCCGTTGAACGAGCTGAAGGGGACAATTTATTCCACCACGCTCACGCACAAGACGGATGGCGTTTGGGATTTGAAACGCTGGTGGAACGATCCGAACAGCGGCATGCGCTCGGAAGACGAATGGGACTTGATCAAGTTGAGCAAGAATCCCGACGTGACGGTGCGTATGCGTGGCGTCATGGAAAAATGCACTTATTGCACACAACGCATTGAACACGCCAAGATTTCGCAAAAGGTAAAAGCTGGCGCGAGCGACAACGTGCGCTTGTCGGAAGCTGCGGGAACAATTCCCAAAACGGCGTGTCAGCAAGCGTGTCCGGCGGGCGCGATTGTGTTTGGCGATGTCAGCGACGCGAACAGCTCGGTGTCGAAATTGAAATTGTCGCCGCTGAATTATTCCGTCCTCGGCAACTTGCTCACGAAGCCGCGCACGACCTATCTGGCGCGCGTCCGCAATCCGAATCCTGCGATGCCGGATTACCATGAACCGTTCAGCACGGAAGAATTTGAGAGCCAGAGTCTCACCCCGAAAGGAAACAGCTAATGGCTGACTCCCTGAACATTGAAGAATTGAAACGGCTCGCGCCGCCGGCGGAGCTGCAACGTGCGCCCGTGGTCGAAGGCAAACCGAGTCTCGGCGCGCTGACAGACAAACTTTCGGAATTTGCCGAAGGCAAAACCCCGCGCTGGTGGTGGATTTTGTTTCTGCCCGCTGCGTTCGCGGCGACCGTGATTTTCCCGACGTGTTTGTTTTATCAAGTTTTCACAGGTGTCGGTGTCTGGGGCAACAACCATCCGGTAATGTGGGGCTTGGACATCGTGAATTTCATCTGGTGGGTCGGTGTCGCACACGCGGGCACGTTGATTTCCGCGCTGCTGTTTTTGACGAAGCAGCACTGGCGCACCACGATCGGCCGCATGGCTGAGGCGATGACGGTTTTCTCCGTGATGATGGCAGGGCTTTATCCGGCGATCCATGTCGGCCGCGCGTGGTTCGACTGGTTCATGTTCCCTATTCCAAATTCCAACGGCAACTGGCCGCAGTTCAAATCGCCGTTGATGTGGGACGTGTTCGCCGTGAACACCTATCTGACCGTTTCGACACTGTTTTGGTTCATGGGCATGATTCCTGACTTCGCCGTGTTCCGCGACCGGGCGACGACGCGTGTGCGCAAAACCATTTTCACGGCGCTGGCCATGGGTTGGACCGGTTCGGCTCGGCAATGGCATAATTACGAAAAAGCCTACGTCGTCCTCTGCGGCCTGTGCACGCTGCTCGTGTTCACCGTGAGTTCCATCGTCGGTTTGGATTTTTGCGCCTCGCAGATTGCGGGCTGGCACGCGACGATTTTCCCGCTCTACTTCGTCATCGGCGCGGTGTTCTGCGGCTTTGGCATGATGTTGGTGATTCTTGTGCCGCTGCGCAAATGGTGCAGCTTGGAAAAAGTCATCACAATGTCGCACATGGACAAAGTGGCCAAGCTCGCGCTGGTCGCCGGCCTCATCATTGACTATATCTATTTGCAGGAATTTTTCATCGCGTGGTATAGTGGCGACACCTACGAACGCTGGGTATTTGGCCACCGATTGTTCGGCCATACTTATTTGTATCTTGGTTGGACGCTCATCGGTATCAATGTTCTCGTGACGCAATTGCTCTGGTTCAAAAAAATCCGATCGAGCCTCGCGGCGCTGTTCATCATCGGCGTGCTCATCAACATTGGTATGTGGAGCGAACGTTTCGTCATCGTGGTCGGCTCGTTGTATCAGGAATTTCTGCCGGCGAACTGGGGTAAATATATGCCCACGATTTGGGATGTTGGACTTTACATCGGCACGCTGGGTGCGTTCTTCATGCTGTATTTATTGTTCGTGAAATTCCTGCCGATGATTGCCATTGCCGAAGTTAAGGGCGTGATGCCCGAAGCCGACCCGCATCATCCGTTGGGTGGCGGGCAGAAAGGAGACCACCAATGAGCGAAAAAGTTTACGGTCTCATGGCCGAATTCGATTCGCCAGCGGCGATTTTGCACGCGGCGGAAAAAATCCGTGACGCCGGCTATCGTCGTTGGGACGCCTTCACACCGTTCCCGATTCACGGGATGGATCAAGTCATGAAACTCGGCAATTCCCTCGTCGGCTGGGTGGCGCTCGCGGGCGGTGCGTTCATGTTTCTCAACGTCGTCGGCCTGATCTGGTTTGCGAACGCGTTTGATTATCCCCTCATCGTCGGCGGCAAACCGATGTTCAGTGTGCCGATGACCTTTGTGCCCGCCTACATCATGCTCATCATGGGTGGCGCGTTGGGTGCGCTCATCGGGATGCTCGGTCTTAACCAGTTGCCGCGCCTGCATCATCCGCTGCTGGATAAAAAACGCTTTGAACTCGTCTCGCGCGATAAATTTATTCTCCTCATCGGCGCGCAGGATGAAAAATTCTGCGCCACGGAAACCAAAGCTTTTCTCGAATCTCTCGGCGGCACGCACGTCGAAATCGTGGAGGACGTTGACTGATGCGCTACCTCATTTCCATTTTATTGATTGGCTCGGCTATCGGCGCAGCCGTGTTTGGAATGCTCGGCTTGCAGGGCGGACTGATGCGCAAACCGCCGTTTGAGCTGTTTCCTGACATGGATCGGCAGGCGAAATTGCGCCCGCAAGCGCCGTTTGCTTTCATGTCCAATGGCGTCAGTTCGCAGTTGCCACCTGCCGGAACCATTGCGCGCAGCCAGCCGCTGGAAACGGCGAATGGTTTGGTTTATCACTTTGAAGATTCGCCCGTGAACACCGGACGCGACGTCAGATCAACGAATTTTGTGGAAGCTAATCCGATGCTCGTTAATGTCGGCTTGCTCGCGCGCGGACGTGAACGTTTTGATATTTATTGTGCGCCCTGCCACGGAAAGCTGGGCGACGGGAACGGCATCACCAAGAAAATTGGCGTCATGCCCGCCGTGGCCAATCTGCATGACCAGCGCATAGTCACCATGACCGATGGCGAAATTTTTAACACCGTCAGCAACGGCAAAGGCTTGATGGGTGCCGTCGGCCCGCTGTTGCCGACCGAAGATTGCTGGGCAGTCATCGCGTATCTGCGGGCATTACAATTAAGCTGGCTGGGAACTGCCGACGATTTGACCGCCGAACAAAAGGCCGCGCTGAAATAATATGAGCCGCCAAAACTCAACTCCGTTGCCGCCGCTGGACTTGTCTCTCTGGCGCAAGCTGCCGCTGCTGCTCATGGCCGTCGGTGGCGTGTTGTCCGCTCTGGGCGCGCTGAAAAATCCGACCGAATTCGGCTTTTCCTGGCTGCTCGCGTTCATGTTCTATTACAGCATCGCCCTCGGCGCGTTGTTTGTGGTGATGGTGCATCACTTGACCGATGCCAGTTGGTCAGTTGGCCTTCGCCGCTTCTCTGAACATCTCGCGTCGCTGCTGTTCCCGTGGCTGGCAATTCTGTTCCTGCCCGTTTTGTTTTTTGCGAAGAATATTTATTTGTGGCTGACGTTGAATCCGGAAACAAACAATCTGGTTGCCGCCAAACTGCCGGTGTTCACCTGTTCTGGCTTCATCATCACCTCGGCAATTTTCTTCGGCATCTGGTGGTTGCTCACGTCGCAATTAAGCCGCTGGTCGCTGAAACAGGACGATACCGGTGCGGCGGAATGCACCTACAAAATGCGTTTTTACTCCGGTTGGGGCATCGTCGCCTTCGCGCTGACGCTGACATTCTCCGGCGTGCTGTGGATGAACTCAACCTCCTTACAGTTTTTCTCCTGCATCTACGGCGTCTATTTCTTTTCTGATTGCGCGTGGATCGGGCTGGCCACCGTTTATGTCATTGCCGCCATCCTGCTGCGTCAGGGAATTCTCGCGCCGGTGTTGCAAAAAAAATATTTCTATTTCATCGGCGTCCTGCTGCTCGGGTTCACGCTGTTCTCTGCTTACGCCGAGTTCGCACAATATTTCGTCGTCTGGAACGCCAACATGCCCGAAGAAACTTTCTGGTATCTCGTCCGCGAAAACGGCAATTGGTGGACCCTCGGTCTGATACTGATTTTTGGAAAATGCTTCGTTCCGTTCTTCATCCTGCTGCCGGAAAAGGTGAAGATGAATTTTAAAATCATCGTTCCTCTCTGCCTGTGGATCGGGCTGATGCACGCGCTGGATCTCGGCTACAACATTTACCCCGCGCTGCACCCCGAAGGTTATCCGCTCAAATGGCTCTGGTTGCCGCTCAGCACGCTCCTGTTCATGGGCGGCTTTCTCACGACCGTTTTCCTTAAGAAATTTCACGCGCATCCGCCGTATCCGCAACGCGACCCGCGCCTGCTCGAAGCCATGGGCGTGAGCGTGAATGTCGTCAATGACCTCGTTGACGGACAAACTTCCGGAGGTTCCCGATGAATCTTTCAACTATCAATCGCGCCACCGCCGCCGCCCTCGGTTTGATTCTGGCCGGCGGCCTGTTTGCCGTCGTCACCGTGGGTGTGAAATTGATTTTGCCCGTTACCGCCATTGATGCCGACCGCGCGGCTGTCCGCGTCAAAGCGCTCGCCGAAATCCGGGCGGAGGAAGAAAAATGTTTAAACCGTCCGGCGATGATTGACGCCAAACGCGGTATCGTGCGTCTGCCGATTGAAACGGCGATGGCCATTGCCGCCCAGCAGGGGGCTAACCCGTCTGCTGCGCGTGCCGACTTAATGAGCCGCTCTCAAAAAGCCACCGCGCCTGTCAAAACCGAATCATTCGAATGAACGTGACCGAGAATAAATCCTGCTGCCAAAACGAGATTAATGCCTCGTTGCGCGTCCCGTTGCTGGCGCTGTTTGGCGGCGCGGCGGTGTGGCTGATTGTCGGACTGATGCTCGGCCTCATTGCCGGTATTAAATTCCACGCGCCGGATTTTCTGGGGGGCTGCCCGTTGATGACTTACGGTCGCTTGGCTCCGGCAGCGAACGACGCCATTCTCTACGGCTTCTGCATTCCCGCCGCGCTCGGCGTGATGCTTTGGATTTTTTCGCG
>JBAXIY010000074.1:0-12956 GCA_037138135.1 Verrucomicrobiia bacterium
TTTCCGCGCGCTGGGCGGGATCGTTGATGATATCGCGATCTTCAAACGGCAAATCATATTTCTTCAGGATGGCGCGGACGCCAGCACTCCAACCACAAGACGGTTTCAAGTAAGCGATGATTTTTGGTTTGCTCATAAGTTTGTAAAAATTTTTACGATGAGAAGATTATGGCACAGGTGAAACTTTTCGGCAAATTCTTTAACTGCGGACTGCCGCGCTCACTCCTTGACTGCATGTTTTTTCCGGTGCGCCAGAATTTTTTCCGACGGCTTGAAGTTCGCAATGAATCCGCGGTAAAACTCACCAAAAGTGCCGGCGGCAAGATGCGTGCGGGCATCGGCCATCACCTTCAAATACATGTGCGTGTTGTGGACGCTCAACATCCGTAGCCCGAGAATTTCATTCGCCTTGAGCAGATGCCGGAGATAGGCGCGCGTAAAATGTTTGCACGCGAAGCAGTCGCAATCTTCCTCGATGGGGCGAAAATCCATTTTGTAACTCCCGCCCTTGATGCCGAGCGCGCCGCGTCGCGTATACGCCGTGCCGTTGCGCGCGACGCGCGTGGGCAGCACACAGTCGAACATATCCACGCCGCGCGCGATGAGTTCGAGCATTTGCGCGGGTGTGCCGAGTCCCATCGCGTAGCGCGCTTTGTTTTCGGGTAAATGCGGCACAGACATTTCGATTGCCTGCATCATCTCCGGCTCCGGCTCACCGACGCTCACGCCGCCAATGGCGTAACCGTCAAAATCCATTTCGACCAAAGCCTTCGCACATTGCTCGCGCAACGCCGGATTGTTGCCGCCTTGCACGATGCCGAAAACTTTTTGTCCGTCCGCGCGCGGCTGCGTGCGACACTCGCGCGCCCAGCGGATCGTGCGCTCGACAGCGAGGCGCTGTTCCTTCGCGGGCGCATCATGCGGCGGACATTCATCAAAAACCATCGCGATGTCGGAACCGAGCACGCGCTGGATTTCCATGGATTCCTTCGGGCCGATAAATAAAAGCGAGCCGTCCAAGTGCGAACGGAATTCCACGCCGTGTTCTTTGACTTTGCGAATTTTTGCGAGGCTGAAAACTTGAAAGCCGCCGCTGTCGGTGAGAATCGGCAACTGCCAATTCATGAACTTATGCAAGCCGCCCGCCGCCGTGATGACTTCCAAGCCGGGCCGGATGTTCAAGTGATAGGTATTGCCGAGAATGATTTGCGTGCCGCACTCATGCAATTCACGCGGGTCCATCGCCTTGACGCTAGCTTGCGTGCCGACAGGCATGTAAACCGGCGTGTCCACGACGCCGTGCGCGGTGGTCAATTTGCCCAGACGCGCTTTCGTGGTCGTATCGATTTTGAGAAGTTCAAACATCGCGCGAAGGATAAATTAAAACGGCGCGAGCGGAGATAAAAATTATTTCGCAGAAAGTTCTGCAAAAGAAACATCCACCAGCAAATCGGCGGCGATTTTTTCCAAATCACGTTTCAGCGCGGCGAGATCGCAATGTTCCGGTAATTGCAAGCGTGCGCTGGCTTTGAACAAGGTTTCGCCGGACATCGGAGCGCTAACGAGTTCACTGAAAAATTCTTCCACGTTCACGTTCGCCCGTGCGAGCGCGCTGGTGATTTCGCGGACGATGCCCGGTCGGTCGCTGCCGACGATTTCCAATTTCGTTTGGCGTCCCGAAGTTGCGGCAACTGCCGTTTGCGTCGGCTGAATGACGACGTTGAGGCCGGAAATTTTTTGAAGTGCGGCGAGCAACGCAGATTTTTTCTCCACTGGAATTTCCACGCGCAAGATGCCCGCAAATTCTCCACCGAGCCGGCACATGCGGCTTTCCAGCCAGTTGCCGTCGTGTTCCGCCACGACGCGCGCGACGGATTCCACGAGGCCGGTGCGATCCGCGCCGACGAGAGTTATGACCAATGGAATCGCCATGGTTTTGAAATGGAATTAAGCCTGACTGGTAATTTTGCGCCAGTCCACGCCTTGTTTACCGGCATAAATCGCGAAGGCTTTTTCGTTCTGAATCAGCACGGCGCGCACGACGCTGGAATCGTCCGCACGTCCAATGCTCAAGACGCCAGCGGGAATAATACCATCTTTTTTATGCGCGTAGATGAGCGCAAACACCGCTTGCGCGACGGCCACGAAGGGCAATTCCTTGTAAGCGCCTTCCATGACATCTTCGACGGCATCCGCAAGAAATTCGAGTTGATCCACGAGGTGCGGAAATTTCGGCGCGTTGATTTGCGTGAACTCCAGTTTCCACTGGGGCAGGTGGCGCAAAACTTTTTCCGCAAGTGCCGGCGTGATGGCGGCGGCACCATGATTAACAAAATTCGCAATTTCAGGCATGGCTGCAATCTAGTGAATGCGGCGGGCGCGTCCAAGTGAAATTATGGAAAAGAAAAAACGCCGCCGACCGGCATGGTCAGCGGCGATGCGTTGGAATGTTTTTTGCGTTCAGGCCAGTTTGTAATACTGCTCCCAATCCTTGCGCGGCGGCACGCCGTTGAGCAGGCCGTTGGCGACCTTGTGATTCGTAATCTGCTTAGTCGCCGGATCGAACGCGAGCTTGGCGTTGACACGCTGCGCGATGACGCCGAGCGCCATCGTCTGGCACAGCGGACCGGCCACGGCGAAGCTGGAACGGCATTTTTCCTCGCCCGTGCAGGCGCGGAGAAAATTGACGTAGTGGTTCGATGGGCTTTGGGGCACGGACGGAAGTTTGGCTTGAATTTCCTTCGCCTTTTCGGACGGAAGGATTTCCAGCGTCGCGCCGTGCGAGCCGCCCTTGAAGCTGAGGTCTTCGCCGTAAATCACCTTGCCCGGCGGTTTCGCCTTCAGATCAATGGAACCCTTTGACGGCGGCGGAATGTTCGGATCGACCACCGCTTCGCCGAAATTGGCGGGGAGCGGCGGCAGGTTTTTCAACCCGTCATACCAAGTGAGTTCGCACGGCGGTTGCGCGCCGCGCGCGGGGAAACGGAATGCCAAAGTGGAGGCCTGCGGAAAAATGAACGGGCTGTAGCCGTCGAGTTTGACCGCCTCGACTTCTGTCGGCAAACCGAGCTGCAAAAATTCATGCGCCGTGTCGAAGATGTGCGCGCCCCAGTCGCCGAGCGCGCCGTTGCCAAAATCGAACCACGAGCGCCAGTCGCCGTTGACGTAGCCGACATTGTATTTGTGTTCCTCCGCGGTCGCGAGCCAGGTTTCCCAATCCAGCGATTCCGGCACGGGCTGCGCCGGCAGATAGCCGTCCACTTTCATGCCGTGCCAGCGGCGTTTGCTGTTCATGAACGCGGTGATCTTGGTGACATTCTTAATGATGCCCGCTTTGGTCCAGGCCTTGAACTGAAAATAATTCGCCTCGGAATGGCCCTGATTGCCCATTTGCGCGGCGACGCCATATTTATTCTCCGCCGCCATCATCAGTTCGATTTGCCGGAAACTGTGCGCCATCGGCTTTTCGCAATAGACGTGCTTGCCGAGCGACATCGCCAGCATCGCGATCGGAAAATGAGAGAAATCCGGAGTGCCGATGCACACGGCGTCAATGTCCTTGCCCATCTTGTCGAACATCTGGCGAAAATCCTGAAAGCGCGGTGCATCCGGAATCAGTTTTAAAGTTTTCTGCGTGTGTGGCGCACCCATGTCCGTATCGCACAACGCAACGAAATTGACCATGCCGGTCTTGTGGAATGCCGCGATGTCTTCCGCTCCACGATTGCCGATGCCGACGCACGCGAGGTTGATTTTATTCGTCGGCGACGCGCCGAACACCAGTCGCGGCGCGAACATCGAAACCGCGCCCGTCGCCAAAACACCTTTGAGGAATGAACGGCGACGCATCTGCGCCACGGCCGCTTTTTGAATTTGATTTGATTTCATGTCGCTAGAATTTAGATGGTTTAGTTGGCCGGTAATTCGCGGATTTTCACATTGTGAAATGAGACTTCGCCGCCGTGTTCCTGCAGCAGGATGTGGCCGTCGGCCCATTCGCCGAACCCGGAGATGTCCTTGAATTTGCTCGCTGCCACCGCCGCGAGAAACTCCGGCGAACCGCGCTCAAATTCCACCGTCTTCTCGCCGTTCAGCCAGAAGGTGACGTGTTTACCCTGCGACAAAATCCGCGCGTGATTCCATTCTCCGACTGGCATAGTTTTTTTATCCTTCGGCGCAGGAATTAAATCATAAAGCGAACCGATTGTGCGGTCGCCGTCGTGACCCAGCTTGGCATCGCGATGGCGCAAATCGTCCAAAATCTGAAACTCCAGTCCGATGGATGAACCGACAGCAGTGGGCTTACCCGTCTTTTTATCGATCGGCGAGATGTTCGACTGCACAAAAATCTTGATGCCGCTGTTTGCGCCCGCCGTAATTTTGAAATCCACCGCCAACTCAAAATTAGCGTAGCGCTTGCGCGTGATAATGTCGCCGCCGCCAGCGGATTCCTCACCGCCATTTTCGTGGACGGTCAAAAGGCCGTCCTTGATGCCCCAACCGTGCGTCGGAAAGTTTTCCGACTTCGCACTGCGCCAACCGTCTGTGGTTTTGCCGTCCCAAAGTAATTGCCAGCCGTCGGCTTTTTCCTGCGCGGTCAAAACATTCTGCGGTTTGGCAGCGGCTTTCTGCTCCACATAACGCGGGTTCGTGTAAGCGCCGGGCGCTGCGGCTTGGATGTTTGGCGCCACATCTGCCGGAATTTCGCCGAGCGCCCACTTGATGCCGCCCACCAGGATTTGTTGAAAAGTCGGATTTGTCCAAACGTCTTCGCGATGGCCCATTGCCGTATACCAGACGCGACCTTTGCCTTCGCTGCGCGCCCATGTATTCGGATACGCCGGGCGGTCATACATCGGACCCTTCATCTGCGGCGCATCCATCACCGTCAACACATGGTCGTCGGGCGAAAAATCTTTAAGTGAATACCATTCCTCCTGAAACGCAAAATTGTCGCCGACGTTTTCAAAACCCGGAAATTTCGGGTCAATGACCTTGTTCGTCGCGACCTGCTGCGCGCCGTGAATGATGAATTCGCCGCCGAGGAAACAGCAATACGGATCGGCATTTGTCCCGTGGTTCGCGTAACGATCCGGCCCTTTCTTGGATTCATTCGCAGTGTGAAAAGTATCCGCCGCCGCGTGTGTGCCGATAAAACCTTTGCCGCCGCGCACATAATCAAACAACGCCTGCTTGCCGGCCGGAGTCATCGGCGGATTTTTATCCGTGCCTTCGCTGCACAAATCGCCGGTCGTGTAAAAAAACACGGCGTCGAATTGATTCAAATATTCTGGGCTGAACTTCGAGCCGTCTTTGGAAAAGGTAAATTCCCAGCCATTTTTCGCGCCGAGTTCGAGCAAGACTTTTTCCGCAAAACTCGGCTGGCCGTTTTTCCACGAGATGACCGGATGCTCGAAGCCACTGGACTTCGTGAAGAACAAAATTTTCTTCGGTGCAGCCGAGGCGCTGCACGCAACGGTGACCACAGCGAACACGAAGGCGAAAACGAACCGGTTGAATTTAGATGCTTTCATTGATTGCGGAGTTGGACGGATTATCGCCGAAACCGGTTACGAAACAATTCTTTCTTTGTTTTTGAAAAATCGGTGTTTCATCTGCGTTCCATCTGTGGCTAAATCTTTGGCGAACATGCAAGACCTGATTGCCAAAGCCGCCACGCTCCTCGAAGCGCTGCCCTACATCCAGAAATTTTCCGGAGAAACCTTCGTCGTAAAATACGGCGGCAGTTTCATGGACTCGCCCGACGCCAGCATCCGCAACGGCGTCGCGCGCGACATCGTGTTTCTTGAAGCCGTCGAAATCAATCCGGTCGTCGTCCACGGCGGCGGCAAGGCCATCACCCGCGCCATGGAAAAAGCCGGATTGGTCGCGAATTTCATCCAAGGCCAGCGCGTCACCGACGAGGCCACGGTTCGAATCGTGGATGACGTGCTTTCGCGTGAGATCAATCCCGAAGTTGTCAAGACCATCAACGCGCTCGGCGGGCAGGCAGTCGGTTTCGCCGGCCCGGACATCTTCAAATGCAAAAAACTTTACCTCGACGACAAAGAAAATCCGGGCCAGAAAATTGATATCGGTTACGTCGGCGAAGTCATCGAGGTCAACGTCGCGCCGCTCAAAGAAAGCATTTGGTGCGGCCATACGCCCGTCATCAGCCCGACCGCGCGCGGCGAGGATGGGAAGATTTACAACTGCAACGCCGACGTCGCCGCCGCCATGTGCGCCATCGCACTCAACGCCAAACGGCTTGTGTTCATGAGCGATGTGCCCGGATTGATGCGCGATTTCAAAGACCCCTCCACGCTCATCACGCATCTGCAAATCGCTGAAGTGCCCGCGCTCAAAGCCGCTGGCATCGTGGACAAAGGCATGATTCCGAAAGTGGACAGCGCCGTCGCCGCCATCAAATCCGGCGTGGAAAAAGTTTCGTTCGTGGACGGACGATTGCCGCATTCCGTGCTGCTCGAAATTTTCACCGACAAAGGCAATGGCACAGAAATCGTTTTGTGATTGTGTCCTGACGTGATTGCGATTTAATCCGCACCGATGAAAGAAATTGTTCCAACGCCGCCTGCAATTGTGCGCAACGACTACGAAAGCATCCGCGAACTGTTCACAAAAAACGTCGTGCCCAGCTACGGCCGCTTCGAACTCGTCTTGAGCCACGGCGCGGGCAGCTACGTTTTTGATGTCGCCGGCAAGCGTTATCTTGATCTCGGCAGCGGCATCGCTGTGTGCTGTCTTGGCCACGCGCATCCGGGCATCACCGAGGCGCTCGTGGAACAGTCGAAAAAGCTGATCCACGTTTCCAATCTCTATTTCACCGAACCGCAAGGCCGGCTCGCCGCTGAGCTCGTCAAACGTATCGGCGACGGCAAAGTTTTCTTCTGTAACAGCGGCGCGGAGGCGAACGAAGGTCTTTACAAACTCGCGCGGAAATTCGGCCATGACGAAGGCCGGTTTGAAATTCTGACCGCAACGAATTCCTTCCACGGTCGGACGCTTGCCGGCATCGCCGCCACCGGTCAGGACAAAGTGAAGAAAGGTTTTGAACCGGCCGTGCCCGGCTTCCGGCACATTCCGTTCAACGACCTAGAAACCGCGCGAAACGCGATTTCGCCCGCCACCATTGCGATTTTGATTGAAGGCGTGCAAGGCGAAGGCGGCGTTACGCCCGCAACGCCGGAATATCTGCTCGGGCTGCGCGCGTTGTGCGACGAGAAAAAATTGCTGCTGCTCATGGACGGCGTGCAATGTGGCCATTACCGGACGGGAAAATTCCAGAGCTTTCAAAAAATTCTCGAAGGCGTTCCCGGCGGCGAAAAATTTCTGCCCGACGGCCTTTCCATGGCCAAGTCGCTCGGCGGCGGATTTCCGATGGGCGCGTTCTGGGTGCGCGCGCCGTATGCGGATTTGCTCAGCGCCGGCACGCACGGCACGACTTACGGCGGCACGCCGCTCGCGTGCGCGGTGGCTTTGAAAATTCTGGAAGTCATCGATCAGGAAAATCTCGCCGAACAGGCGCGCAAACTAGGCGCGTGGCTGAAATCGGAAATCGAACGGCTGGCGAAAACCTATCCGACCGTCGTGAAATCGGCGCGGGGCATGGGCTTTATTCTTGGCATCGAACTTCAGGAAAAAATTCCGGCGTTCGCGGCGAGCGATAAAACGCCGGCGCTGCAATTCGTCAATCGGCTGCACGCGGCGGGCGTGTTGACCGTTCCGGCGGGAAATCAAATCATCCGGCTGTTGCCACCGCTGAATTTGAAGCCGCAGGAAGCCGGCGAAGGGATTTCAATCATTGAGCAGGTCGTTAAGTCGTTAAGCTGATTTCCAAAATGGAAACAAAAGAACCAAACCAGAACGGGAAATTTAAAGCTATGCTAGCGTTTTGCGGTGCTTGTTTGTTTTTTATTTTGAGCGTTCATTTGTTTCTTCAAGCAAAGCATTTTCAGTCAATCAATCAGCCTATGCCCAATAGCAAAGGTGGATTTATGTCTCCGTCTGACGGCTATTTGGTTGGGGCTGCTTTGTTTTCAATTGCCGCTCTATGGTTTTGGACAGCTTTGAAATTTTGGCGAGGAAAATAATTACACATGAACGCCGCCGCGCAAAAGCATCTGTCCGCCGTTGATCCCGTGATGGCGCGGCTCATCCGCGAAATCGGCCCGTGCAGATTGGAGCACGAGCCGTGGCGCTCGCCGTTTCAATCGCTGGTGCAAGCCGTCGCGCACCAGCAGCTCAACGGCACAGCGGCGAACACGATTCTGACGCGGTTCAAAAAACTTTTTCCCAAACGCCGGTTTCCCAAGCCGAAGGATTTGGCGGACATTACGGATGAGCAGATTCGTGCGTGCGGTTTTTCCTTTTCAAAAATCGCCGCCATCCGCGACATCGCGGCGAAAACTTTGGACGGGACGATTCCGTCTTCGCGTGAAATTGCAAAGTTGAGCGACGAGGAAATCATTGAGCGGCTCACCGCAGCGCGCGGCGTTGGTCGTTGGACGGTGGAGATGTTGTTGATTTTTCAGCTTGGACGGAAAGACGTTTTGCCGGTGGACGATTTTGGCGTGCGCAACGGTTTTCGCATCGCCTACAAAAAACGCGAAATGCCAAATCCGAAGGCGCTGTTGGTGTTCGGCAAAAAGTGGCGTCCGCACCGCACTACGGCAGCGTGGTATCTCTGGCGCGCAGCGGATGCGGCGAAGAACGCCAAGAAAAAGAAGTGACGCGGGCTTTTGATTCGGATATAAAATTTTCTTTGGACGTAAATTCCCAAATCGGAAATGAAACACTTATTGTCATTGGAAAAGTTGCCGCTCGCGGATTTTGAAACGATTTTGCGCGACGCAACAGTTTTCAAAAAGGAACGCGGCGCGCACACATCGCAGCCGCTCAAAGGTCAGACGTGGGCGATGATGTTCTCGAAATCGTCAACGCGGACGCGGGTTTCGTTTGAAGTGGGAATTTTCGAACTCGGCGGCAACGCGATGTTTCTCAACGCGAATGACATTCAGCTCGGTCGCGGCGAACCGATTCAAGACACGGCGCGGGTCATCGGACGCATGGCGCACGGCGCGGTCATCCGCACTTACGCGCAGAGCGATGTGGAGACATTTGCGGAATTTTCCAAAATCCCGACCATCAACGCGCTGACGGACGACGAGCATCCGTGTCAGGTGCTGACGGACATTTTTACGTTTGAAGAACTGCGCGGCTCCATCGCGGGAAAAGTCGTCACGTTCATCGGCGACGGCGCGTGCAACATGCCGATCTCGTGGATTTTTGCGGCGGCGAAATTGGGTTTTGAATTAAGAATTGCCGCGCCGAAAGAATTTCAACCGTCAGCAGAAATTTTGAAACGCGCGGGCGGAAAAATCATTGTAACAGAAGATTTGAAATCCGCCGCCAGCGGCGCGGACATGCTTTACACCGACGTTTGGGTTTCGATGGGCAAGGAGGCGGAAGCGGCAGAGCGCATCAAAATCTTCAATGGTTATCAGATCAACGCGCCACTCGTGAAGCTTGCCAAACCGGGCGCGCTGGTGATGCACTGTCTGCCAGCGTATCGCGGCAAGGAAATCGATGCGGCGACGTTTGAGGCTAATGCGGACACAATTTTCACGCAGGCGGAAAACCGGCTCCATGTGCAGAAATCGATTTTGAACTGGGCGGTTTCCTGATTTGCCACAGAGGCACAGAGCGCACAGAGGAAATTATTCCTGCTCGAATTCTGATTCTTCGTCTTGCAGACCGCGACGGCTGGGGCCGGTGGCGTATTGACGCAAGTATTTCACCGCCACACGAAAATCTTTCGGCCATTCACTTTTGATGGTCACTGGTTCACCGGTTACGGGATGCGGCAGACTTAATTCCTCGGCGTGAAGCGCGGCGCGGGCAATCAACGGGCGTTCTTCGCGGCCCGGTTTCAGGCGGAAATCACGTTTCAAACGCGAGAGCCAAAGTTTTTTGCCGCCATAAAGTTCATCGGCAACCACTGGGAAACCGGCGTGTTTCAAGTGAACGCGAATCTGGTGGGTGCGGTCGGTGAATGGCGCGGCGCGTAGCAGCGTCCAGTCGGAAAATTGTTCGAGCACTTCAAATTCGGTGCGCGATTTTTTGCCTTCGAAAGAATTCACGCACATCTGGCCGGGCTTGACGGGATGCGGCGCGAGCTTGGCGTCCACTTCAAATTTAGCATCCAGCGGATGTCCCCACGCGAGCACGAGATATTTGCGCAACGGTTTTTCCGCGCCAAAAAAATCGGCCAGCGTGATCAGCGCCGCTTTGTTTTTCGCGAACAAAATCACGCCGCTGGATTCGAAATCGAGGCGGTGGGCGTTGCTGAGGAAAGTAAGTTGGCACTCCCGCGCCCAAGGTTTGCCAGCGGCAAGGCCGTCGAGCAAAAGCTTCATCAGGCTCGGACGATGTTCGTCGTGCGCGTCGGGCAAAGTGAGCAGGCCGGCGGGCTTATCGAGTGCGAGCAGATGTTCGTCCTCAAACAGGACGGGGATTTCCCAAAATTCTTTGGTGGCGGGCGACGAGAGTTTGATGGTGGCGCTCACGGCTATTTCGCCGCGCCCGCCGTCATTTTTTCGAAGAATGGCGTGTTATGAAGTTCGCGGTTGGCCTCGGCTTGCAGCCAAAGATTAAAAGCCTCACTCTGGCGCGCACGGCGGATTTGGCCGAGGAATTGCGGCATGGCCGCGGTTTTTTCCGTCGCATCCACGGGCAGCAGTTGTTGGACGAACATCACGAAGCCGCCATCGCTGGTCGGCTGGAAGCCGCTGATGTGACCGGGTGCCGTGGTGAACGCGGCCTGTTTAATCTGGCCAATGTTGACGCGCTCACCAAAGCCGGCCAACTCGGTGCTGCTCAAGGAAAATGGCGGAAGCAACTGCGGCGAAAGGCTGCTGGCCACTGCCGCTTTCGTAAAGGAATTGCCGGCCGCCATCTGCACGCTGACGCTGTAATAAAAATTGGTGCCAGCCCGCTGCGCGAGCGCCACGGCTTCACGCTCCCGGAAATCCTGCGTCACCCGGGTTTGGATTTCTGACAGCGCTGGGATGGCGCTCGGCAATTGATTGGCCAAGGCGATGACGTAAACGCCGTCTGCCGCACCGATCGGACCGGCGAACGGCTCGTCCGCATTCAACTGAAAGGCCGACTTGACGAAAGCCGCCGGGGCTTCAAATTCCTGCGGGCCGAGGTTGGCGGAAAACGGCGCGGTGATGCCATAAGCCAGACCTTTTTGTTTGGCGGCGGCCACGAGATTTTCCGGTTTGGCTGGTTCCACCGCGAATACGGCGGTGGCAAATTCATTCGCTGCGTGCCGCGCCGTGCGACCGGCGCGTTCACGAATGAGCAATTCGCGGATTTTAGCCTTGGCTTCATCGGGCGTTTTCGCTTCCGGAAACTGGCTCTGGCCGTATTGGCGATAAACGGCTTCGATGTTTTCAGTAAAATTCGTTTTTTCCCATTCTGTTTTGGATTGAGCCAAGTAGTTGGTGAGGTTGAAGAAGACGTAGCTCACCTGCACGCGGGCCGGCTCGCGATAGGCGGCAAGATAATTCGTGTAAAACTGCCCGACGGCGGCCGGGGTGACGGCGACTTGCGCGAGATAATTGGACGCGGAGAAAAAGACGGCTTGCGCGGAAATTTCCTGATGTTCGCGATCATAAAGCTGGCCGGCTTCCTGCGGCGTGACCAGTGCGCCGGACAAGCCCAGCACCTGAATCATCTGCTGCACGACGAGTTCATCCCGCAGAAAATTTTGCAGGTCGGCCACGCTCAAACCTTCCGGTGCCAAAACTTGTTCGACAAATTTATCCATCGCCACCGGCTGGCCGCCGCGGCCAAGAGAGCGGAGAAAATCACTGGCCGCCGCGACCAACGCATCCTCGCCGACATGAATGCCAAGCTGCTTGGCTTTCGCACTCAACAAGAGACGGATGTAAATCCCCTGCTCCGTTTCCTCCCGGCTGACGCTGGAATTTTTATCCGGCCACTGGCCGTTGTGCATCCAGGAATAAAGGTAAAATTCCGCCTGCGCGCGTTGGAATTCCTGCGCCGTGATCGGGTGTCCGTAAATCGTGCCGTAACTTCCACTGACGCGACCGCCGCCGTTGCGCGCCGGGCCGGAGCCCATGAAAACCACAAAGGAAATAATCGTGAGACCGGCGATGATCCACCACAGCCAGCTAGAATGTTTGCGAATTGATCCAATCATAGTGAAAAAAAGTGAACGCGCAGCCTAACTTGCTCGAAGGGACAAGGCAAACGTAAAAGCAGGTTCAATGCGGATTACTTCATCCACTTCGCCACGTCCACTGCCGCGTAAGTGATCAGAATGTCCGCGCCCGCCCGGCGCATCGCCAGCAGACTTTCGAGCGTGACCGCGCGCTCATCTATCCAGCCATTCGCGGCGGCGGCTTTGATCATCGCGTGTTCGCCGCTTACGGCATAAACCGCCGTGGGCAGACCAAATTCCTGTTTCACGCGATGCACGATGTCGAGATACGCAATGCCCGGCTTGACCATCACCATGTCCGCACCTTCATGCACATCGAGCGCCACTTCGCGCAACGCTTCATTACCGTTCGCCGCGTCCATTTGATAACTGCGGCGGTCGCCAAAGCTCGGTGCGGATTCCGCCACTTCGCGGAACGGGCCGTAAAACGCCGATGCAAACTTCGCCGCGTAACTCATGATGGGCGTGTCAAAAAAACCTTCGTTGTCCAGCTCCGCGCGAATGGCGCGCACGCGACCGTCCATCATATCGCTCGGCGCCACGATGTCCGCGCCCGCTTCGGCGTGACTCGCCGCAGTGCGCGCGAGCAATTTCAAAGTCGGGTCGTTCAGAATTTTGCCGCCGTGCACGATGCCGCAATGACCGTGGCTCATGTATTCGCACAGGCATACATCCGTGATGACCA
>JBAXIY010000075.1:0-12926 GCA_037138135.1 Verrucomicrobiia bacterium
TGTCCGTCCGCCTCGAACTCCTCGCGGAATGGCTCCGGGAGAAATCCCGCACGCCAGACCTTTCAATGCCCTACTACCACGAGGGGCCGGAAGGAGACGAATGAACGCGAAGCTCAATTTCACGCCGTTCTGCCAGCGCGGAAACAAAAAGGAGAATGGGGCGTTGTTTTGCCAGCCGTGTTTCGAAGAACTCCCCGCGATGATGCAGGCGGAAATCAACGTCCGTATCCGTGACATCATGCAAACGCACGCGTGGGCGGTCGGGTTTCTGAAAACGAACGCAGTGCCAGACGACACGCACGCGGCAGAATATCGCGCCGAAGACGCCGCTGCAAAACGCCGGTTCGCGGACATGCGCGACGGAGGAGTTTCCAAGGAGGGCGGTCAATGAACGATCTTCTTCTTGTGCTCATGGGCTTCTGCCTCGGCGGCTCCGCTTTCCTGATTTGGGCGCTTGACCGGATCGAGGCCTACCGCGAGGACTGCGAAAACCACCGTTACGCGGCCATGGAGCTTTCAAGAAAGCTGGCCATCGCAAACCGCGAGATAGAGCGCCTCACCGAGCAAACAAACGACATCCTCAACCAAACCCAGGACGATGCCGACTGGTGGAAAGAAGCCCTCAAATGAACCGCCAAGAACAAATCACCATTTCCTGCCCGGCGGGAACGCGCGCAAGACTCAAATCCATCGAAAACGAGTTCGGTGCCACCAAGGAGGACATTTTCAAACTCGGGCTCCACTTCCTATTCAAGAAGCTCGACTGGGACAAACAGCGCGCCGAGCAGGCGGCAAAGCCCAAGGGATTATTTTCCCGCTTTTTCAACCGTTTTACCAAAAAATAATATGAGCAACCAAACCCTAGCTACCCGTGACGAGCAGCCGCTCGCCAAGAACGACATCCGCAGCCTTCTCCAAAGCGATCGCGTGCGGGAACAAATCGAAATCGCCCTGCCCAAGCACATGACGCCGGAGCGCATGATGCGCGTGGCCCTGACGGCGGTGAACAAAAACCCGAAGCTCCTCGAATGCACCCCGGAAAGCGTGCTTTTGAGCCTGATGACGTGCTCGCAATACGGCGTGGAGCCGGACGGCCGCAACGCGCACCTGATCCCCTACAACAACAAGAAGGACGGGAAATGGGTGACGGAGTGCCAATTTCAATGGGATTACAAGGGGCTCGTCGCCCAGATCCGCAAATCTCCCGACGTTTCGGACATCTACGCCGACATCATCTGCGAGAACGACAAATACAAGGTCTCCCGCGGGCTTCACCGGGACCTGGTTCACGAGGTTGACATTGCTAAGCCCCGCGGTCCAATGATCGCCGCCTACTCTGTGTGCATCTTCCGGGACGGAACGTGCAGCTTCGAGCTGATGTCATCGGATGAGATCGAGGCCATTCGGCTGCGCTCCAAGTCCACCGACAAGGAATCCAAAAAGAGCATCGGGCCTTGGGCGAATGACTATTTTGAAATGGCGAAAAAAACGGTCATCAAGCGCCACTCGAAAATGCTCCCGCTCCCGACTGAAATCGCGATGGCCGTGAACGCGGATTCGGATTTCGATGAAATCCCAGCCGCACAGGCCACCGAGATCAAAAAAGCGAGCATCCCGGAGCGCACGGCGATCGCGGACAAGGATCCGGAGCAGGAGGCGCAGCCCGAACGCAATCCCGAGCCCGAGCAAAAGGACCAGGAGCCCGAACCGAAGGCCGCTCAGGCCCGCGAGGTCGAGCCGACCAAGAAGGCCAAACTCAGCAAAAAGGCACCGGCCCCCAAGGATGATCCCAAGTCCGCGCTCATCTCCCGCACCCGCGATGCGCTGAAAGATGCCGGGTTCTCCGAAGACCAGCTTGTGAAGGTCCTCATCGCGAACGAGTGGGGGAACTGGAAGGAGTTCGAGGTTGGCAAAACGACCGCGGATGACTTCGACATGGACATTCTGGAAGCGCTCTTTGAAGAGGGCAACTGGGAAACCATCGTGGCGGAACTCAACGACCTCGCCAAGTGAGCGCGTTCACACTCGCGAACTTCGAGCCCGTCAAACTCTCGATCAACACCGAGGCGGAGCTTGCGAAATCGCAGGCTCTTGACGGGGCGCGGGCAATCGTGGCGATAACGGATGCCGAAAGCCAACAGGCTGCGGTGGACGCGCTGGCACGGTGCAAGCGATTCACCAACCGCCTCGAGGATAGCCGAACCGATGTCAAGGCCCCCGTGCTCAAGCTGGGCAAGGAAATCGACGCCATGGCGAAGTCGTTCGCCGCGGAGGTCGATTCCGAGGCGTCACGCCTGAGCAAGCTCATCAACGACCACGTTCGCGCCGAGGCCGAGAAGGCTGCCCGGGCGCAGAAGATCCGAGACGATATGGCAGCCAAGAAGCGTCAGCGGGAGGAGGAGGAAGCAAGGCGAGCCGATGAGGAGCGCAAACGGCTGGAAAAGGAATCCGCCAAGGCCGAGGACCCGGAGGAGGCTGCAAAGCTGGCGCGGGAGGCACAGAACGCCGCTTTTGACGCAGAGCAGGCCCGCCAGCGCGCGGATTCCGTCTCTACCGCCGTCGTGGCCGCTCCTGCCAAAGCATCCGGAATGGCGGTCAAGAAGGTGTGGAAACACCGGATCACCGACATCCACGCGCTTTACAAGGCGCGCCCGGACCTGGTGGCGCTGGAACCGAAGACCAACCAGATAAACGCCGTGATCCGCCAGGGTGGAGAGCGCGCGATTCCGGGGCTCGAAATCTTCGAGGAAATCGACACCACCGTCAGGAGCTAACGCCATGCCTGAAAGAATTGTAAAGCGCGTCCTTGTGATGCTGGACTACGGGCCGGGTGATACGGCCAGCGGAGAGGTTTTTGACCTGACCGACTTAGCCCAAGAAATGCGCGTTCACTCTAAATATGGGAGTGCAGACATCAGCCTAAAGGTATCTGCAATGAATAACTATGATGTGAACCGGAAAGAACAACCGGTGAAACTTACAATCGAATGGGGAGGTTATGCCGGAGAATGGTGCCATAGAGCAACCCACCTTGACGACGTTCTGAACGCGAGCCTTCCGGACAATGAAGAGGTCAAGCGGCTGCGGAAAAAAGTCAAACGCCTTGAGAAGCAAGCGCAGGATCTAAAGTTCGATGCCATGCGGGAAAAGCTCAAACAGGTTTCCGCAGTCCGAGCACAACACCCGATAGCTCGGGTAACAGAAATGCCAATGCTTCCTGAAATCGCCGCCGCATTACCAACGCCATGACGTATCAACATTCACTTGGCAGCGTTAGGGAACTGGCGTTCGCACACAACATCAAAAGCAATGGAGAAAAGGTGGAGAAGCCGAGGCGAAAAGCTCCCGAGGTCATCTGCCGGCACGTCTGGAAAATCCGCCTGAAACTTCAAACCGAACCGACCGCCTACGCGATCCGCATCCTGGAGAAAGCAGGATTCTAAATTTATGAACAACCAACTATCAGAAACATGCAAGGAAGCTCCACTAAACGAAATCCCAGCCGCTATGGATGAACTCGGAAAGGAGCTTTGCCTCCTCGACGAGCAAATCGGTGGGCTGATTTCATCAATCCAGCCTGTGATTCAACAAATCCCTACGGGAACAGAGGTGATTAGGAAAGACCAAGACATTAGATCGGCACAGTCCGAGATTGGCGATCGTATCGGAGACGCAGCGCGGCGCGTAAGGGCCATGCGACTCACCGTTCAGGACATTCGCAACAAGGTAGCACTATGAGAGAAATCACCACACACAAAGTCAACGGGTGCAATGAAGCGATTCAGTTGCACGTCATGGATGAACCCGGAGACGGGGGAGCGTCCCATAAATACATGATCGAATTCATGAACACGTCTCCGGAAAACCGTGGCCGCGCGGACCGCTACGCCATCAATTTCCAGAAAGGCCCGATTGGAATTTCCGGGGTGAATGGGATCACGCAGGAGGTCCTGATTGCGATCTGCATTGACCGGCTCGAATGCTTCCAGAAAGGCCCGTTTGCCTGCGAAGACAACATGGATGCACTTTGCTTGCTCCGAGCGGCACAGAACGCCTTGCATCGACGCACGCGCGATCGCCTCGCCAAAGGAATCGAAGGGACGCACATCGTTGACACCAATATCCCGCTCATCAAAAAACACCCGCTGTTTGACCGCCTGCAGAAAGTGATTGTCGATCAGCTTGGCGTTAATCCCGCCCAGGTCACTCCGGAGGCCTCATTCATTCAGGATCTCGGAGCGGATTCGCTCGACATCGTTGAGCTGGTTTTCGCCTTCGAGGAGGAATTCAAAACCGAGTTCGCGGACGAGGACACCGAGAAAGTTATCACGGTAGAGGACGCCCTGAAACTCATCGAATCCAATCTCAACAACAAATAAGCCATGAGCGAACCCAAAGAAGAAAAGAAGGGGAAGTATTTCACCCTTGCCCCGGAATCAGTCCACCAGCTTTGCAGGGAGCTGATCCAACTCTACCACTCCGACCTGGACAGCGCCGCGGTCAAGGTGGACATCGTAATGGCGTTCCGGGATCCCGACGGGGACACCTACGCCATGGAAAAGGACGGCCACCGCGTCTTGGGTCAGGCCACCACGATCAAACTCAAGGACCGCGTGAAGGGCATGGGCGACGTGGAAATCATGCTCGACGGTGACGCGTGGGACGGGCTCCCGCAAAACCAGAAGGCCGCATTGCTCGACCACGAGCTTGAGCATTTCGAGTGCAAGCGGGACAAGGTGGGGGAATTCGTGTTCGACGACCTGGTAAGACCGGTCATCAAACTTCGCCCGCACGATCGCCAGTTCGGTTGGTTTGACAACATCGCACGCCGGCACCGCTCGGACTCGATGGAGATCGACCAGCTTCGCCGCCTGTTCATCGAGGCAGGCCAAATCTATCTGCCGTTCGTCAAGGACCTCGGGGAAGAGGATCTTGCGGAGCGGATCGACGAGGCGCTTGAAAAGGGCGGAACGATTCCGGCTGTGCTGGACGACGGGGAAACCACCATGAGCGTCAGCGTGAACGGTGGGCCAGCAATCCCCATGAAGCCATCGAAACTCCTAAAGAAAATCAAAGAGAAAGTCGAGGGGGCAAGGTGAAGCCGTTCAATCTTGAAGAGGCGAAGGCCGGGAAGCCGATTTGCACTCGCGACGGGCGCTATTCGGTGAAATTCATCGCCCACGTTCCTGCGGGAATTCTGAAACAGGGGGAAACCCTGATTGTCGCGATAGACGGATACGCTCGCCACTACGAGGGTAATGGTTCCGCATCCTGTAAATGCGAGGGATGCAACGATCTGTTCATGGGCGGCATGAAGCGCGAGGGATGGGCATGCGTCAATCTTTCAACGCTCAACGATGCAACCACTGTGAGAGACGAAAAATCAACACGCATAACATGCGCTGCAAACGGGAAAATCCCCGTGCGCTTAGAATGGGAGGAATAAAGCCATGACACGATCAACCACATCGGCCAGCAACATCTTCCGGCGCGAAGCATGCCCGGGAAGCCACGCAGCGGAGGAGCAATTCCCCCAGGAGGAGGACAGCGAGTATTCAGCCGAGGGAACGACGCTGCACGAACTGGCCGCAAATCCGGACATGGACCGCTCCGGGCTCAAGCAGGAGCAAAGGGACGTGCTTTCGCGGGCAGAGACCGGCGCTGAAAGAATCCTGAAAGCGGCAAACGCATCGCTCAAAATCTCCGAAAACGAACCGTTCGAGGAGGGCCACGAAAAGGAAATGTGGCTCCGCAGGGGATTGAAAAACCTTTATCCCGGCCACTGCGACCGCTGGCGCTATTACCCGACACGCAAGGCGCTGGTCATCATCGACCACAAGTTCGGATACATCAAAGTCGAGGAGGCGGAATCCAACCTGCAGCTCCGCTCTTATGCCGTGATGGGTGCCGCCAAATGGGATTGCGATACCATCCTTGTGGCGATCAACCAGCCGCGGTTGCCATTCGATGACCGCCTGACGATCGCGGAATACGACCGGGAGACGATCAAGGCCGCAAAGGAACACCTGCTTTCCGTTTGGGATGCCTGCCACGAGGAGAACGCCCCGCGCGTGGCCGATGCCGAGAACCAATGCCGGTATTGCAAGGCACGGCTCCACTGTGACGCCTACCGGGCAAAATACGAATGGATGTCGTCCATCCCAACCAGCCAAGCGAAAATCTTCACGGAACGCCTGCAGGAGCTTTGCCAAGCAGACTTCGACACTGTTTTTCAAGCCTGCCAGTTCGCCGGTCAGGTGTTTGATGCGGTCAAGGCAGAGGGCCGGCGCAGGGTGGAGGCGGGGGAACTCCCGATGTTCCAGCTTGGTAAGGAAATTCCTGATGCGCGGATCTCCGACGTTCCCAAGGCCTGGGAGCTTTTGAAGGCTGCCGGACTTCCCGACCGGGACATCATGGCTTCCGAAAAGCTTTCTCTCACCGAGCTTGCCGAACGGTTCCGCGATCGCGACGGGCTAACGGTGAAGGACGCCAAGACGAAAACGCGGGACACCCTGGCGGATGTCATCACGGTCACGATGAAAGCGCGGACATTGACGCGCAATCCCGACTGGAAAGCGTCAGCGCCGGCAATCGAAAACGGATCGGATTCCGAACTATTCCCGAAATGAAAACTGCAAAAAAACCCGCGAAACCCGCAAAAAGTGAGCCCCTGTTCACTGTAAAATGCACAGTGAAGCCTACCGTCATGCAAAGGCTCACACCGAGGATGCAGCAGACTTTGGCGCGGGCTGCCATCGAGGCGGATAAAATCGGAGACTCATATGTTGGAACTGAGCACTTCCTGCTGGCCATTTTGGCGCTGGAACAGGGGACGGCATTCCGAATCCTTAACGCCACTGGAATTGGATAC
The DNA here is from genome assembly GCA_037138135.1 of Verrucomicrobiia bacterium. Lineage (GTDB taxonomy): Bacteria > Verrucomicrobiota > Verrucomicrobiia > Limisphaerales > UBA11358 > UBA11358. The sequence goes on from JBAXIY010000075.1 coordinate 6,872, forward strand.
AAGGAAACTGCGTTCGCCCACCGCGTGACGCGGTGCATGTGATATGAGCGCGAAAACCGTTCTGCCCGTCACTCTGGAAGTGGACGTAATGCGCGGTTCCATCACGCAGGAATATGCGGAGGAACTTGTCAGGCTCCGGGAAACAAACTCCCGGCTGAATAGGCGGTGCCAGCGCGCCGAGGCAGCGCTTCCGGACTGGAAGGAAATCCAAACCGGAAACTTCAAGGGAGGATCGTTTGGCCGCGCGCTCCTGGTGAACGCGTTGGCTCAGGCGCAGGATGAACTTGCAGCATTGAAAGAATCAAAATGAGCAAAATCCAAGACATCATTTGGGGGATGGTAGAAGAGAATCAATCTGCCGCAGCCATTTCCGAAAATCTATCGAAAGCTGGATGGGAGCACCAAGAAGCCACAACAAACTGGAACAAGCTTCGCGACACCTACGCCAAGCCACTACGTTCCTATGTCAAGCGCAGGACCGAGAAGATTGTCACCAAGCACAGCCAATCATGGGGAACGCAGGTTGAGGTTTTCCCACTTCACAACCATGTGACGCGCACGACCGCTCCGCTTGTGACCGTTAAATGGTCCGGAAAGCATGGCGTAATAGAACTCACCTGTTGGGCGATCACGCCAGAACGCGTGGAGCGGTTCCTTGAACGCTTTGAGGCTGTGGTTATCGGAACGCAATTGCATCAGGAAAGGATCACGATATGAGCGCAAAAGCATGCCGTGAAAAGCCGATGCTTTTCAGCGCGCCAATGGTTCGCGCCATTCTGGAAGGTCGAAAGACTCAGACGCGTAGAATCGTGAAGCCGCAGCCTGATTACGTGAATCCGCTGGGAATTGCTTTCTGGACGGGGAAAGGTCCAGTTGATTATCGCCTGTGCCCTTACGGAGTTGAAGGCGACTGGCTATGGGTGAAAGAGACGTTCCAAGCGCATCCCATCTACGGATCCCCGGTTTATCGGGCAGACTGGCAGACTTCACGCAACCCGGTGGAAGCTGAGAACTGGCCATGGAGACCATCTATTTTCATGCCGCGCCGATTGAGCCGGCTCACTCTCAAAATTGAAGGCGTCCGCGTCGAGCGCCTGCAGGACATCAGCGAATCTGATGCAGAGGCGGAAGGAGTTGAGGAGATCATCGAGAAACAGAGCGGACACATCGCTTGGAAAAATTATCAAGGGAAGGACCTTGCAACGCTATCCGCGAGATTTTCATACCGGACACTTTGGGACTCCCTAAACGCCAAGCGCGGATTCGGATGGGACATAAACCCTTGGGTGTGGGCACTCACTTTCAACGACCGCCGTCAGGAATCGACAGCCGGGGAGGGCCAGCCGTGAGCGCGGGAAACCACGAATCCGGAAATCCGGCATCTCCGCGAGTCCCGCAGGATGGCGATTCCCTGGACGGCATTGTTCGGAAATTTCGCAGCGGGGAGACCGTGATATTCAGAGGCCATAAATATCTTTTCTCCGGATTCAAAAGCAATTGCCGATATGTCTTCCTTGGTTTCGGGTGCATGACTTCTGGCCTACTCATACCAATGGATGAGGCGCACGAAATCCAACTCGATTCTCCGCAAATGGAAATGTGTTTTCCGAACGTCGGTCGTCAGCGGCCCCTGCCCGCTGGCGAGAATCCCGAAAATCAAAAACAACCGTCTGGCGGGTAGGGGTTCGCTGGACGACTTGGTTCGACATTTTTATGGCAACTCGAAAATCAACAATTCTGAAATGCGATGTCTGCGGGAAGGAAGTCACCGACGAAGGCTCCGGCTGGATCGGAGGGCATCCGTTCTCCGGCTGGTATTCGCTGAAGGAACATGGAGGCTCAACGCAACTCGTGGAACTAAACCGGCAAAAGGATTGGGACATCTGCTCAAAGGGATGTCTCATGGACTTCTCAAATCGGGCGTTTCCGGTGCATATCTCATCTGGGAAAGGCAGCGACATTCCGCTCTCGGAAGTGCGCGGTATTTTGTCGAACAGTGATTAGACAACAAATGTCAGATATGCAAAACTCCAATCCAGTAAAAGAGAAGTGGTTAGCTAAACTTAGCTCTCGTCTCCGGTTGACAAACTCCGCATGGAAAACAGAGCAGGCGTATTGCCGGACGGTTTCATGGTTTTGGGATGATGCCGCCAAGATGCCGAAGGATTGGAGCCGGGAGCGAAAAGTTGAGGAGTGGCTTTCTCGGATGGTAATGGAGCGGGACATTTCCGCTTCCACTCAGAACTGCCGGTTCAACGCGCTGATCTATTTCTTTCGGCATGTGGTTGGGGAACCGCTTAAAGATGTCAACGCGCTCCGGGCAAAGCGCAAGGCGACGTTCAGGGTTGCTGTATCCCGCGAGCAGACTATGGAGCTTCTGAAAGCGGTTCCGGACATCGGAGGGCACCAGACCAACTTCATTGCCCGACTCATCTACGCCTGCGGGTTGCGCGTCACAGAACCGCTGAATCTCCGCATTAAGGACATCGACCTGGTAAACTGCCGACTGGACCTTTGGGAAACGAAAGGCGGGAAATGCCGGCGCGTGGCGATTCCCTGTCAGCTCATCGGAGAACTCAAGGCACAGATCGAACTGTCCCGCGCCATGTGGAAGCAGGATGTTGCGAGGAGTCTTCCGATAGCGCTTCCTGGGGCGCTGTCAGTAAAGTATCCGGGACGAGTCTTCGCATGGTCCTGGTATTGGCTATTTCCCCAGCGCAAACCCTGCATCCACCCGAGAACGGGCCAACTTGTTCGCTATCGGATGCACGAAGCCAATGTTCAACGGGCGGTGAAGATCGCCGCGGGCAAGGTAGGCCTGGAAGGAATCATCACCCCTCACAACCTCCGGCATTGTTTCGGAACCCACGTCGCTGACTCTGGCCAAAACATGAGGGCATTGCAAATGGCTCTCGGCCACAAGTCGCTTGAAACCACAATGGGATACGTTCACTCGGACGGACTCAGCATCAAAAGTCCGCTGGAAGGAGTTACAATATGAACCACGAAAAAGCACTTTCAAAACGGGCCTTTATGAAAGAGGCCGGCATGTCGTTCCCGACAATCAAGAAGCTTTGGAACGACCCGACTTTCCCGACCGTCGGGGGGAAGGTTTTCTGGTCTGACTTTGTGATTTGGAGGAGGAGAAACCTGCGATCCCAGCATCAGAGTATTGCGCCAAGTCTTGAACCTGGTGCCGGTCATAAAGCTGGTGAATCAGCTCCGACGAGTGATTCACTAACCGCATTGCCGCCTCGCGGGGCACGCCTTGCCGCCTCATTAAAGTAACCTTTGTCGCCCTCAGACAATGAAAACACACGCCTTCGATACCATTCACCTGAAAGAACTGCTGCCACCTGCGGGACGGCTGGAAGGGGAAAGCGTCAATCGTGTGCGTGCGGCCGTCCGCCTTCATCTTCCGGAAAATCGGGATGAGCGGCGAGGGAACTGGCACAGAAAAAGCAACCTTGCTCCCGCCCTTTGGGGCCGGAAACGTGATCGTTGGAACATCGGAATCCAGGTCGATGAACTCCATGGGAATCCGGGTTTCTCTCAGCCGGCAGCCGGTGCACAGGGCGATTTCAAAGGCGACACTCATCCACTCCGGACAGTCAGCCAACCCGGAACGGCACCGCGCGATTTCCTCATCGGTGAAAATCCTTTTCTTGGGGGCCGGATCCCGGCGCAACTTCAACGAGGCAAGCGGGCTCGCCGTAATCATCCCCCGGCGGACGGCTTCCGACATCACCATTGCCAGCAGCTTCATTTCCAAAATTGCGGTGTTCCGGCTGCCTGCCTTCCCGTGATTCTTTCTCCGGCCAATCCTCCACGTCAGATACTCTCCAACGTGCTGGTATCGGACGCCCGACACATCCAGCCGGTTTTCTTGAAGGAACATCGTCACCCAGCGCCACGCGGCCACGTATCGGATCAATGTCAGGGGAGAAAGCCCCGCCTGGCTGAAATATCCATCGACCCATGCCCAGCCGGATCCGGACACCGTGGCATCACGGTATTCTTTTGCCTCCGCGGACGCGCGCAGCGCTCTGGCCTTGGCCGTTTCGTTCGGGTTGTTGTGCCGCAGGCCCGTGGAACTCTTCTTCCACTCACCGTCAACTTTGTGCCGGAGATACCAAAACGGACTACTCGGGTATTTGAAAAGGGAGGCCATGATTCGAGGCGGACAAGGCGGACATGGAATAAAAATACAACTGTTCCTTCTATCTGCAAATCAAAACAATAAGAAACGATATGAAACACACACTTGAATCGGGGGTTCGATTCCCTCCCCAGCCAGTCCCTAAAAAACAACGACTTACAAAAGTAGGCGGACAAGGGGCGGACAAACAGGCCGGTTTCTCACAACTCCTCGGCAAGCAGCGCAAGCCCGGGAAAGGCCAAAAATTTGTTGATACGCTCGACCTGATTCTTCGCTCTTTTGGGCTGGATCCGGTCCACGAACACCAGTTTCACGAAACCCGGCGCTGGCGGTTTGACCTGGCGGTTCCGGAAATAAAACTGGCCATCGAGTATCACGGACACTCCGGGTTCACTGGTGGAAAAGCTTCCGGGCACTCGACCGTCATCGGGCTCACCAACGACGCAGAGAAGTTCAACCAGGCCCGCATCTACGGGTGGACCGTTCTCGCGTTCACGACACTGCATTTCCGCGAGGTTGACCGGATAAAGCGCAAGCTGACTTCCCCGACGCTCACAATCGAAGCGTGGCTGAAAACCAACGGAATCACGGCATGAGTGATTCATTTCCCAAGCAGCTCGCAGAATTGCGGGAAATTTTCGCGGATGGTCCATGCACCATCCCGGCTATCCAGCGCCATCTAAAGGTAGGGTTCCAGCGCGCCACGAAGCTCTTTCGCGCGCTCTATCCTGAAAAGGAAAGTAGCCCGGACTTCCTGATTCTCAACGGGGATGCCTTGCAGATGCTCCGCGCGATCGCGGATGAGTCAGTTCAGTGCTGCGTCACATCACCGCCATACTGGGGCCTGCGAGATTACGGGTGCGCCGGACAGATCGGACTCGAACCGACCGTTGACGAGTTTATTTCCAAGCTGGTCGATGTCTTCCGCGAGGTCCGCCGCGTGCTCAAGAAGGACGGAACCGCATGGGTGAACATGGGGGATGCCTACGCCTCGTCTCAGGGAAAACACAGCCCGGATGACAAACACGGAGCCAAGCAGGATACGAACAGGGGAAGTTCCGCGCGAACTGATAAAATCTCCCCAGGACTAAAACCCAAAGACCTGATCGGCCAGCCGTGGTTACTCGCATTTGCCCTACGCGCTGACGGCTGGTGGCTACGCCAAGACATCATCTGGCACAAGCCCAACCCGATGTCGGAGAGCATCCGCGATCGCTGCACCAAGGCCCACGAATACCTTTTCCTTCTCACCAAGTCAGAGCGGTATTTTTACGATTACGATGCCATGCAGGAACCGGTTACCGGTCACGCGCACAGGAGGAGCGCGGTAAAACCACCCGCGGGATGGGGCCAAGGCGACGAGCCAATAACAGCGATCGGATTGCAGGTCTCCGGCGTTCACAGGAAAACAAAACTCCCGAGCAGCTATAACGGGAGCGATTTAAGAAAAGGGAAAAAGGCACAGGTGCATGACAACATCGGCCAGGGCGAACGCGCCGAACACCTGGCACCAGGCGTCACTCCAAAAAGCGCTGAATCCGGCAGCGGAATCAAGGCAAACGAGTCATTCCACGCCGCCTGCTGTGATTTGGTGGAAATCAGAAACAAGCGAAGCGTTTGGACGGTTCCATCAGCGCCATATTCAGAGGCGCATTTCGCCACATTCCCTCCCGCGCTGATCACCCCCTGCATTCTGGCCGGCTCCCGCCCAGGTGACACCATACTTGACCCGTTTGGAGGATCGGGCACCACTGGACAAGTCGCACTCGAACACGGGCGCAAAGCGATCCTGATCGAACTCAACCCGGATTACATCCCGCTCATCGAGCGCCGATGCACCGTCACGAAAGGGCTCGGGATATGATCGTTCTCAGAGACTACCAACTTCCCGCGGTC
>JBAXIY010000076.1:0-12747 GCA_037138135.1 Verrucomicrobiia bacterium
TTCAAAGCCCTGCCGCTGTTGCAGCGCATGCAAGACGACCTGAAAATTTGGATTAGTCAAAATCCCCGTGATCGTAGCCGTCGTGGAACCGCCGCCGGGAGTCAACCCGCTGGAGAAAAGCTGCTGGCCAGTATCCGCTATAGTGTTCCCCGCTGTCGCTCCCGGAAAAGCACCCAATGGGTTGGCAGCATTGGCGGGCACATAGAGTGAACCGGGATTGCCACCTTGAGCCACAACGCTATGACCGAACTGACCGAGATACCAGTCAAAGCCCAAAGCCTTGTTGTCATTCTGCTGCACTTCGATGAAGCGCGCCTTGATGTGAACCTGCGGGGAAACTTCATTCAAGGTTTCAATCGCCCGTTCAATGGTGTCCAAATCCTGCTCGGTGGCTTTCACAAAAAGTTTGCCGAGCCGGTCGTTAAAGAAAACAGATTTGCCGGGAGGCTGTTCGAGGTTAACCCCAAGGGCGGTGAAAAATGAGCGGGCGGCTTCACTGGGTGTGGAGGCCAGTGTGACTCTGGTGATGTATTGCAAACCACCACCGCCACCAGTGTTTCCACCACCACCATTGCCACCGCCATTAGCACCGCCGCGACCGCCACCATTAGCCAGTGGATTAGCCGCTTCGTTACCCTGACCGCCACCGCCGCCACCGCCGCCACCGCCACCCTGACCACCAGAACTGCGCAAGCCGCCGGCACCCGCAAATGCATTCACCACGCCGACCACAGCGCCATTGTTGTTTTGGCTACTACTGCTACCCCCACCGCCACCACCACCCCCACCGCCACCACCGCCACCACCGCCGGAGTTTCCGCCGCTGCTGACGGAACCGAAACTGTTGGCAGATACGCTTTCCAGACCGGAATAAAACGTATTCGGATCCACTTTGAAAACGCGACTGAAGAGTTGCGGTGTTTCTGCACCCTTCTGTGAAAAAACCACGGCGAAATCCTGCACTGAATATTTCACCGGATGATCTGCCACTAGAACAATGGCATCCAGCACATCAGCCAGACGCACATCATTTAAATTGGGGATTTTGACTATATACGCCCCAACATCCACAGCCTCGCCGCCACCGCCTGCCGGAGCAGAGGGAGCTGCCGGCAAACCGGTAGCTGGGTCAACAGCCGGAGCGCCCGGACCGCCGAAACCACCGGCGCCGCCAGCGGGAGTCGCCTCAACCGCCTTGCCAGACAAATCAGGGTTGGGATTAATAAGAAAATTGACGCCGCGTCGTTCTGGGTCACGCTGCTTGGATTGATCGGTAAGGTTGCGCAGCACTTCGCTCAAGGGCAAGCCGTCGTAGGAAACGGTATCGAGACGAATGTGATCCAGTTTGGAAACAATCGCCTGACGGCCCGGTCCGGTATAAATCAGGGTGTTGGTCGCATAGGGATTTGAAGAAGTCAGCTTGGAGCTGGGCAAGATCCATTGTTTTTCCACTTTGGCCATGCGTTTTTGGGTATCCACATTATGCTGTGCTGATTCGCGAGCAAACCGAGCTTGTTCAATCAGATTCAGATAATAAAATGCTGCCGGATTATCCGGATTAAGCGCCAGCGCCTGATTCAATTTGATTTCAGCGTCATCAAGCTTACCCATTTCGTAAAGCAATCTTCCATCTTGCACATAGGTGCCAGCATCTACTTTTTGACCGGCAATTTGAGAAGCCTGCTCCACGGCGGCGGCGCTGGGAATTTGACCTTTCATGGCCGTGATTAACTCGTCATTTTGTTTTTTAAAGGCGAGCGCTTCGGGATTTTTGGAATCCACATTCAAAACCTGCTGTGCCTGCGTGGCGGCATCGCGATAATTCCCGTGGGCCTGGTCTTCCCGAGCAAGTGCCAACCGGGTTTTGGCCAAGCCATTGATAGCTTGACTGGCTTCAGGATCAATACCGGAGCCGATTTGCGCCACAAGTTCGCAAGATTCCTGATAGAGCTTGGCGGCCGCAACGGTTTCACCCGCCTGATCGGCGCGCCGGGCCTCGGCTAATTTCTGCCGCAGCACGATGGTGTTGGCCTGGCGCAGCACGGCTTCGTTAACGGCGATGGCGGTGGAATTATCCTGGGCCATCGCGACGGCGGGATTGGTGAGGAGAGCGGCGAGGCCGAGGAAAAGGAGGGCGGCTTTTGTCATGGCAATATAAATTTCTTCAAAGTGGCGCGGTTCAATATAAGATTTTTAACAGTCAGGGTGCAAATGGCAAAGGAGTTTTTTTCTGATTCGACTGGTCGGCCAGAATGAGTTCATTCTGGTTGACTTCTACGACCAAATAATCCGTGCCATCAAAGGAAATTTTCGTCCCGATGCGACAACCGTGAAACGCCTTTTTTTCTGGATCATAACGGAAGTCCGCCGTGTAAGCGTCCACGCGGCGAAATGGTTTATCGCGAGTTATGGTAGCGGTTTCGCTGGTATCTAAAATTTTGACAATCAAGGCGTCTGGATTTTCCGGCGCGCCCTTCACTGACAGCAAAGCAAAAGTGTCATTCTTGTCGCCCACGGAAACGTAGCGTTGCTGTTTGCGCCGCTTGGCCGGCGTCGCCGCCGCTTGCTTTTCCACGCCGATGACATAGCGATTCCCGACATTGGTCGCCACCGAATCCAAGGTCAGCACGAGATAAAGCGGCGCGATGTTGGTAACAACGGCAATTTGCGCGCCGATGTGGGTGGCTTTCTTCACCATTAGATTATCCAAAGTTTTTTGCCACTCGAACGGATTGAATACTTTGTTGCCGGTCTCAAAATCTAATATGAAGGGTGACTGCAGACGCGTCATCGCCGCCTCATTAGTTTTCATATCCAATTCCGGCAACGGTTTGGCGCTCGGATGAATCAGGCTATTTGAAGCATCATCCATTGCCTTCTTGTCGGCCTGAATATAAAACAACATGAACACCAGCACGCCAATCAGACCTGCCAGCACGATGCCCAGCAAAATCTTTTCGTAATGTTTTTTTAGAAATTGCATTTTAGCGCTTCGGCAACAGTTTTACGATTCCCACTTCCAGCGTGACGCGGAGCAACTGCTCTTTGAGCACCGTCTGCAAGCCCCCTTTGCCAACCACGGGCTGCACTGGTTGAACCGGCGGTGGCATTTGAGCCATCGGTTCGGCAAACGGCATTTGGCCCGGCGCGAGTCCAGGCATACTGGCATTATTGTAATCGCTTGATACGCCCGAAGACGCACCCGCCGGCTGAACATTCACAGCCTTGATTAAAAATGTGTTTGAAGCCAATGAGAAGGCACTGATAACCCGTGCCAGTTCCGGCGTAAAACACCGGAAGGTGACGACATACGGCGTAATTACTGCCAAATCATTGGTGATTGCATGGTTGTCAATGTAATCGCCTGCCGGTCCGGCGATATCATCTTCCGAAACCCGCACCCGCTGGATACTGTCCAAGGTATTGGCGCGGGCGGAAAAAACGGTTTCAGTAATGGCTTTAACCTCGCCCAGTTGCACCGCCAGCAATTCCAGACTGCCGGGCGCGAAGCGCACCAGCGGACGTTGGGCAGAAAATGAAAAATCATATTTCGGCGGCAGCGTTACCCCGGCACTGTCCGCCTCGTGCTGTAACGTGTCCACCGTGCGCCGCAACTCACGAGCAAACGCCTCGCTGGTGCAATTCTCCGCCGGAATCGCTGGAATGGGCTTAAAGTATTTTTCTGACGCATCAATCCAAGAACGGACATGCCGGTGTTGTTCTTTGGCCGTCTTAGTATTATCGATTTTATCATTACCAGGCGAAGGCGTTTGTCCCTGAAGACCTCTCAAAGTCCCATAAATTTCATTCAGTTTATCTGCTGCCTCCGAATTACGAACCCATCCCTTATAAATATAAAAGCCACCAGCGCCGAGCAACCCCAAGGCCACGGCTATTCCAACGACAAAAAATAGATTTCGCTTGATCCAGCCCATATCAAAAATTTAGCGGGTTGAGCGGCGCTACATTCACGGTGAAGGTGAAGGTGCCGTTGACATCGTCCGGAACAATTTGTCCGGTCAGTTGGGTCGCCTTGGGATCCACCATCGGCGAGTTTTTAATTTCATTTTCAACCGCATACGCGATTTCACTGTTGGCTGACGGATCCAGACTAGTCAAGTTAACGGCACGAAAAACCATCGTTACCAAGTTAGTGGTAGCCGTCGACTCCGGATTAATTGGCGGCGGCGGCATTTCGCTCGGCGGCATTCCCATTTCAGGATTGGGCATCATCGCTGACTGAACGACCCCACCGCCGGAATTACCAATATTAGCCGCCGAAGTCATCTGCTCAATCCATATGCCCACATCCTGATTTGGCTTTTGCGCCGCCAATTTTTTCTGGATGTCGGCTTCGGAACGAATCAGCGCGCGACGGATTTCCGCCAATAAATCACCCCAATAATAGCGCTGCTGCAGCCAGGTCGTTATCTGGCCTGATTCCGCCTGAGTCTTTTGGAGGGTTTTGTAGGCTTTGTTGAATCGATCCACCTTGCTGTTCACATCCGCCACCTGCGGCTCCAAACGGGTGATTTCAGATTCCTTGTTGACCGCCAGTTTTTGGAACAGAAAACCGACGCCAAAAGCCACCAGCACCAGACTGAAAACGGTGGCGACAAAATAAGGTTTTTTTTGATTGATTGTCTGCCAGCGTAACGTGCTGTCCGGCATCAAATTCATTTCTACCGGACACGTTGCCAGATTGCGCAAGCCAAGGCCGACGACTTCGCCCAACCCGTGCGCCACGCGTGAAAGTTCCTCGAGGTTGATGGTCGGGTCAATCTGCACACTGCGGAACGGATTGAAATACTCAACCGGCACGTTCAGTTTTTCCGCAAAAAACTGGGCTGTGTAGGGCATGATGGAGGCGCCGCCGGAAAGGAAAAGCCGCTGGGGCGCCGTGCCTCCTTGTTGACCACGATAAAATTGCATCGTCTGATTGACCTGAATGTGCAGCTTGGTCATGAATTGCCGCGCGATTTTGGAGATGGCCGCCTGCTGCGGATTATCAGGCTCCTCATAGGCACCGCCCAAGCTCACAAAACCCTCGGCAATCTTGATTTTTTCTGCATCATCAAATTTCAACTTCGCTTCGGTCGCGAAATCTTGGGTGATGATGTTCGCGCCCAGATTGATGCTGCGCGAAAAAACTTTGCCCTTTTCAAAGAACAATAGGTTGCTCGTTTTTGCGCCGATGTCCAACAGCATGGTGCAATCTTCGAGCTCGGGATAATTATAGCGGAACGCGTTGCAGAGCGCGGCGGGCGAGGCGTCGCACAGAAGTAGTTTCAGTTTCGCCTGCTCAGCCACGCGGAACAAACCCTCGACAATTTCCGATTTGATGGCGACGAGCAGCACTTCCAATTCACCACTCGCGGCTGAGCCGAGGATTTGATAGTCCCAAACGACTTCGCTCAACGGAAACGGCACATTTTGCTGCGCTTCGTATTGGATAATCTGACCGACCTTGGCCGCATCCACGGGCGGTAGTTTGACGAACTTGGAGAAAACATGGAAGCCCGGCGCGCAGACATTGACGTTTTTGGACTTAAGTCCTTTCTCGGCAATGGCCTCTTGCAACGCCTGCAAAATAATTTTTTCGCGGGTAATTTCCTGTGAACCCTCCAAACCCAGCGGCTTGATGGTAAAATTTTTCAGCCGTAAACCGCCCGCCTCGTCGATTTCAAACTCGGCAACTTTTAGGCTGCCGGCTCCGAAATCGACGGTCAAAAATGACTTGGTATTCAGCATGGATGATACAACGCGCCAACCGCTAAAACTCCGCGCGCGGAATTTTATCTATGGCAGCGCGAAGTGATTACGGTAAATCCGTGAGTCGGTCAAACCAAAAAGAAAAATCTTTGCTTCCGTCACCAAAAAACATTGCATCCCGCGCGCGACTTTGGCTTCATCCCGCCATGTCACCGCCGGTTTCTACCGCCGCGCGCCGCCGAATGAATGCCTTTTTTTCTGGTCGCGTGCAAGGCGTGGGCTTTCGTTACACCGCCAAAACAGTCGCCACCGGTTTTGAAATTACCGGCTTGGTAAAAAATCTGCCCGATGGCCGCGTCGAACTCGTTGCGGAAGGGGCGCAAGCGGAACTGGAGGCTTTCCTCGTGGAGCTGCATGGCGCAGGTCTTGCTGGATTTATCCGCGACGAACAGGTAATTTGGGCGGACGCGAAAAATGAATTTCGGGGATTTGAGATTGTTCGTTAGGAAATGAAATACGCCATCATTGCAGACATTCACGGAAACTGGGAAGCACTTCAGGTGGTGCTGGAGGATATCCGCGCCCAAAACGTCACGCACACCGTCTGCCTTGGCGACGTGGTTGGCTACAACGCTAATCCCAAGGAATGCCTCGATGTCATTCGCAACCTGAATATTCCCGTAGTGAAGGGCAACCACGACGAATACTGCTCCAGCGAAGATCACCTCGAAGGATTTAATCCGCACGCCGCCGAAGCTGTCATCTGGACGCGCAACCAACTTTCCGCCGAGGACAAACAGTGGCTGCGCGATCTGAAATACTCGCGCATGGCCGCAAATTTTACGATGGTTCACGCCACGCTCGACGCGCCGGATCGCTGGGGTTATGTCTTTGATAAGCTCGCAGCCGCCGCTAGTTTTCCGTATCAGAACACGCAGATGTGTTTCTTCGGCCACACGCACGTGCCCGTTGCCTTCATGCGCGACACCGTTGTGCGCGGCGGCACTTACTCGAAGTTCAAAGTGGATTCATCCAAAAAATATTTCATCAACGTCGGTGCCGTCGGCCAGCCGCGCGATAATAATCCCAAGTCCGCCTACGTCATCTACGACATGGACGCGCAGACCATCGAACTCCGCCGCCTCGACTACGACATCGAGACCGCACAAGCCAAAATCCGCGCCGCCGGACTGCCCGAGCGCCTCGCCGAACGGCTCGCTTACGGCCGTTGAAAATTCTCATTCTCAAACCCAGCTCGCTCGGCGACGTCATCCACGCCCTGCCTGTGCTGCGTTTGTTGAAGCTCCACTTCCGCGACGCGGAAATTTTCTGGTGGATTGATTCTGCCCTCGCCCCGCTAATTGAAGGCGACCCCGATTTAACTGGCATCGTCCGATTCGAGCGCAAACGCTGGGGCAAACCGCAGCACTGGCTGGAAATGCTCCGCAGCATCCGCTGGCTACGCGCCCAAAACTTCGACCTCGTCATCGATCTGCAATGCCTCGCGCGCAGTGGCGCATTCGCTTGGCTGGCACGCGGAAAAACCCTTGTCGGCTTGGATGAAGTTCGCGAAGGTGCGCGCGGTTTTTACGACCTCGCCGTGCCGCGAAAAGATTTTTTTACGCACGCCGTGGATTGGTATTTATCTGTGCTGCCGCCGCTCGGTGTGCCCGTCCATAATAATTTCACCTGGCTGCCCGAACGTCCACAGATCGCTGACGAAGTGAAGCGCAAATGGCCGAATGCTTTCCCAACTCCCAACTCCCAACTCCCAACTCCCAAATTAATTCTGCTCCAGCCCGGCGCGCGTTGGAAAAATAAACGCTGGCCGGCAAATCATTTCGCTGAACTCGTCCGCACGCTCGCCGAAAAATTTCCCGACGCGCGCTTTGGCATCCTCGGCGACAAAGGCGACCAACCGCTTGGGGAAATAATTTTGCAAGCAGCGCCCGAAAAAGTTTTGAACCTCTGCGGCGCGACTTCGCTCCCAGAAATGATCGAGTGGGTGCGTCGCTGCAATTTGCTGGTCACCAACGACACCGGGCCGATGCACGTCGCCGCCGCACTCGGCAAGCCGCTCGTCGCGCTCTTCGGACCGACCGAGCCGCGCCGCACCGGCCCTTACGGCCAGCTCCAAAATGTTTTGCGTCTCAATCTCCCATGCTCGCCCTGCCTGTCGTCGCGCTGTTCGATTGAGAATACCGACGAATGTTTGCGCGCGTTGCCGCCCGCGCTGGTTTTGACTCGCGTGGAAAAACTGCTCGCATGATTTCTTCTGGTAGGGCTGCGCTGTTCGCTTGACGAAATCTTTTTCCGCGCCACGCTGAAGCCGTGAAATTCATCGCCGCCCTCGTTCTGCTCCAAGTTTTTTGTCCCATCATCCGCGCACAAGATCAGGATGTGGTTTACCCGCCGCGCATCCACGAAATGTCCGTTGCGCTGTTCAACCAAAAAGATTTCACCGGCTGGACCTTCGTCACCAAGACCAACACCGACCCGCTCAAAACTTGGAGCGTCACGAACGGCGTCATTCATTGCACCGGCGCGCCCACCGGCTACCTTCGCACCACGCAGACCTACAGCAATTATTTTCTCACCGTCGTCTGGCGCTTCGTCAAAGTCGCGCCCAAGGCCGACAACACCGGCATCCTCGTCCACATCCAGCCGCCCGATAAAATCTGGCCGCAATGCGTGCAGGTGCAAGGCCGACACAATCATCAGGGCGACATCTTTCTGATGGAAGGCGCGGAAGCGATGGAGCACAAGGGCAAGGACAAGAACACGCCCGTGCCGCTGCAAGGCGATCCCGTGGAAGTTGCCGTCGGCGAATGGAACAAGGCCGAAACCATCTGCATCCACGGCAAAGTGGAATCCTTCATGAACAGCAAGTTTGTGAATGAAGTGACCGAGTGCACCGTTGACTCCGGCTACATCGGCATCCAAAGCGAAGGCGGTGAATTCGAAATCCGCTCGATTGATTACGCCCCGCTGAAATATTGAATTCTGTCGGGAAAATTGATTGGACAATTTTTTTCAACCGGCTCAAACTCGAATTCTTGGAACAGGATTGGCGCATTGTAGCCGATGATGGGAGGAATAAGTGTGCGCCGATTATCTGTTAGGCGACATGAAGACATATTTGTTTTTCGCGATTTTGTGGATTCTGCTGGTTTGGTTCCCAGCAGAAAACATGCGTTACTCTTTTTGTCATTATGGTGATAATAGTCGCCTCGAATCAATTTTGAGAGAAGACCTCGCTAACTCAAGCCCGTTTCTGGACAAGAATGCAGGCACGATACGGCTTCAGGAAGTGATAGAAGAGAGACATGCCCATTTGAGAAATATTGCACAGGATGGAGTCGCGATGTTAGCCATTTCGAGCATTTGGTTGTGTTTTATCCGGTGGCATAGAAAAAATCCAGAATACTTTTATTGGCGGCTTGTGCACCCGGCATATTGGCAGCTCGTGCATTGCTGGAACATCATCCGTCTTCGGCGAGGTTTGATTATTATCGTTGTGGCTTTGACTGCGGCGTTGGCAGCGCTGGTTACTTTTCTGATTTACCCGACATATTCATCCACAGCGCATATTTTCATTCGGAATGACTGGTAATTATTGAGCCAGCATCCGTTTCACCCACGCCCGCGCCTCGTCCGCCGTTTTGATTTCCTCCGCCAGTTGCCGGTCGCGCAGTTCATGCAGCAGCTCGCCAATCTTTTTTCCGCGCGGAATCCCCAGCGCCAGCAAATCGTCGCCGGTCAGCAGCGGCGGCAGGATTTCCGGCTGGTTCTTCAATTCTTCCGCCGCCGCCACGCAAAAATCGTAGTGCGCCAGATCGCCGTGCGAGCCAAGCGAATCCAACCGGTGCAATGCCAGTTCCAGCGGAAACGTTTCGCGCAGCAACAAACGCCGCAGCGTCGCCTTGCGCATCAGCTTCACATCCTTGAACTGCATGTGATGCCGCACCGCCGCGACCACCACGGCGATTTCGTCGTTGGAAAATTTCAGCCGCCGCAAGATGGCTTCCGCCATGTCCGCGCCGATTTTTTCGTGGCCGTAAAAATGGATTTTGCCCGTCGCCAAATCCTTTTGCGCCGTCACCGGCTTGGCGATGTCGTGCAGTAACACGGCCCACGGCAGCAGCGGGTCGGCGTCCTGCGGCAGTTTTTCGAGCATCAGCCGGATGTGATTGAACACGCTGCCTTCGGGATGAAAATCCGGCGACTGCTCGCAATGAATCGTCGCCGCCAGCTCCGGCAGGACGTGTTCCAGCAAGCCGCTGTCGCGCAGCAAAACCAGCCCGCGCGCGGCGTGCGGCGGACAAAATAATTTCACCAATTCATCCCGCACGCGCTCGGCGCTGATGATTTTGATTTTCGGCGCGAGCGTTTGAATCGCCGCAAAAGTTTCCGGCGCGATTTCAAAATTCAACTGCGCGGCGAAGCGCACCGCCCGCAGCAGCCGCAAATGGTCTTCGCCAAAGCGTTCCTCGGGTTTGCCAATCGTCCGAATTATTTTCGCACGCAAATCGTTTTCGCCGCCGACCCAGTCGTGGATTTTTTGCGTGAGCGGATCGTAGAAAAGGCCGTTCACCGTGAAGTCGCGTCGCACGGCATCCGCTTCGGCATTGGCGAATTCGACTTTCTCCGGGCGGCGACCGTCCTGATAATCCGCCTCGGCGCGGAACGTGGCGACTTGAAATTGAATTCCATTTTCGACGACGATGACGACGCCAAATTTGCGGCCGACGGGAATGGTCTTGGCGAAAAGTTTTTCGACCTGCTCCGGCTTGGCGTCTGTGGCGATGTCGAAATCCTGCGGTTCGCGACCGAGCAAAAAATCGCGCACGCAACCGCCGACCCAGAACGCAGGGAAGCCCGCGCCTTGCAGGCGGGCGACGATGGATTTGGCGGATTCGCGCGGCGACGGATTCACGAAACCATTGTCACGCAAAGGCGTAAAGGCGCAAAGAATTTATTCTTCGCCCCAAATCTTTTTCAGATGCGCAATGCCGCGCTGGACGGAGTCGAGCGGAACTTTGGGACTAAGTTCAAACACCTTGATGTGTTCCGGTTTCACGAACGGTGCGAGTGCGGCAAAATGAATGTCGCCGCCGCCGGGCGGGAAATGGTCGCGTGCGGGAAATTTCACGTCGTGGATGTGAAAGCCCGCCAGCCGGTCCGCCAGCAACGCCAGATGTTCCGCGTGGTTGATGAAGCCAAGGTCGGCCTTGATCTGCGCGTGGCCCACGTCGTGCCAGTAATACACCGGCGCGGGAAACTCCTTTAGCAGCGCGGGGAAATCAGATTCCACCGGCAGTTCCTCGACGGCTTCACGGATTTCGATACCGAGCTTGAGGCCGCGAAATTTCGCCTCGCCCACCAATTCGCGCAACATATCGCGAGAGCGGTCGTAGAATTTTTGCTTCTTCGCCTCGCGCGCGGCGGCGGCCTCGGCGACGACTTTCCGAAATTTGGGTGAACCTTTTTCGCCGCGTTCGAGGAGTTCCTTGAGTTTGCCGGTGTAATCCTTCAAGTCCATGCTGCCAAAATGCAGCACGACGAGCGGTGCGCCAACGCGCTTGGCAAATTCAAAGGTGTTGAGCGTGTGCTTGAGCGCCAATTGCCGGTCGCGTTCACGGTCGGAGGAAAATTCGTAAAGGTTCGGCGACGGCCCAGTGACGCCGACGGGCAGCGGGCAAAAATTATGCAGGGTGGAAATCTTGATCTCGCCCGCGTTCACCGCCTCGAGAATGCCGGGCATGAGGCTGATGCGGATGCCGTGGCTCAACTCGGCATATTCAAAGCCAAGTTCGCGGATTTCGCGAAGCATTGCGCGCCCATCGGTGTGGCGCCCAGAATTCCAGCAGGTTGAAAACGAATACATAAAAAGCCGGACGCATCCTAGCGGACACGCCCGGCGTGGGAAATGCAAATCACGGCCTAGTCGTCGGCGTGGCGCGCGGCGAGCATGGCGGAGAAGCGGGAAACCTTTTCCTTGCGACGGCGGACGGCGGACGGCTTTTCAAATTGCCGGCGCATGCGCACGATCTTGAGCGTGCCTTCGCGGTCGACTTTTTTCTTCAGCCGACGCAACGCACGTTCCACAGGTTCGCCTTTTTTCAGTTTAATCTCTGTCATTACACTCACATCCTTCCGGGAGCGGGGCCAACTTGCCTCGGGCAAATTCCCGCATAAATTTAGGAACGCGGAGAATAGGTTTTTGGCTGGTTAAGTCAATGAATAAAACCACACGAACGGATTGATTCTTCACCTTTAATTCATCATTCTTCACTCGCATGAGCCTTTCCGAACATCGTCAGGCGATTGACAAGCTGGACACGCAGATTGTCCGACTGCTCAACGCTCGCACGCGCCACGTCCTCGCCATCGGCGAAATCAAGCTCGCGGCGGGCGAGGAGATTTACGCCCCGCACCGCGAACGCATCGTGTTCGACCGCGTCTGCAAGTCCAACGCCGGGCCGATCACGAATGAACAGCTCCGCAGTATTTACCGCGAAATCATGTCCAGCGCCCTCGCGCTGGAGAAGACCATGACCATTGCCTATTTCGGGCCGGAGGCGACGTTCACGCATCAAGCAGCGCTCCAGAAATTCGGCGCGAGCCTGAACTACGCCGCGCAGAAAACCATCGGCGACGTGTTCACCGAAGTTTCCAAAAAATCTGCGGACTACGGCGTCGTGCCGGTGGAGAATTCCACCGAAGGCGTCGTCACGCACACGCTGGACATGTTCGTGGACAGCGATTTGAAAATCGTCTCGCAGGTGTTACTTAAGATTCAGCAATGCCTGATGAGCAATTCGCCGCTGTCGAAGATCAAAAAACTTTACGTCCATCCGCAGTCGCTGGCGCAATGCCGCGGCTGGCTGGCGAAACATCTACCGCGCGTGGAAATCGTGGAAGCAGCCTCAAACGCACGTTCGGCCGAACTGGCCGCCAAGGAAAAATTCGCGGCGTCACTCGGCGGTGTTCTCGCCGCTGAAAAATACGGCCTGAAAATTTTGGCGCAGGACA
>JBAXIY010000077.1:0-12739 GCA_037138135.1 Verrucomicrobiia bacterium
AGCACCAACGCACCCTGGCGTCAGTGGTCTGCCTTCTCATCTAATCTGGTTAGGCGTCTGGTTTAATATCATCTGGCTTCTTCGTTTCCGGTGGGTGTGGATTGTTAAAACCTCCGGGCGCATTGTCCTCAATCTCGGCAATGATGCCGTTGACAAACATAGCAAAAATGACAATAGCAAATGCTCCCAAAAATGGAAAACTCATCCAGTGGCTAATAGCCCAAGCAATCAACGTCGCAACCGATAACCCGATAATGGCTGGCACAAATCTGATGCTCTTGAGTTTCATATCCAAAATGCGCGGCAAAGACGCCTAACGAAAAAAGCTGAGCCACCGCCGACTCGCGGCGGTTGAAGATTTGGTCTGGATTCGGCGGAGTTTCATTTGGTTGTGACCTGATAAATTTTTCCGTCCAGCATGAGCGCGTAAACTTCGCCGGCGAGGTCTTCGGCAAAGCTGGAAATGTTGTTGGGTTGCTGGAGAAGTTTGCCGTGGGCGGTGACTTTCTGCGCGGCGTAATCGTAGCGTAAACCCCAGATGGAACCGGCACCGTAATCGGCATAGATATAAATGCCATTAAGCGCCGGGAATTTTTTGCCGCGATAGACGTAACCGCCAGTGACGGACACGCCGACGCCGTGATCGGGGAACATCGCCTGCGCTTGCATGCTTGTCTGGTGCGGATACTCGATGACGGGTTCGATGTATTTCGCACCGTCGGGGCCGGGTTTGAAATGGTGCGCGCCTTCGCGGACGCTCCAGCCGTAGTTGCCGCCCTTGACGATGAGGTCAATTTCCTCCCAGAGATTCTGTCCGACATCGCCGCACCACAGCGCACCGTTGACGCGGTCGAAGCTGAAGCGCCACGGGTTGCGTAGGCCGTAGGCGTAAATTTCTTTGCGCGCGCCGCGGTCGCCCATGTCGGTCTCATTTACGAAAGGATTGTCGCGCGGAATGCCGTATTCGAGGCGGCGGTTGCGGTCGCCAAAGGCGTTGGTGGTCTGGGTGTTGACGTCAAGGCGGAGAATCTTCGCAAGCAATGTCGAAGAGCTCTGGCCGCTGCCAAACGGATCATCCGCCGCACCGCCGTCACCGAGGCCGAGATACAAATAGCCGTCGGGGCCGAAACATAATTCGCCACCCTTATGATTGTCGAAGGGTTGCTGGACTTGCAAAAGAATGCGCTCGGTCTTTAGGTCGGCGAGATTAGTGTTGGTGGCAGAGACTTTAAATTCACTGATGACGCTGCGGTAGGCAAAGTTCAGCGGCTTGGAATTCCGGTTCGTGGGATTTTTCTGGTTATAGTAGATGTAGAAAAGTTGGTTGGTGGCGAAGCCGGGGTGAAAGGCGAGGCTCAACAGGCCGCATTCATTCTGGCCACCGGCGCGGGGATCGCGTTCCTCGATGTTCAAAAATTCCTGCGCGTCCGCGCCGTCGGAATCTTTTTTGGTGACGAGAATTTTCCCATCCTGATAGACGGCGAAGAAGCGTCCGCTGCCGTCCGGCGCTTCGGTTAGCCACACGAGGCGGTCGCCGGTAAGCTTGGTCAGCACGGGCTGGAGTGTGATGGGCGGCAGCGTTTGGGCGGTGGCAGCGAGGCCAAGGCTGAGCAGGGCGGCGGCAAAAAAGTTTTTCATGCGGGGAGAGACGCTAGCCAGCGGTGCCAGGCTTCAATGTTTTTCGGTTTCGGCCAGAATATTTTTTATCGCCTGCCGCATATCATGCAGTGCAAACGGCTTGTTGAGACAGGTGAGCTGGCTTTGTTCGAGAAAATGCTGGAGCGATTCGTTGATGATATCGCCGGTCATAAAGACGATGCGACGGGCGTATTCCGGGCGACCAGCGCGGATCCATTCGTAAAGCTGCGGGCCGTTCAGTCCGGGCATCTTGATGTCGCAGCAAATGGCGTCCACCTTGTGCTGGTGCAGTTCGCGCAAGGCGACTTCGCCATTGTTGGCGGTGATGATTTCATAGCCGTGCCGCAGCAAATCGTCGCGCACCATTTCGAGCAGAATTTCTTCGTCGTCCACGAGCAGGATTTTTTTACCGGCGCCTTCGTGTGGATTCACGGGAGCGTCAAAAGTATTCGTCGTATTGGCGGCGTGCGTGCCTTCGGTGGCGGGCAATTCGATGGTGAAGGTCGCGCCGTGACCGGGCTGGCTGTTGACGCTGATGTTGCCGCCATGTTCCTTGATCAACCCGTAGCACAAGCTCAAGCCGAGGCCGGTGCCTTTGCCGACTTCTTTGGTGGTAAAAAATGGATCAAAGATGCGCTGCAAATTTTCCGGCGCAATCCCAGGGCCGTTGTCCTGAATGTTGATGCGGATAAACTGGCCGCTACGTTCCGTGCTGACGATGATGCGGCCGCCGGCTTGATGCGCTTCGATCGCCTGCCGCGCATTATTGATTAGGTTGAGCACGACCTGCTGAATCTGGTGGCCATCCGCCAGCACCAGCGGCAAATCCGCCGCGAATCGCGTGACGACCTCGACGTTGCTCGTGCGTAGTTGGTAGGCGACGATTTCCAAAACGTCCTCGATCAGTTTGTTCAACGCGACCGGTTTGCGTTCGGGCTGATGACGGCGGGCGAAGCTCAAGAGCGACTGCACAATCCGCTGGCAGCGCTGCGACGATTTGAAAATCAAATCCAAATGGCGGCGCTGTTTTTCGTCCACATTGGCGCTCCGCAGCAGTTCGGAAAATCCCATGACCGCCGCGAGCGGATTGTTTAATTCATGCGCCACGCCCGCGACGAATTCGCCGACGGCGGAAAGTTTTTCGCTTTGCACCAGTTGCGCCTGCGTAGTCTTGAGCGTGTTGACCGTCTGTTGCAACTGCGTCTGCGCCGACTGGACATTTTCCGTCATGTGATTGAAAGACTTGGCCAGCTCGCCGCATTCATCGCGACTGCGCACGACGACGCGGTGCGAAAAATCCCCGCGCCCGACCGCCTCCGCGCTGCTGCGCAATTCCAACAGCGGTGCCGTGGCCCGCTGGATGAAATACCACACCACCACCGAACCAACGAGCATCGCAATGAGACTGACAATGAGCAGCAGCCAGCGCATTTCGCTCAAGGCGACGAGTTGGTCCTCGTAGGAGCTGAACAGCAGGTAGCCAAGCGAGTTGTCGCCTTGCAGTGATGGAAAATTTCCGCTCGTGTAGAAATAATTTTTGTTCTGGATGACGAGCGAGTTCAGCGCCGCATGATTGTCCGCGGTGCGATTGGCCAGCTGACGGTAGAGTTCCACGAGGTTCGCATCCAGCAGGTTGGTTCCCGGCAGCGTGGTGGCGATGACGCGATTCCCCGCCAGCAGCGCGCAACTCGCGCCTGTGCCGATGCTCAATTCCTGTGCCACATTCCAGCCCATCTCTTCGCCGAACACCAACGTGCCGGCGACCTTTTCTTGCGTGCTATCAGTAAATATCGGGATGGCGACGAGGTCGCAGAGTTTGTCGCCAATCCGCACGGTGTCAGTGGCAGGTTCACCACCGTGCGCCAGTTGGATGACCGGATAACAACCAGCGGTGATAGTAAGCGAATTGGTCATTTGCCCGTCCGGCTTGATGATAGGCGGCGAAATTTCAGCGGCGCTGTCATTCAGCGGCAAGTAATAGACAAAGACAATGCCCTCGCTCGCGAGCATTTCATTTTCCAGCATCAGGCTCAATTGCGTGCGGATGGTATTAACGTCGAATGTGCGAAAGGCCGAGAAGTAATGCGGCTCCCGCGCCAGACTGCGGAAGCGCAGTTCCAGCGACTTCTGATGTTTGATCTGCTCATGCTGGAAACGCATTTTGGTGGCGTCCAGCTCGTGCTCTGAATTGGCCCACACCTGCTGTTTGAAATGCTGGTTGACGATGAGCACCGTTATGGTCAGCAGCAGCACCATCACGGTCATGACGGGCACCAACACTTTCGTGCGGAGGCTGCTTTTTTGAAAAATTTCCCGGTTGGCCATGCGTCAGTATTTCGGGAGATTTTTGATGGTCAGAACAAAGTCGGCTTGCACCGCGCCATTGGTCGGCACGACGATCAACTGTTCATCCGCTGGCAAGCGCTCGTGCCACGCTTTGAGTTTGTAAGTTCCCGGCGGCACGTTGGTGATAATGTAATGGCCGTCGGCATCCGTCATGGCAAAATACGGATTCTCCATCACCAGAACGACGCAATGCATGTTCGCGTGAATGGAGCAATAAACATCCACCTTGCCCGGCTTATCGAAGATGACGTTCTTGTTCGGCGGGTTTCCTTTGTAGAGATCGAGGTCAAACCGCGCCGGTTCCGAATCAGAAAAGACGTTGTGAAAAATATCATCGTGGTTTGGCCACTCAACTTTTGTGCCGACCATCACCGGCAAAATGTGCGGCGTGAACACCGCGCCCTGTTGCGCCACGCGGCTGGTGGTGACCACGACCACGTTGGTCGGTGCGGCATTCGTGCCGACCGCGCCTTCAATACCCACCACAAAATCCCGCATTGCCGCGTAATCCACGCGCTCGACAAACTTAAACTTGCGGCTGGAGTAGGCGGCGCGGGCGGCGATGGGACTCAGTTCCGTGCCCGTCTTCGGCTCCGCGCGCACTGTGCCGGTGATGTCGCCGGCAGAAAGCATTTGCGCGGCACACGCAGCGGCGAAGAGGGTAAAAATAATTTTCATTCGCCGATCAAAACTTAAACGCCGCTTCCGTCCCGAAGAAATCTTCGTTTTGGCGCGTGTCGCCGCCGACTTCGTTGCCGCGCTCGAAAGAGTATTCCGTCTTCAACACCAGTCGGTCACTGAAACGGTAGCCAAGGCCAAGGCTCCAGCGCCATAATTGCGTCGTGAGCGCAGCGGAGTAATCGCCGTATTCGCCGTAACCAACCATCGGGACGCCATTATCGCAAAACACCTGACTCCAGCGCGTCACCGCGTAAAATTTCCTCGGCAAGTTCTGCACAACCTCCGCCGAGTAATAATAAATGTTCCGCGTGTTGCTGGCGGGCGTGTTGTTGTCGTGATAGCCCGCCCAGCCGCCGAACGCGTGCGCCTGACCGCTTTTCCAGCGATACGCGACATCGCCTTGGGCCGCGTCCACATGAAACTGGGTTGTGTTGGTCGAGCCGATGGATTTGAAAAATCCGTTCGCAAACCACATCGCCGAGAGTTGATCCGCGTGCAGGTTGCCGGTGCGCATTGCGCTCGCACTGAAATGCCAGTGTTCGTTCGGGTCGAAACCGATGCGGCCGGCGATGGCTTTATCCCCGCCCGCACCGTCGCCTCCGTCGGCACCGTTTTGCGCGGCGGCAACGTAGGTGAATTTGCCCAGATCGCCATAAAGTTCCACGCCGGGCGTCACGCCCCAATAATCCATCAGGGAATGCGTGATGAGCGGATTATCAATCGCGTTGCGCGTGAGGTATTCCTCGCCGAACGGGATATACATCTGGCCGAGGCGCGCATTCAGCTGATTATCTTTTTTCCACAGCTTGGAAATATTTTCAAACTCCACGTAGAATTCGCCCAGCTCCACGTTGTCATAAGTCTGATCTGCCGTCGCCAGCACCACTTCGCCGTAGAAATAAACATCGTCGTAAACCGGCGCTTCCAAAAACAACCGCGCATCATCCACGCGAAACTGGCCGTTCGGGATGGAGCCGTCCGTGCCCGTGCCGGCGTAGCCCACGCCCGCCTCACCGCCGATTCGCAATTGATCCAGCCCGAAACGGTGCGGCGGTGCCGGTTGATTGTTGACACCTTCGATTTGCTGCGTGGCTTCGAGGCTGTTCACTTTTTGGATGAGCGAGTCGAGCTGCGCGCCTTGCGCTTTCACTTGCTGTTGCAGCAACGCATTTTCTTCGCGCAACAAGCGAACTTCCTCCGTCAAATTGGTATTGTCCGCGTGCAAGGGCAGGGCGATGGCGAGCGCCAACGCTGGGAAAGCGAGTCGCCAGAGAATTGGCGGGTAGCCTTGCAGTTGGGCGAATGGTTTTTGCATGGCGTCGTCGGGGAAACTCTTACTCCATTTTAGACGAAAACGGAAATGAAAATTATCCGGCGCAGTCCGCGCTTTCGCCGGTGGCAGGTTCTGCTAGGCTGTGCGCCACGAAACTTTGAAAGCACTCGTCCACCAAACTCGCAACGCCCGTTCCGTCCGCGTTTTCCTCATCGGCGTGGAACTCAAGTCCCGCACCGCCGCCGACGTCCGCGAATCGCTTGACGAACTTGAAGAACTGGCTGAAACCGCCGGCACGCTCATCGTCGGCGAAGGCGTGCAGAAAATGGCCGTGCCCGTCGCCGCCACTTACATCGGGCCGGGCAAAGCTGAGGAATTTGCCAAGCTCTGCAAGGAAAGTGATGTGGATACCGTCATCTTCGACGACGAACTTTCGCCCGCGCAGACGCGCAACTTGGAGAAAATCTTCGGCGTCAAAATCATGGATCGCACCGCGCTGATTCTGGAAATTTTCGGCCAGCGCGCCCGCACGCGCGAAGGCAAATTGCAGATCGAACACGCGCAGCTCAAGTATCTGCTGCCGCGGCTGACGCGGTTCTGGTCGCACTTGTCGCGGCAGCGCGGTTCCACCGGTTCTATTGGCGGCGAAGGCGAATCGCAGCTCGAAGCTGACCGCCGGAAAATTTCCGAACGCATCGAGAAAATTGCCAGCGAACTCGACAAAGTCCGTTCCCAGCGCGAGACGCAACGCGCCGGCCGCCAGCGCAGCGAATGGTCACTCGCGTCCATCGTTGGCTACACCAACGCCGGTAAATCCACGTTGCTAAACCGGCTGACGGGCGCAACGGTTTTGGCGGAAGATAAATTATTCGCCACGCTTGACCCGACGACGCGGCGGCTGAAATTGCCGACGAAACAAAACGTGTTGCTCACCGACACCGTAGGTTTCATCAAAAAATTGCCGCACGGTTTGGTCGAGGCGTTTAAGGCGACACTCGAAGAAGTCGTGCAGGCGGATTTGCTGCTGCATGTCGTGGACATCAGTCACGCGCAGGCGGCGGAGCAGATTGATGCCGTGAACACGGTGCTGATGGAAATCGGCGCGGCGGAAAAACCGGTGCTGATGGTTTTCAACAAGGTGGATCAACTTGCCGGCAGCATCCCGCCGTTCATGCGCGAAAAGTATCCGCACGCCGTTAGCATTTCTGCGAAGACGGGCGAAGGGATTGCGCCGCTGCTGGCGGAACTCGGCACGCAGCTGCGGCCCATCCGCGAATTTCTGGATTTGCGCGTGCCGCAGGAAAAGGCCGCCGTCATTGCGCGGATTCACGCTGTCGGCCAAGTAGTGTCTAGCCGTTACAGCGGCAAGAACGCGCGGTTCAAAGTCCGCATCCCGCCACATCTGGCGGAGGAATTCGCGCCATTCGTTGTGGCGTGAAGAAATATTTCGCGTGCAGTTACCAAAGTAAATCAGCCGGCGCGACAACCGTTTATTAGTGTCCGGCACCGAAACTTATTTACTTCGCGCCGAGACAAAATATATTGTGCTCTCTGGTGGCCGATGTGGCGGAATTGGCAGACGCGATAGACTCAAAATCTATTATCCGAAAGGGTGTGTGGGTTCGACCCCCTCCGTCGGCACCAACTTTTGCCTTTGCGAGACAAAGGCAAAAGCTGCCACGGCTTAGTCACGTAAAAGCGGGCAATCCTCAAAACGATACGCCGAAAAAACGCATGGCCTTCACAAATTTTTCCGAGCAATCTCAGGGCGTCCAGCTTTTGCAACGCTCGCTTGCTCGCGGCCGACTTGGCCATGCTTATCTATTTACTGGCCACGATTTGGAGAAACTCGAAACGCTCGCCCGCACGCTCGCCAAAACTTTGAATTGTCTGAATCCGGTCAAAACTTCCGGCGTCGCCACCGACTGCTGTGACGAGTGTTTGAATTGTCAAAAAATTGACGGCGAAAATCACGCTGACTTGCATTGGGCGCGGGCAGAATCCAAGTCGCGCATCATTTCCGTTGACCAGACGCGCGAATTGACGCGCGAAATCCAACTCAAACCAACCGAGACTGGCTATAAAATCGCCATCATTGTGGGTGCCGACCGGCTCAATGCGCAGGCCGCCAACGCGTTTCTAAAAACCCTCGAAGAACCGCCGCCAAAATCCATTTTGATTCTGCTTACCACCGAGCCGTCCCGGATTTTGGAAACAATTTTATCCCGCTGCCTGCGTCTGAATTTTTCTGCCGAAACCGCGCGCACCCTTTCCGCCGAACAGTCCATCTGGTTGCAGCAATTCAGTTCCGCCGCCGCTGGCGAACAGAAAAGTTTGTTTGGCCGCTATCGCCTGCTCGATGCGTTGCTGCAACATCTCAATACGATTCGCGCCCGCGTGGACGAGACGTTGTCCGCTCGTTCGCCGCTGGAAAAATACAGCGATGCGGAAAAAGATTTGCGCGAGAAATGGGAAGAAGAATTGAAAGCTGGTATCGAGGCCGAATACCGTCGTCAGCGCGCGGAAATCCTATTGCTCCTACAATGGTGGCTGCGCGATGTTTGGTTTTGGACGCTGGCCGCCGGTGAAGAACTTTTGCATCTGCCGCAAATCGCCGGCGCGGACGAAGTCGCCAAACGCATCAGTTCGCGCCAGGCGCAAGCAAACCTAGCGGTACTCGAACAAACCCAGCGACTGCTCCATACCAACGTGCAAGAGGCGCTTGCGCTTGAAGTCGGCCTGTTGAAATTGCAGCTTTGACCGATGAAAAATCTCACCGCGCCGAAACTTTACACCTTCGCGTTCGGACTTTTTCTTGGCCTCTGCATCTGGAAGTTTGGCAACCCCGTCGTCCTGAATCACAAAATTATTGCGCCCACCACGCCTGCCGAACTTTTCAATGAACCGTGGCCATTGCATTGGGCCAATTGGATTTTACTGTCATTGGTCGGACTAGGCACTTTACTGATTTTCCAGAAAAAAATTACTTGGAAGCAATCCCGATGGCTCTGGCTGCTGCCGCTGGCTTGGCTCGGCTGGCAGTTTATTTCCGCCACGCAGACCGTGGATGAGGATTTGACGCGCGCCACGCTCTGGCAATTTTCCGGCTGCGTGGCCTGCTATTTTTTGGGCGCGCTGATTTTTGTACGCGGCAACCTGTGGCACTGGCTGTTGCCCGGCCTGCTCGCAGCATTTTCCTTTTGCCTCGTGCGCGGCATTGACCAACACATTTTTGAGTTTCCGCAAAACTGTCAAATGCTTGTTGAAGGCGAGCACAACGGCTGGACCAATTTTCCAGCCGCGACTATTGCTGAGATGAAAAATGAGGGAGTAATCATAAACACTAACGGAATAGACGTGGCGAACCCGGCTATTCTTGAGAAATTCAAAATGGGCCGCGTTGCGGGAACGCTCATTTACCCCAACGCTTTGGCTGGAATCATATTATTACTCTGGCCGCTATCGCTCGTGCTTGCGTTTGGTGCGACCCAAAAGCTCAAGCCGCCCATCCGTCTGGCAGTGATTGGACTGGCCATTTTTCTTGGCGGCACCGCGCTTTACTGGAGCGGCTCCAAGCTAGGCTGGCTCATCACCATCGCCATCGCCGGATTTTATTTGCTGCGGCTGGATTGGCCAAAAAAAATTAAATTGGCGGCGGTGACGTTCGTGTTGTTGGCTGGCCTAGGTATTTTCACTATCCGGTTTCACAACTATTTTGCCGCTGGTGCTACAAGTGTCGGGGCGCGTTTCGGTTACTGGCGGGCGGCACTCCAAACCGCAGCGGCGCATCCCATTTTTGGAACCGGGCCGGGAACATTCCAACGACCCTACGCACAGATCAAATCGCCAGAAGCTGAAATGGCGCGGCTGACGCACAACGACTACCTCGAACAATTTTCCGATTCCGGTATGTTGGGTGGGCTTGCATACACCTTATGGATTTTTATGGCGTTAGTCGTAGGCGGAAAATTTTTCTGGCTAAACACCGACATTTTGTCATTAGCCATGCTCGCCGGACTGATTGCGTGGTTTGTGCAGGGATTCGGTGAGTTCAGCCTTTTTATCCCAGCACTTTCATGGACAGCTTTTACGTTATTGGGATGCTTGATTGGTTGGAAAATAATTGAAATCGACAAATAATGGTCAAATCGCTAACTTTTCTTTATGAATGTTTTGTTTCTCAACGGTCCCAATTTGAATTTGCTAGGCACACGCGAACCGGAGGTTTATGGCCGACTCACTTTGGCTGACATCAAGGCGCAAGTTCGTAATCGGGCGGCGGAGCTTAAGTTGGATGTGGATTTTCGGCAATCAAACGTTGAGGGTGAATTGGTGAACTGGATTCAAGAGGCGAAAGGCAAATTTCAGGCGATTGTTATCAATGCAGCAGCTTACACGCATACGAGTGTCGCATTGCGCGATGCAATTTCAGCGGTGGGCGTGCCGACGATTGAGATCCATCTTTCCAACATCCAAGCACGGGAGGAATTTCGGCACAAGTCGCTAATCGCATCCGTTTGTCGGGGTCAAATTTGTGGTTTTGGTGTGAAATCGTATATTTTAGGCTTAGAAGCAGCGGTTTACGTTATCGAATTGAATAAATGAGTTTTTTTTGTAAAATTTGGTCAAATTTTTTTATAATAGGGCTTGACGTTCAGGTTTCAAAAAAATAGACTTCTCGAAGTTGGGTGTCTTTTCTGCGGCAGAGCTTGCAAATCAATCTCTGTTTTTTATGAAAAGTCGGGATTTTTTTGTATTTCTAAAACACTTTAACGAAAACGAATCGTGGAACTCAAAGATATCAAAGCCATCATAGATTTGATGAAGAAAAACTCCATAACGGAGTTCGAACTGGAAGAAAAAGACTCAAAGCTTCGCTTGAAACGCGGCTTGAATGGTAATTCAACGGCGGCACAAGCTGATGATACGGTTCAGATGATTCCCGCAACAATTTCGGCTCCTGTTTTAGCGACACCTGTTTCGGCGGCGGCCCCCATCCCTAATTCTGGTGAAATTGATATAAAATCACCGATGATTGGAACTTTTTATCGTTCACCTTCTCCAGAGTCAGCATCTTATGTTGAAGTTGGCACAGAGGTTAATCCCGATACAGTGGTTAGCATCATTGAGGCAATGAAGGTGATGAATGAGATTAAAGCCGAAGTTAAGGGTGTTATTACCCAGATTTTGGTGGAAAATGGCAAGCCCGTCGAATTCGGACAGCCGATGTTCAAAGTTCGTCCGATTTAACCGGTTTTTCAATTCACTCATCATGTTCGAAAAAGTATTGGTCGCCAATCGCGGTGAAATTGCCGTTCGGATTATTCGCGCCTGCAAGGAAATGAACATTCGCACGGTGGCTGTCTATTCCGAAGTGGATGCGAACTCGATGCACGTCCAGATGGCCGATGAGGCAATTTGTATAGGTAAGGCGGCTTCTTCGGAAAGTTATCTGCGAATTGATCGTATCATCAGCGCAGCGGAAATTGCTGATGTGGATGCGATTCATCCGGGTTACGGATTTTTGTCAGAGAACGCCCACTTTGCGGAAGTTTGCGAAAGTTGTAACATTCGGTTCATTGGCCCTAGTCCGCGGGCAATGAGTGCCTTGGAAGATAAGGCGGTGAGTCGTGCGCTTGCTAAAAAAGCGGGCGTGGAAACGCCACCTGGATCCGAAGGCACTGTGGACAACGAAAAAGATGCTTTGGCTATCGCCAAAAAAATTGGTTATCCGGTGATGGTTAAAGCGGTGGCTGGCGGTGGTGGGCGTGGGATGCGAATCGCCCATAACGATATTTCATTGGTCAAGGGCTATCACACGGCACGTTCGGAAGCGGAAAAATGCTTTGGCAATTCGGCTGTTTATATTGAGAAATTCATCGAGAATCCGCACCACATCGAGATCCAGATTCTTGGCGACACTAAGGGAAAAATCATTCATCTAGGTGAGCGTGACTGCTCGGTTCAACGTCGTAATCAGAAGTTGATTGAAGAATCGCCGTCACCACTGTTGGAGTATAAATTTAAGAAGTTGCGGGACAAAATCGGTAAGGCGGCCATTCGTATCGCCGAAGCGGCACGTTACACGAACGCCGGGACGGTTGAGTTCATTGTGGATGACAACGGAAATTTTTATTTCCTCGAAGTCAACAAGCGCATTCAAGTAGAACATCCGGTCACGGAAGAGGTCACAGGCATTGACCTCGTGCGGGCGCAGATTGAAATTGCGATGGGTGAACCGCTGCGTTATTCGCAAAGCGACATCGTGATGAAAGGCCACGCCATTGAGTGCCGCATCAACGCGGAAGATCCATTCAATGATTTTCGCCCCAGTCCCGGCCGCATTGAAATGTATTATCAGCCGGGTGGTCGCGAAGTGCGTGTGGACACTCACGCCTACGCGGGCTACACGATTCCGCCGACTTACGACTCGATGATCGGCAAACTCATCGTCCGCGGCAAGGATCGCCGCGAAGCGATAGATCGCATGAATCGTGCGTTGAATGAATTCATGATTACCGGTGTTAAGACCACCATATCTTTCCAGCAAGCCATTATGCAAGACCCCAATTTCCGTCGCGGTGTTTATTCGACCAATTTCGTAGAACAACTACTCGGCGGTGCGCGGCGGGAATTGATTGAGGAAAAAACCTGAATAGGTGCGGCTCATGCGCCCAACCGTTTTTTGTTTTGGAATTAAATTTGACAGCACTCCTGCCCCGTTTATCTTGAGCCGCAAACATTATGGCTGAAATTCCTCCGTCCAATCCTACGCCCACGCCTGTTCCGACTGGCGCGGTG
>JBAXIY010000078.1:0-12580 GCA_037138135.1 Verrucomicrobiia bacterium
GGCTTATCCCGTTACCCAACGCTTACAACAGATCGCCGGGGTCGGCCCGCTCACCCGCTTACGCGTGTTCAGCATCAAGACCGCCAGACACTCGCATTCAGGATTGAAGTGCGGAGCCGTGGCGATGTGCAACCGCCAGTAATCCACCACCTGCTTTGGCGTCTCGCACACCAACATTTCGGCTGGCACGGGACACTCCCGCAACGACATCACCTTGAACTCGCGCGGATGAATCACCTTCACGCCATCACCTCTGCCGGTCTCGACGGCACGGTGATTTTGGGAATGATGGCTTCCGCTGGAACCTCCGGTTGGTGGTTGAGGATGAAGTCCGCCGCTTTCTGCGCCTGGGCCGCTGCGTGGACGATGAGCGTTTTGTCGGCCTTCAACTGTTTCAACCAGCCTTCAAGATACGCCGCTGAACTGTTGATGGTGCGATCTTCGATGCCGGCGTAACCGCACAAGAATGCGCTGCCCATTTCGGCGATCAATTCCTCCTTGGCGTATGGATCCGAACCATAACCATTCCGTTCCAAGATGCTGGCGCGTTTCAATCGTTTTACGTGTCCAGTTGAATGCACTAGCTCATGAAACAACGTCGCGTGATAATGATCCACGGACTCGAAACGGTTACTATCCGGCATCCCGACGATGTCGGTGGCCGGTGAATAATAGGCCATGTTCATCCCGTGTTTGATGACGGGACGCTGCGGCATATTCAAGGCAATCTCCGCCGGCTTGCTCGCAACGAATGCGGTATTGTCCGCCGGTGGAATATTCTTCAAGCCCGTGCATTGGGTGACATTGAAGACGTGATACAGGCGCAGAAACGGAATCTTCTTTTCTTCCTTGGTTTCCTTGTCGGTCAGCTTCATCGGTTTCCAGAACACGACCGGGCAGGATTTTTCGCCCGGCTTGATCTGGCCGCCCATGGCATTGGCCTGCCGCAGCGTGAGCCAGTTCGGCGATTCATAATTCATCGCCATGAGCAGGAACACGTTGATGCCGCGATACGGCTTTTGCGTGATGAGGTTGCGCGGCAGTCCGGTCTGGACGTGCCACGGTTTGTGCCAGGGCACGGTGCCTTGCGACAGCAAGGACACGATGCGTTCGGTGATACGGTCATACGATTTGTTATTCATAATTTACTCCTACGGTTGTTTTTGTTTGTGAATGAACCCTGCGGTTCCAAGGTGAAGCGTATGTCGCCGAGAGGTTTTGCTGGAGACGTGTGGACTTGCCAAATCTGGCAATTGATAATGCTGGAGATACCACTAAGTCCGCAGGCAATTAGCCATTGGTTGGATTTTATAATAACACTTTCATTTAACCATTTTACTTTCCCTAACTCACAACTATTGCTTTAATGGCTGAACCATGAGTTTCTTAAACTTATCCGCCCAACAATTACGCCAAGCCGCCAGCATCAAGGAAAAGATAGCTGCGTTGGAAAAAGAACTAGCTGCCTTGATCGGCAGCAGCACCGCAACCGTTGCACCTAAAACTGCGATGCCAGTAAAAAAGAAAGGCGGCATGAGCGCTGCCGGCAAAGCCCGGATTGTCGCGGCTCAAAAGCTGCGCTGGGCCAAAATCAAAACGACGGAGGCCAAGGTTGCGCCCAAAGTTACCAACACAGTTCTGAAACCTGCGAAGAAGAAGTTTGTGATGAGTGCCGCTGCCAAAGCCAAGATTGCCGCAGCCGCCAAAGCCCGCTGGGCAAAGATAAAGGCAGAAAAAGGCGCCAAGAAATAAGTCCTGATTTAATAACCAAAGCCACTCTCTAGCGGGAGTGGTTTTTTATTATCAACCCACAAAAAACCGGCCACACTTTTCAGCGTGACCGGATGACTTCTTACTCGGGTTTGAATTTCAACTGCGACGCCAGACATTCGCTGGCATCAACGTCATCGCGCGGGCCGAGATAAACTGGCTGATGCAACGCGAGACTGTCGCGGTAGGCGTAGAGATAACGCACCTCGACGATGGCGCCGACGGCCGGAATTGGCTGATTGGCCGGGATGGTGACATTGCCGCACGAAACCAAACTGCGTCCCTTGAGCAGACTGATTTCCACACTGCGTTGGACGTTGATCTTCGCGACCACCGCCGACAATGTGGCCACGAATTTGAACTTCAACTGCGGCCCGCCACTGTTGGGCTTGCCCGGCGTGTAAGGCGCATCGAGGCGTTTGAATACGATGCCCTCACGATTTTCTCGCCGCAATCCTTCCCAAAGTTCGGTCTTCTGCACCGTGGTAAATGCCGTCTCGACCAGCCGCACATAAGGGTGCGGTGAACTGGACAGCAAGAGATCCACTAAACGCACGAGCCGCTGCCGATACGGTAATGGCCGCAAGTTTTCGCCGTTGTGTTCGAGCAGATCGAACGCGTGATAATTATCGCCGATGGATTCGCCGTCCGGGATAAAACTGTCGGACAATTTCCGCAGGTCGTTCGCGACGGTCTGTGGCAAGCCAACGATGAATCCCTTTTTGTTGATGCCTTCAAGGTCATCATCCTGTTTGCGAACCAGTAGATGTTTGCCGTCGAACTTTTCCTGCGCGCAATAGTTATCATCGCGTAAGAGCAATTCCACCTCGGCTTCTTCGACGGGGTTTAGTAATTGCGGCAGAATGCCGGACGCCTGTTTATCAGCGTGTTGATACGGTGTGCCGTTCTCGCCTTCGGTGTAGCCCTTAGCTTTCTTTTCGCTAACCAGTTTCGTGTAGATTTTCTTCGCGGCGGCATAATCCACCGGCACTGAAGTTTTCGTGCCAGTGGTCAGGGTGGTTCCCCGCCGCCCATAGGCGAAGTTGACGATGAACTGATTGCCCGCCGGTTCCAGCGCGGCCTGATAGACTTTGTCGGATGAACCTTCCCGATAATATAACGCGACGCGTTCCGCTGTGACTGCATTCATGTTTTTCCTTTTTTGTTGGTTATTGTTTTGTGATGAACCCTGTGAACCCAACGTGAAGCGTAGAACTGAGCGTTGCCCTGCGGCAGACGTGTGGATTTGCCAAAAAAAAAACAATAAAAAGGCGACCCGTGAAGGATCGCCTTGGTGTCGTGGTCAATAATCGTCCGGCAACAACAAGGTCGTCGCACTGCGGTCGGCCTCGGTGATGATCCAGAACGGCACCCCGCCGTCACTGCGATAACTAGACAGCAAACGTGACCCGGCCTGCACGGCTCGGTCATTCTCCTGCCAATCTTCCTCGCCGAGATCGCCCCAGTCGCCCGTCTGATGCCGTTGCAATCCACGTTGGATGTCAGCGGGCGTCAGTCGGTCGAGGGCGTTGGGGGTGATGACGACGATGCCGGTGGTAAATGAAGCGCATTGAACCGCCATATTGAATCTCCTTTTGGTTAAGTATTGAAATGAACCCTGTGAACCCAATCGGAAGCGTATGGCCTCGCGGCAAGTCCGGGCAGACGTGTGGACTTGCCAGGCTTCGCAAGGATTGTGTTTGATAAAGCGGCGAAGGCGGTTATTTTGCCTGCATGGGTTACGTCGAAGCCATTCAACGCTGGCAATTGTTGTCAGCGCGCACGCAACAACAGTTGCGCTGGCAGGCCATTCCCCAACAGGTGGCCGACAGCATGGCGTTTGAAGGCGAACCCGTTGACCTCGCATGGCTGACGAAACTCCATCCGCCCACTCCACCCGCTGGCTTGAAACCAGCCGGGGAATTCTCCGCTACTCCGAATTAGCCCCTCTGCTCGCGGAACGCGTGTTGCGTATTCAAGAGCGAATTGAGGCGGGTGACTACGCGGCTGCGCCGTTGGATGATAATTTAATCCGCACCCTGCATCGGGATTTCTGCGGCGACCTCGTGCCCGAATGGGCCGGTCAATGGCGCACGATTGCCGTTCAGGTCGGCCAGCACGAACCACCCGCACCGCATTTAGTGCCTATCCAGATGCGGGAATACAGTCTGGACTTGCAGGCACGCTTGGCCGAGCCGATTCAATTTGAATCATTGCCTGACACGCTGGCGTTCGCCGAAGCTCGCCTGCTCACAATTCATCCGTTCGCTGATTTCAACGGACGCTTGGTGCGGCTCTGGCTTTGGGAAATTCTGCGCCGACTGAAACTACCGCCGGTGCAACTGGCACCGCGCGATAAAGCGGAAACGGAAATTTATCTAACTGCCTTACGCGCGGGCGATCAAAAGAATTTTCAACCGCTGGCCCAGCTGTGGATGCAACGGCTGTCTACCCCGCCGCCGGAATCAGCCGGCCAATAAAAAAGGCGATTCCAGGAATCGCCCATGAACTAACGCCGGGCCTTGCGGTTAAGCACGGTCACTTCGGAATTCGGCGAGATGTAAAACCGATGGGGCGGCGGTTGAAACTTCACCGGCTTGTCGAATCGCGTTTTGAACTCCCGCACCGGCCGGCTCATGATGACGACGGCCGCACTGTAGTTGACGCGAACCACGCGGCAGAGTCGCTCGTTGAACTTGAAGACATCCCCGGCGCGCAGCGTGAACGGATACGCCGACAGTTCCCAGATGATACCGAACTCGTCTTGGTCGGGATTGCGTGCGCTGTTTTTCCCGTTCGATGAAGGATGTTTTTTCATAAGCAAAAATCCTCCATCGTGGCGGCGATGCCATCTTCGTCTTCCCCCAACAACTCGACGATGCCGGCTTTCAGCGCGGCTTGGTCGGGATCAGGTTTCGCATCCTTGGGACACGCTGGGCAACGCATGACGTTGAGAACTGAACCGCCAAACTCATAGCCGATGGACTTGAATTTCTCGCGGTAGCGGTCGAGCAATTTGACCTGCGGTGACAACTGCATCCATGCCTTGGCCTCGGCGTGGGACAGGTCCGTTTCGTAAATGGCTTCGTGCCGCAGGTGATAAACATCCCACGGCTCGCCACAGGTGGTGCAATGAACATCCATAATGAATCTCCTTTCTGGTTGGTTTAATTTGAATCCACCGTGAATCGTAGGACACGACGGTGAATCAGCGGAGACGTGTGGACTTGCCGGCGTTGGCAATAAAAAAGCCCCTTCGTAAAAAGAGGCTGTGAACTAAAATGCCATCTCCTGCTGGCCGAGTGAAACTTGAATGCGTTCAACTTCCAGCGGCGCCGGTGGTTGACCTTGCGTCTCCGCTTCGGGCGTATGATTTCGCAACGCGAACGGCAACCATGGGGCGATGTAATGTATGTTCGACCACGCCGCCCAATACTCACCGGATATGGTGTTGCCATGGATGACACGCGTCGGAATGCCCCAGAGCGTTGTGTTTATGAACGCCATGTCACAGGCAGTGCGATTGATGTCAATCGCCGTCACCCGCAACCGTCGTCGCACCTCCGGTGAACACGTCTGTCCTACCGACAGAATCATCGCACCCGCGCCGCAGGCCGGTTCACATACCGTGATCGGCCCCTCGGCAGGAAGCGCTTGGTCACCCATGACGATTTGCGCCATAAGATCGCAGATGGGTTTTGGGGTGTGATACTCCCCGTTCCACTGCTGCCCCTTGGATGACAAGGCGAACTCCATGTAGTAACCGCCGATGACATCCTCGAATGGCTTGGTTTCCATTTCGATGACAAGCTCGCCGAGCGCTTCCGCAAAGGTTTCCAAGTCGGCCTTGTCCCAGCGTTTGACTTCCTCCAGATACTCCGCCTCGCGCGTCTGTGCGGCAAGCGCACAGGCGGCGAAGCGGACGAACGCATCAAAGATGCGGTGGGTGTCATGCCGATGGGAAAGGCGTTCAAGGATTTTGCGGAAGTCGCCGGGCGGCGACTTCCCCGCACTCACGTCACCGCCTCCAACACTGGTTCTGACTCCCGCAATGTTTGCAACACGCGGTTGATGTCTTCACTCGTCAGAATCCATTCACGGTGCGGAAGTTCGGCAATTACCGCCCACTTGAACCGTTGATACCAATCCAACGCGCGTTCGGCATTCGCGCAATGGTCGGCCAGAATCGCCAGTGCTAATTGCGCCGGGCCGCTGCCACAATAACCCCACTCGAATCCGGTTGGACTGTGATTCCACAGATCCAACCGGGGATTCAAGCGGCGACCATCCACGGTGACGATGACGGCATAGCCTTCACGTCGACCGGAATAGTGTTTCATAGGGTGCCCTCCATGAGTTGCTGCACCTCCTCGGCCGTCAGATGCTCCGGCTCCATGTCGGGCTGACTGAACTGATAGACCCGCACGAAACAGAACTTTGACAAGCGGCACGCGATGTCTTCGCGTCCCGCTTTGCCCGCTTCATTTTCGTCGAGAATGACGATGACGTGACTCTGGCTGTTGGTGTGTTGCCGGATCAATTCCTCCTGCGCGGATGACAGGGTGCTGCCCATGAGGGCAACGACCTTGTGACAGCCGTGCTGATGGAGTTTCATCGCATCGAAGAAGCCTTCGACGATGACCAACGGTTCATCGGCCGGCTGTTTAGCCGCCCGGTCGATGTTGAACAACTCCTGCGACTTTCTGAATCCCGGCGGCAGCTTATATTTGGGCGTGCCTTCCGGCGGTTCACCGACGAAGCGACCCGCATACGCGACGACCTCGCCTTTGGCGTTGTGGATCGGGATGGCAATGCGGTCGGCCATCATGCCTTTGGCGCAATAGCCGATGCCAAAGTCGATGATGGTTTCCGGCGTCAGCCCGCGTTGCTCCGTCAGATACGAATGCGTGCGTTCCAATTTATCCAACCGGAATTTCAACGGCTGATTTGGCACGTTGCTTTCCGGCGTGAACTTCGGCGCTGCGGCCGACCGTGCCGCCGGCTTCGATGCCGGTGCGGATGTTTTCGGCGCGGCTGGTTCCACCTTATTGTCACTGGCGGTCATGGCCTCGGGATCGAGGTTGAACCATTCAATCGCTTTCAACGCGGCGGCGTGGATGCTGCACTTCTCCATCTTACAAATGAAGTCGAGGGCGTTGCCGCCATGCTCGCAATCGCTGAAACAATTCCAGAGGTTCTTGGTGGTGCTGACGCGAAACTGCGTGGGATTGCTTCCCTTGTGAATCGGGCACGGCCCATTCAGGCTTTCGCCGGTGCGTTTGAACTGGTCGAGTATGCCGTAGTGCTGGAGCAATTGCTCCATAGTGATGGCCGCTTTGACGGCTCGGAAGTCAACGAACTTGGTTTTAGACATAATGATTCCCTGTGTATGTGGTTGTGATGAACGTGACAGCCCGGAATGGGTCTGCCTCCACTGGTCACGCTAACGCCCGGCGGAACAAATCAGGAGACGTGTGGCTTTGCCAAATCCGGCAAGTCCACGAGAGATGACATGGCGGCGACTTTGCCGCATTGCCAGACGGCGGAGAGTAAATCTTTTTGCAAAACAGATTCGTCGGCGAACAGAAATAGACCTTGGCCGCGCTGCAATCGCGAGCAAGCATCTAACAATGACTTCACGCGCGCCGCGCTGGTGGTGACGGTCAACACCCGGAAACGGGGGATGCCCAAATGCCGCTGGTGAACCTTGCTGGCCCAGGTCGCTTCGTAGGCGAGCAGCTTCCGGTAAAATGAGGACTGCGATAATTTTTCCCGGACGACCGGCATGGTGCCCCGGTCGGCTTCGAGGAAATAATAGACCCGTTGCACCTGGCCATTTTGACCGGCATATTCCAACGCGAACACGCGGTCGGGGATGACGCCGAGCTTGGTGCCATCCCGGATTTTCACCCGCCAATGCAATGGTGCTTCGACGGGCAGATTTAATTCATCTTCATGCAACAACCGGATGCCATGCTGTCGGCAGGCAAGTTCAAGTGACACCATGACATCAGAAACCAACAGCGCGTGCGCCAGATACATCCGACCGATGGCACGATTCTTTTCGCCCCAAGCCCTAATCTTAAAACCCGTCCCCCAACGTGTCGGCGATTCCGGCCGACTTATCGCTTTTTGGTAAAGGACAACGGCTAGGTGTCATTTACCCGGCTAGCCCGCAGGGAGAAAGCGATAAGTCGGGCGGTAGCTCGACGACACGTTGGGGAGCTCGTGGTGCGGCGGTTAAGCCGTAAAAGTAAATAGTTTCGGGCGGCTCGCCCCTACATACCATGTATGTAGCCCCTCGTGGAAAACTAGAATTTGATATTTGATGTTTTTTCCGCAGGTTTCGGAAGGGTTGCAACCATTTCCATTGTATGGTGTTGGTCACAATAAATCTGGTTGCCGGGGCCGATCCAAAGCTTGGCCCCGCACAAGTCACATGCTTCCTGGTTTTGGTTTTCCACCGGCTTCGACCACCCCTTGGGAATTCGTAAGTATATTTCCATGGCCTATCCATTAAAGCACGCCCTTGGGTTTTTGAACAGGGGGTCACCAACTTGACAAAGCCCTGTTGTAATGGTATGATTATCAGGAGTTTAAATAGGCCTTTTCGCTCACCACACCACGTTTGCCGGATTTGGCAAGTTCACACGTCTCCGTGGTTTTCCATTTGTCCGTTAGGGTTCGGCTCTGAACCGCCATCGGGTTCACGTTTCGGTCCGCTTCAATTCCATGAAATCACTGCCCAATTATCTTAAATCCCAACGCAGTCGCCTTTCTCTGTCACAGGAGGAAGTGGGCTTTCTGCTGGGAATACGGGGCATGAACAAGGGAGCCAAGGTGTGCCGCGACGAAAACTTTGCCCGCAAACCGTCGTTGCAAGATGCCCTGGCGTATGAAGTGATCTATGGTCGGCCGGTGCGCGAACTCTTTGCCGGTCTTTATCAGCAGGCCGAACAGGACGTGGGGACGCGCGCAAAAATCCTGAAATTCCGCAAGCTTCGTAAACCCGATGCTCGGAAACAGGCCACCATTATTCAACTGGCTTCGAAAACCAGTGTTAATCCATCAAATGAATGATTAAAAATAAAACGGTTCGCATCTTAGCAATCGCCCCATTAAGTCGTGGCTTGGGCTACGCGGTTATGGAGGGGCCCGAAAAACTAGTGGCCTGCGGTAACAAGGCAATCCTGCGCGACAAAAACACAGGGGCGCTGGCCTGGGTAAATCGATTTATCCAGTTTTATCAACCGGATGTTTTGGTGCTGCCCGATGTGTTGGCAGCGGATACGCGCCGGTCAAACCGCATCAAAAGGTTACACCGTAAAATTGTGGCCTGGGCGGGCAAGAAACAACTGAAGGTGCGCCTGATTTCCGTCACACGGGTGCGAACTCAATTGCTGGGGGAGGCCAAGGGGACCAAGTTCGCCGTGGCAAAAACGCTGGCGGAGAATTTTCCGGAGGAACTGGCGTCACGCCTGCCGCCAAAACGTCGTCCGTGGATGAGCGAAGATCCCCGCATGGACATCTTTGACGCCGTCGGAATCGCAGCGGCGTTCTGGCCGTCGGGAAAGTAATGGTCAGACCAACCACTGATTAAGCCGCGCCATTTATTTGGTGCGGCTTTATTCATGAAAAAATGTTCCCCGTATTACTCATTCGTTTATTCATTGTATTATTATCACGAAGTTTTCTTCGCAGGGGGCGCGAACACAACTTCATACCCCCTATGAAGTTTTCTTCATACCCCCCATGCGGAACTTTTGGGCCAGACTGATCTGCTCCTGTCGCAATTGATGCAGCCGATCCCCGTGAACCCGGGCATATTTGCCGACGGCCCGAATCACCCGCTCGTATCGGTTCTGGATGGTTACCGTGATAAACCCCTTGTATTTTAAGCTGGCGATATGGGTCTGAATCTGGCGTTCGCTGACGGTGAAGAATTCAGAGAAATAGCGATTGGATGCATAACAGCCACGCTCGTTGTCGAGCGAATGAATTTCCACGAACAAAACTTTCTCCATGATTGAGAGTTGGTTGGATTCCCAGATTTCCTTGGGGATCCAGATGCCCTTGAAATCGCGTGACGGCTTCTCCATGCCTAGCATCATAGCAAAAATATTTGAAGGACGCTATCCACAGGCTAGGTCGACCGGATAATTTTATCGTGATAAAATAAATCCATGATGCTGGAGGAAAATCAATCAACCCAAATACCGGAGCTGTCGGGCAATACATCAAAACAAGCGGAAGCATCATCCGATGTTCCGCAAACTTCGGCAGAATTCCGCACGATGCCGCAGGATGCCGAAGAATTCGGCAACGTTCCGCAGGTTGCGGAACGCAAAGAAAACCACACGCTGACCGTGCGGGAAACGGCACGCATGTTTGAAGCAGCGGGCGTGGCCCGGACAGAACGCAGCATCATCAACTGGTGCCAGCCCAACCGTCAGGGGATCACGCGGCTCGACTGTTATTTCGATCCGAACGAGCGGAAATATTTCCTCACACCACAGAGCGTGGAGGCGGCGATCCAGGAGGAACTGCAGCGTTCCAAGACATCAACCAACGTTCCAGATTCGGAAAAGTTCCGAATCGCTGTGGCACATGTGAAACATCCAGACAATATTGCTAATCTAACTGATGCCCGAAAAATTCAAGAGCTGAAATGGGAAATTCTGGATTTGAAAATCACCAATCGGGGAAAGGAGTATCTGATCGGCGAACTCATCAAGGAGCGAAAGTCATTTCTCGACCAACTGCTGGCTGCAAACAGGACGGTGGGCCAGTTGGAAACAAAATTGAATCAGTTGAGTGGTCCTTAATGATATTGTGGAAGTAAATTTAATCAACGGTCGGCCAAACGAGTTTATTTGGATCGGCGTAGCCGTCCACACAAAGCCAGCGGAGGGTGAACCCCCACGCGAGGCCGCCGTTGAGATCCATCGCGACCGTCAAACGATGCTTGCCCGCAGCGAGGCGCACGGCAACAACGGCTTCGTCGGCCACCACGGGATTGATTCCGTTGGGATTGTGGTGAATCTCGAGGTCGTCCAGCCAGACGCGAATCGGCCCGTCATAGCCCAGCCCGATCAGCAGACGCGCGGCCGATTTTATTTCCACTTCCGCCGTGCAGCAGGCAACCCCGCTGCGACCCGCCCAGCGTTCGTGAAAGTTCATAAACGCCGGCCACCAGGTATCACCGTGGATTCGCGGCGCATCCATTTGCGCCAATGTCGCGGCGGAAGCGACGCTTAAATTTGCCAGCTTTTCTGAATGAATCGTTTCGCCGCCGGCCCATTTCACCACCGCGGGACCGTAGGCATATTCGTTCTCAATCTTCAACGGCCCGGCGACGGGCAATGCGAGATCGCGTCCGTCGGTTACCAGCGCCGAAGGATTGCACCCGTGGCCATACATGAAGCGCAAGCCCGGTTTCAAACACGCGGTCCAGACATGGACGAGCAAACGGTCGCCTTCCAGGCGCACGCGGAACACGCCCTCGACAATTTTGTGGTTTGCATCCACCAACGTCACGGCATGGTCGGCCGGACCGCGCAACCCGCCGACAACATTGGCGCAACGGATTTCATAGAGCGATTCGGGCGTTTGGGGAATGCTCTCGCGCACACGCCGCGCGCATAGAATTTGTGGCGGCGGCAATTCCTTCCGGTCGCCGTGAACCAACCGGCTGGCGAGGCGCGCGAGTCGAAGTCCGAGCCGACGCTGACCGTCGCCACTGAGATGTATCGGATCACACAATGGCAAATCCACCGCTGGCACGACGCCGACACGCGCGATTTTTTCCGGCATCTGACGCTGCTGTTCCTGCACCGAGTTCCAAGCGCGCGCACGGCTGGAGGCTTCGTTCACGACGCGACCGATTTGAACCGTCAGCACCGGCAGTTGCCGTTGATTCAAATCGCACCGCACGGAGCGGATGAAATGAGTGAAGCGTTTGATGTAAATGGCGGCGTCCTGTTCGGTGGCGTCGGATTCGCCTTGATACCAGAGCAGCCCGGCCACCGGCTGACCGGTCGCGCGCCAGGCACGGAGCATTGATCCGTAAAGCGATTTGCCGGCCTCATGTTTGAGCGCGGGACTCCATTGCGTGAGCGAAGTGCCGCCATGCGCGCACGGAATCAATCCCTGCGGCACACCGGTGCGACGAAACATCTCAGCGGCAAACGACAGCGCCGGTCCAGCACCGGTATTGGCAGCGCAGCGAAGTTTTTCGGCATCTTGGTCTGATACTGTCCGCGTCGTGTGAACCGGGTCGGGCGATTCTTCCATCAGATGAATCGGCTCAACCG
Source organism: Verrucomicrobiia bacterium (assembly GCA_037138135.1). Lineage (GTDB taxonomy): Bacteria > Verrucomicrobiota > Verrucomicrobiia > Limisphaerales > UBA11358 > UBA11358. The sequence goes on from JBAXIY010000078.1 coordinate 12,084, forward strand.
CAGCGGCCCAGCGGCCGGACATCGTGGCGCTGAAAACTCCGGGCGCGCGCCGCAAGGCCGTGGCCAGATCGCCGATGCCCTGCATGTTGCTCTGGCCGGCCAGCAGCCAGACATCGCCGACGCGCACACCGTCCACCACGACGGATTCCACGCCGCAGCAAAACTCAATCCGGTATGGTCCACCGACGGGCAAGCCGTTGAGTTGGGCTGAAAATTTTCCGCGCTTCGCCACGCCAACTTTTTTGGCTTTCCAGCCGCGCAATCCGCGAATGGTCGCGGTGACTTTGCCCAATTGCGTCGTCTCGCCAGTAACTGTGGCAGAGGCAAGACCGCGATGATTACGTTGCAGAATTTGGTTGGGAAGCAGGCCGTGATGGATGTGCATGAGTTGGCAAAAATTCACCCCACTATTTTTTCCGGCTTCATTTCCGGTTCAGTTGGCACGGCGTCGGTGGATTTCAAGCCGAGCCGGCCGTATTCCACGATTTTTCCGGCGA
>JBAXIY010000079.1:0-12573 GCA_037138135.1 Verrucomicrobiia bacterium
TTCCGCTTGGCCCAACATCTGGATCGGTTCGGGCGCAGCGCGGAATTTTTGAAAATCAAGCTGCCGTTCACGGCGAAGGAAATCCAGAAAATCGCCGCGCAGCTCATTGAGAAAAATAATTTTCCGGAAGCCGTCCTGCGCTTAACGCTGACGCGTGGTGCGGGTGCGCGCGGTTATTCTATCAAAAACTGCGCCGCACCGACGCTGGCGCTGACGTTGCATCCATTGCCACCGCAAGTGGCCGACGAGCCGGTGCAATGGAGTTTGGTTACCTCGTCGTTTCGCATTCCAGCGGGCGACACGCTGGCGACATTCAAGACGACCAGCAAGATTTTGAATGTGCTAGCCCGCGCCGAAGCCGAAGAGCAGGGCGCGGACGAAGCGTTGTTGCTCAATACCAATGGCGAAGTGGCGGAGACAGCCGGCGGAAATATTTTCTGGGTGTATCAGGATAAAATTTGCACCGTGCCAACGGGGCGCGGCATTTTGCCCGGCGTTACGCGCGCCGTCGTGCTGGAGATTTGCCAATCGCTCGGCCTGACGACCAACAAATGCATTATCAAACCGGAACAATTGCGTCAGGCAGCGGGAATTTTCGCCACGCAAAGCGCGCTGGGCATCGTGCCGATTGCCGCGTTTGCCGGCCAGCCGGTCGCGCCCTCGCCGCTCGTGGACCAGATTTTCCGGGCTTACCACGAAACCCTCGTGCGTGAGTCCGCTTAACTTCCCAATTAGTTTTCTGCAATTCGTCTTTGGCCCCTTGCGCTTTCAGCCACTGCGTGCGTATGGTGAATTGTAACCACGAGGTGATTTATGATGAACGCCAGTCTTGATCGTTGTCTTTCCTTTATCAACAGCCAGTCCGCGCCCGCCGCGTCCGCGGTGCCTGCGATTGTTCCGCGCGCCGTCACGATCTCCCGCCAAGCTGGTTGCGGCGGGGTGATGGTCGCGGAAAAACTGGCCGGACATTTGCAACCGCATTCGCCGGTCCACGGTTCGGCATGGACGGTGTTTGACCGTGACTTGATGAATCAGGTTTTGGCCGATCATAATTTGCCAGCGCATTTGGAAAAGTTTTTGCCGGAGGATCGCATTTCGGCAATTGAGGACACGCTGGCGGACATTTTTGGTGTGCGTCCGACGTCGCAAACGCTGGTGCAGCAGACCGCCGAGACCATCTTGAAATTTGCGCTTTTGGGCAATGTCATCCTCGTCGGCCGCGCGGCAAACATCGTGACGGCGAAGCTGCCGCGCGTGTTGCATGTGCGTTTGGTAGCGTCGTTGGAGGATCGTATCGAACGCATCTGCCGCGACGATCACAAATCGCCAGCGGAAGCGCGCAAGTTTTGTTTGGAAGAAGAAGCCGCGCGCGCGCGTTACCTCAAAACGTATTATCAGGCCGACATCAACGACCCGCTCCATTACCACCTGATCATTAATACCAGCCGCGTGGGTTATGAAAATGCCGCGCGGATAATCAGCGAAGCCGTGCTGCGTCTGGCTTAAATCAAAACTTGGGTTGGCCCGTGGCACTGGCTAAATTGCCCTCGTGCCAATTCTGGAAAAAGCCTCATCTCGCCGCCGCCATCATATTGGTGATTTTCTGGCCGTGCTGCTGCTCGTGGCCGTAGTGGGTGGATTGGTTTGGCTTTGGTGGCACGAGAAACATCCCAAGCCATCGGGCAAACATAAAGCCATCGTCGGCGTATCCACTGGCGGTGCCAGATTGATTGCGCCCGTCGAAAAAACAAAACCCAAGCCAATCATCATCGCGCCGCGGTCGCTGACAGATTTTCCAAGACCGGTGCAAAACGCATTTGAGGCGCAAGTCGCACTCGCGCGCCGCGCGATTTCGCCGGGTTCGCTGGACGCCGCCATCGGGTCGCAAACGCGCGCTGCCATCGCCGCGTTTCAGCGTTCACAAAAATTATTTGAAAGCAGTTCGCTCGACACCAATACCCGTCCGCTGCTGACGCTCACCGCGCCGTTATTGACGAATTACATAGTCACGACGAACGACCTCGCTCGCTTGCAGCCCATCGGTAAAACGTGGATCGCCAAGTCGGAGCAAACGGCGCTGGACTACGAAACGCTGCTGGAACTGGTCGCGGAAAAAGCGCATGCGTATCCGCTGCTAATCCAAAAACTGAATCCCGACGTGGTCTGGACGAATGTTATGGCGGGAACCAGTTTGAAAATTCCCGACGTGAATTATTCCGAGCCGAGCGATCAAGCGACGTTTGTTATCATCCATTTGTCGGAAAAATTTCTGGAGGCGTTTGACGCGGAAACGAATTTACTGCTGCATTGTCCGTGCAGCATCGCGGCGAAAGTCGAGAAGCGGCCCGTGGGCGAATTGCACGTCGCCGTCGTCGCACCGCATCCAAATTACACTTTTGATCCTGCTGTTTTTCCTGAATCGCCAGAAGCGCAGGCCATCGGTCATAAATTGATTTTGCCGCCCGGTCCGAATAATCCTGTCGGCGTCGCGTGGATTGGTTTGGATAAACCGGGTTACGGCATGCATGGCACGCCGGTGCCGGAACAAGTCGGGCGCACGGAATCGCACGGCTGTTTTCGACTCGCGAATTGGGACGCGGAATACATGGTGAAATTAGTTTGGGTCGGCATGCCGGTGGAAGTCATGCCGTAATCAAAGATGGTAGGGCAAAGCTGCGCCTTTGCCGGCGGCGCAGCCAGCCGTGAAGCGGTTCCAAATTTGTCGCGAAATTATCATTGCCCGGCGGCGTAGTTCGGTAAAACTGTCAGTGAACTTAACGAAAGAAAAATTATGATCCCAATGTTGATTGCCCTTGGAGTTATTGCCCTCATCGCTGTTATTGCCATTGCCTTTGTGGCCGGCATCTACAATAAGCTCGTCACGCTGCGCAACCGCTTCAAAAACGCCTACGCGCAGATTGACGTGCAGCTTAAACGCCGTTACGACCTCATTCCGAATCTTGTCGAGACCGCGAAGGCTTATATGGCGCACGAACGCGGCACGCTCGAAGCCGTAACCGCCGCCCGCAACATCGCCTACGCCGCGTCAAAAGCCGCCGCCAGCAATCCCGGCGACGCTACCGCCATGAAAAATCTGACCGCCGCTGAATCCGGACTTGGTGGCACGTTGAGCCGGTTGATGATGGTGAGCGAGCAGTATCCCGACCTGAAGGCGAATCAAAACATGATGCAGCTCACGGAAGAACTGACCTCGACGGAAAATAAAATTTCCTTCGCGCGCCAGGCCTACAACGATTCCGTGATGACCTATAACACCGCCCGCGAAGTGTTTCCGAGCAACCTCATCGCCAACACGTTCAATTTCGCAACGGCGGAATTATTCGTCGTGGATCAGCCGGCACAGAAAGACGCGCCGAAAGTTTCGTTCTCGTGATTTGTTGAATTGTTGTCTCGTCAAAACGCCAAACACGTTTTCGACGAGGCACGTTCACGTTTTAACGATCCAACGAACATGGACTTCTTCGCCCGCCAAGAACAAGCGCGCCGCAACACCAAGTGGCTGGTGCTTTATTTCATCGTCGCCGTCGTCCTGCTCATCGTGGCGATTTATTTTATTTCACTGGTGGTTTTTGCCGGCGTCCAAGCCAAGACGCATCACGGCAATTACAATTACCACGACGCGCCCGTTCAGTTTGCTTTGTGGAATCCAAAAATATTTTTCGCCTCCACCCTCGGTGTGCTCGCGGTGATTTTTTTTGGCAGCGCTTACAAGACAAATGAACTTTCCGCTGGCGGCAGCGCGGTGGCGACGTTGATGGGCGGACGGCTCGTCAGTCAAAACACCATCAACACGAACGAACGCAAACTGCTCAATGTTGTTGAGGAAATGTCCATCGCCGCTGGCGTGCCGATGCCGCAGGTTTACGTTTTGGAAAACGAGCGCGGCATCAACGCCTTTGCTGCTGGCCACACGACTGGCGATGCCGCCATCGGCGTGACGCGCGGCTGCATCGAGATGCTCACCCGCGACGAATTGCAAGGCGTCATCGGCCATGAGTTTAGCCACATTCTCAACGGCGACATGAAGCTGAATCTCCGGCTCATCGGAATCATTTTTGGCTTACTGTGCCTCGCCACAATTGGACGCATCTTGCTTTACACTCGCAGCAGCAACAGTCGCGATAAAAATCCTTTGCCGCTATTCGGCATCGCGCTGATCGCCCTTGGTGCGATTGGCGTTTTCTTTGGACGCCTGATTCAAGCCGCCGTCAGCCGCCAACGCGAATTTCTGGCCGATGCCTCGTCCGTGCAGTTCACGCGCAACCCGAGCGGACTTTCCGGCGCGCTTCAAAAAATTGGCCGTTTCGGTTACGGCTCAAAGCTGGAATCCGAGCACGCGCCCGACATGTGCCACATGTTTTTCGGCAACGGCCTTGGCGACGCGTTCTTCGGCGCGATGGCGACGCATCCGCCGATTCCTGACCGCATTCACGCGATTGATCCGGCGTGGGATGGTAAATTTCCCGCACTGAAACCAGAGCAAGTCGAGACGGTAAAACGCGCCGCGCTCGACGAATTACGTCCTTCACCCGTGCCGCAGATTTTGGGAAACATTGGGGTCGCCTTGACCGGCGCCGCCGCGCTGGAAGAGGCTGCCCGTCCGCCGGTCATCCGCACCAACTCGGTTTTACCCAGCATCGGCACGGTTTCCACGTTGCATCTCAAATACGCCGAGCAGTTGCGCGATGCACTGCCGGAAAATCTCAAAGCCGCAGCGCGCCAGCCAAGCGATGCCACCGCCTTGATTTACGCACTGCTGCTGGACGCCGATGAAAAAGTCCGCGCGCAACAACTCGCGGAAATTGCGCGACGCACCAGCAATTCCATTTCCGAAAAGACCGTCGCGCTCTATCCCGATGTTGCGGCTGTGGCCAAACGCGCGCGACTGCCGCTGGTCAATCTCGCGCTCGGCGCACTGCGCAATCTGACGACCACCGAGTTCAAACAATTCGCCGACTCACTCGAATGGCTTGCGGACAGCGATGGCAAAATCCAGTTGTTTGAATTCGTCCTGCAAAAAATTATTCTCCGTCATCTTGCTTCGAAGTTTGGCAATCCGCCGCCGACGGCAGTGCAGTTTTACACGCTGAAACCACTCGTGCCGGATTGCGCGGTGATTTTGTCTGCGCTGGCGAATGTCGGCAGTAACGACGCGGGCGAAATTCAAAAAGCGTTCGCTGCCGGTGCGCCGTTTTTGCGCGCGCCCGTGGACGTGCCGCTGGAATTATTACCGGCGAAAAATTGTGGCGTGGAAGAACTGGATGCCGCGCTGAACCGCATCGCGCAGGCTGTGCCTATCATCAAGAAAAACTTGCTGGAAGCCGCCGCGCGCGTCGTCGGTGCGGATGGCGTGATTTTGGAAGCGGAAGCCGAACTGCTTCGCGCCATCGCCGACACGCTGGATTGTCCAATGCCGCCACTCGGCGTCAGTGAATAATTTTTACGCGCGCAGTTCCGCTTTCAACTGCGTCTTCAACGTCTCCAAAACTTTTTCGTGCGCGGAATTCACGTCCGCATCCGTCAACGTTTTGTCCGCCGCGCGATACGTGAACGCATACGCGAGACTCTTTTGACCTTCAGGAATTCCCTTGCCGCGAAACACGTCGAACAACTCCACCGTTTCCAGATTGGCGGCCTTGGATTGTTTTACCGCTTGCAACACCGCTTCATGCGTCACGGCTTCCGGCACGAGCATCGCGACGTCGCGGCGGCTGGACGGGAACTGCGGCAACGCTTTGAATGACTTGCTCGCATTGCGCTTCGACAACAACAAATCCAGATTGAATTCCGCGAGAAAAACAGCGTCGCGCAGATCGTATTTCTTGGCGAGAGCGGGAAGCAATTGGCCGAGTTCGCCGAGCGGTAATTTTCCGCCCAACGTCACGGCTGCGGATTCAAGGAACAATGCCGTGCTTTCCGCGCGCTTGCCGAACATCACGCCGCGCAGGCCGAATTGCCCGATGAATTCCTCGACCAAGCCCTTCAGATCATAGGCGTCAAACTTCGCGTCGCGGTCGTCGCCGCTCCAGAAATTCAGCGCGCGCTGGCCGGTAATGGCGATTGCGACGTTGCGATTTTCCTTCGTCTGGCCGTTCTCGTTTTTGAATACGCGGCCGATTTCGAACAGCGCCACTTCATTATTTTTGCGGGTGAGATTGTGTCGCAACGAATGGATAAGTCCGGGCAACAAGCTCGGACGCAGCACATCCATGTCGCTGCTCAACGGATTGGCGAGCGCCACGATGTCAGTTTCATTGATGCCACGCACTTCGGCTTTGGAAACCAGCGTTTGACCTTGGGCTTCGTTCAAACCGAGACCAGCCAGAATGCGTCGCGCTTCGGCGATCTGATCATAAACGGAATCAAACGCGTGCGCGCCGAGCGCCCCGCGCGGCGGCGTGCTGGGAATTTTATCAATGCCGTAGAGCCGGCCGACTTCTTCGATCAAATCCACTTCGCGCTTCATGTCCACGCGCCATGAGGGCATGCGGAACGTGGCTTCGCCGGGTTGCTGCGAGACGGTTTCCATGCCGAGCTTGTTCAAATAAGAAACTTGGTCGGCGTGCGAGATGCCGATGCCCAGCAAATCTTTCGAGTGCGCGAAATGCAGGGTGAGTTCCTTCGGCTGGGCAGGGGACGGATAGACATCCACGACGCCTTCCGCGAGCTGGCCGCCGGCGGTTTCGAGAATCAACTGCGCAGCGCGTTGGCTGGCCAAATCGCTGATGCCCACGTCCGCGCCGCGTTCGAAGCGATAGCTGGATTCGCTGCGCAAACCGAGCAGCTTGCTCGTGCGGCGAATGTTTACCGGTGCGAAATACGCGCTCTCGATGAGCACGTCCACGGTGGAGTTGTTGATCTCCGTATTCGCGCCGCCCATCACGCCCGCGAGCGCGATGCCTTTGGTTTCGTCCGCAATCAACAACATCTCGTTCGTGAGTGTGCGTTCCTGATTGTCGAGCGTCTTGAATTTTTCCCCGGTGGCCGCGCGGCGCACGACGATGGTTGGCTTGCCGTCCGCGCCTTTGGCGATGAGATGATAATCGAACGCATGCAGCGGCTGGCCGATCTCCAGCATGACGTAATTGGTCACGTCCACGACGTTACTGATGCTGCGGATGCCGACTTTTTCCAAGGTGTCGCGCAACCACGCGGGGCTGGGGCCAACCTTCACGCCTTTGACGACGCGAGCGGTGTAGCGCGGGCAAATTCCTGAATCCTCAATGCGCACGGAAATGAGTTCCGCCGCCTTGCCACCGCCGGTGGCGAGTTTGATTTCCGGCTCGCGCAGCGGGTTGCCGGTCAACGCCGCGATTTCGCGGGCAATGCCGATGACGCTGTTAAGATCGGGACGATTCGGAGTGACTTCGAGATCGTAAACGACATCGCTGCCGCTGCGGCCGAGATATTCGCCGAAGGATTGGCCAACCTTCGCGTCCTCGCGCAGAATGAGCAGTCCGTCTTCTTTTTTGTGGCCGATGGCTTCGGGATCAAGTCCGAGTTCCTCGTGAGAGCACAACATGCCGTGCGATTCCACGCCGCGAATCTTACCGACCTTGATGGTGAACGGTTCTTTGTCGCCCGCCTTCAACGGCAGCGACGCGCCGGGCAGGATGAGCGGCACTTTGTCGCCGGCCTTGAAATTCTGAGCACCGCAGACGATCTGGCGTTCGCCTGTGCCGTCGTTGACGCGGCAGACGGAGAGCTTGTCGGCGTTGGGATGCTTGTCGCGCGTGATGACCTGCGCCACGACGATGCCGTCGAACGCGCCGGAAATCTTCTGCACGCCCTCGACTTCGAGGCCGAGCATGGTGAGCCGCTCGGTCAATTCCTCGGGCGACCAGTTGAAATCAACGTATTGTTTGAGCCAGTTTAAGGTGACTTTCATTGCAATTTATTCTTCCAATGAAACACTAAAAATGCCGCACTCGAAACCAAATTCTTTTTGCCGCCAAAAAAATTATTTCTCCACCGCGTCGCGCTCGACAGTTGGCGCGGGCGTTGTTAGCGTGGCGGCATGAATTTTCTCGTCACCGGCGGCGCGGGCTTCATTGGCTCACACGTTTGCGAACGCCTGCTCCACGACGGCTATCGCGTCTGGGCGTTCGATGACCTGAATGACTTTTACGACCCGCAAATCAAACGTCGCACGCTTGCGGACATTGCGGCACTCGGCAAACCATTCACCTTTGTTCACGGCGACCTCACTGATGTTTGCGCGGTGAACGAACTTTTCTCCACCACGAAATTTGACCAAGTAATCCACCTTGCTGCGCGTGCGGGCGTGCGTCCGAGTTTGGAACAACCGGCGCTTTATCAGCGCGTGAATGTCGAAGGCACGGTGAATCTGCTTGAAGCTGCGCGTAAAACGGGCGTAAAAAAAATTACGATCGCGTCATCTTCATCCGTTTATGGTGTGAATGCCAAAGTGCCGTTCAGCGAGCGCGACCCGATTTTTTCCGCCATCTCGCCTTACGCTGCCAGCAAGCTCGCGTGCGAAGCGCTCGGCCACACTTACCATCACGTTTATGGATTTGACGTGGCGATGCTGCGATTCTTCACGGTTTACGGCCCACGCCAGCGACCGGATTTGGCGATTCACAAATTCACCAAGTTGATTGACTCTGGAAAACCGATTCCCGTTTTCGGTGATGGCAGCACCGCGCGCGACCATACTTTTGTGACGGACATTCTGGACGGCGTGATTGCCTGCACGAAAAAGGAATTCGGTTTTGAAATTTTCAACCTTGGCGAATCGCAGACCATTCGGCTGGATCAATTGATTTCACTCATCGAAACCGCGCTCGGCAAGAAAGCCATCATTGACCGGCAGCCGCTCCAGCCCGGCGATGTGCCGATCACTTTCGCTGATATTTCCAAAGCGCAAAAATTGCTCGGCTACCATCCGCAGGTGAAAGCAGAAAAAGGCATTCCTTTATTTGTTGATTGGTTTTGCAAAAAACGGCACTAATTGTCGTAATCAGTTGGAGCAATGAGCGACAAACAAATTACCCGTCCCAATTTACGCGAAGCGCTTGCCGCGTGGCAGGAATCACTCGCCGCGCGCAAACTTCCGGCGGAAACGCTCTGGATTTTTTCCGAAAATCTTTGTTTCGAACCCTCGCGCGCGATTCCTGATAGCCTGCGTGTCAGCTTTCAGACTCGCTTCACGCCACCGGGGGAAGACGCGCTGGAAATCGCTTACGACCTGTTTTCCGAAACGGACGCGCGGATAGTTTTTTATCGGCTTGGCTCCTCAGCGCACGGTTCCGTTTGTATTTTATTGTGCGACGATTGGTTTGCTGAGCGCAATGAGCGGGACGGCTTTCAACGCCGTGATGATTGGGGAATTTCATTTTTCACCGGCGTCAGCGGCGACATTGAAGAAGTCACCGACCTGCCCCGCTGGGTGCGACGAGTGAAACGAAATTACGCCTTCCGTGATTTTGATTTTGCGATGTCGCTCGCGACGATTGATGAAATAAAAATCCACGGACGCACGCTGCAACCTTACGAGCGTTTTGCAGATACCATGCTCAACCGTTTGCGGCGGATGATGAGCAATCCCACCTGAGTCATTTCTTAATTTGCCGAATCGCGCGGAGATTTCAATGGCGTCGCCGAAGCGTTGGTCGCCTTTGTCTTGAACGCGGAACGCAGCAGCCAGTGGCGCTTCAATCCCTGAATCATATCATCCGCATCGATCACCGTTTTAGAAATACCGCCGAGCATATTAGAGTTCGCCTGCACCTGCACATTGAGATTGCTCGTGATGGCTGCAAGATTTTCCAGCGTCGCACCAATCTCGAGCGTGAGCTGATTCAAATTGGTATCCACATTTACGAGCAGCGAGTTGGCGTTCGTCAAAGCTGATTCCAATTGGAAATGCGAGTTCGTGCCGAGCGCCCACTGCGTCAGCCCGCCGGGCTCGCGCAACTGGCTGCTGATGCTAGCGAAATTCGTCACCAGTGGCTGCGCGTTGACGATAGTAGAATTCAAATTGGAAGTCGCGCTAGCCGCGTTGTCCAGCACAGCAAAAAGTTTGTTGGTGATGGATAGAATGTTGGGCAACGCCGTTTCTACCTGCCCGACAATCTTATCCAGACGATCCGCGACCGGGACAGATTCCAGCGCGGCTAATTCCACCGGCGGACTGGTCTTGCGATTGTAAAAATCGTAGCGCTGCAGCGGCTCGCTCCACACGGCGACGATGGGTTTGGCGTCCGGCTTGTTGTTGTAGGCGAACACCGAATTAGACGGCAGATTCAGACTGGCGAGAAATTCCAGATTTGATTGCGTCAAGCCATAATACGGCTTGAAGATAACGTTGGATTGCGCGTCAAAAACATATTGCGACAATTGCCATTCACCGGGCTGCGCGGCAACCAGTTGTTCCAATTCGGGAATGGTTTTGCAATAAATCGGCTGCGTGACGCAGAGCGCGTAGCCATTTGTCCCGCGCGTGACTTCCAATTGGCTCTGGCCGAGAAAACCAGAATTCACTTTCACGTATGAACCACGCGACCAGATGTAGCGAAAATAAGGTTCCAACACTTCAAACTGCACTTCCACATGGCGCACGTCGCCGGGCGGACGCGGATGCACGAGCGTGATGTTGCCGACTTGAAAACCCATCAGGTAAATTGGGTCACCAACTTTCAGTCCAGCCGAACTTTGGACGTAGGTTACAAATTGCGCCTTGGTCTTGAACCAGCCTTTGCGTTCTGCCGTGTGATAAATGTAGTAACCAAAACCAAATACGAGCAGCGTGCTCGCGAGGAAAACAAACCAGCCCACGGCGCGTTCGACCTTGTTGAGGCGCGTGCGCAGTTGCGGAGTCAAATCTTGCAGCGACATAAATTTATCGGGTCACATGATTGCGCCAGTCGGCTCGGCCAGCAATTCTTTTACGGCGGCGTTTTGGGCAAATTCATTTTCGTTCCACAAACCTAAAACTGAAAAAGTTTTTTCATCCAGCACGGCGAATTTTCTCTGTGGATGCCGCCACGCACGTAAATCGTCGGTGCTCGCAACAATCGTCAGCGGCTGGCTGCCAAACCATGCGTGACCACGCTGGAGTTGTTCCAGAAATTGCAGCAACCATTGGCGATGACGCGCGCCAAGTCCGCCGAGCGGCTGGTCGAGCAACAGCAATTCCGGCTGCAAAATCAATGCGCGGGCGAGCGCGGCGCGCTGGCGCCAGTTGGCCGCGAGATTGGCTGAAGTAGCATTGGCGAACGGCGTCAGCTCCATGATTTCCAGCAGCGCCGTTACGTTTTCGGCAACCTCGGCCTCGGAAAGATTTTTTTGGTAGCGCAACGGTAGCGCCACATTTTCGGCAACGGTCAATTGGTTAAATAATTTGCCACCGGCAAAAACAAAGCCGACGCGCAGACGTTCGGCGAGTTGCGCCTCGCCGAAGGAATCCGTCTCACAGCCGAACACGCGGCAGCTTCCGCGCGCCGGCAACAGCAAGCCGGCGGCGGTCATCAGCAAATCGCTTTTGCCGGATTGTTGCTGGCCGGCGACGACCCAAAATTCGCCGGCCGCGACCGACCAATTCACCTTCTCCACGACCGTCAACGACGTATCGCGCAACGCGCTGATATTGGCCGCGTGCATTTCGACGACGGTGGAATTGGAAATGGTTTCGCTCATGTCACGAGGTAAAGCACGATGAACACCGCATCTACTAGCACGCAAACAATGACGCCTTGCGTGACTGCGCGCACGGCCACGCGCGAAACGTCTTCGAGCCGCAACGGTTGCGCGAGACCGTGATAACACGTCACAATCGCGATGAAAAATCCGAAAGCCATCGTCTTCAATGCAAGCAGCGCGAAGTCCAGCCAGTTCAAGGCTTCGGCAATTTGTTTGAAATAATCGCCCGGCGTCAGCGCGACATCCTGTAAAAATGCAAACAGATAGCCGCTCGCGAGTGCACCGAGAATGAGATAAATGGTCAGCGCAAAAATCCCCAGCGCCATGCCGATGACGCGCGGCACGATAAGGTAGTGCACGGGATCAATACCGAGCGCTTCGAGCGCTTCGACTTCGCCCAGCGCGCGCGCGGTGCCGAGTTCGATTACGTTGGCCGTGCCGACGCGCGCGAGCACGAGCATCGCGGTGAGCAGCGGACCGAGTTCGCGCACGATGACAATGACCATCGTCGAGCCGAGATAATCCGTCGCGCCGACTTTCGCCAGCGCGGAAACCGTTTGCCCGACGACGAGAAAACCCAAAGCCAGCGCGATGAAAAAGAACATCGGCAGCAGCGAAACACCGGCGCGATTGATTTCGTGGCGCACGCGCGGCTGCATGACGCTGCGCGCAACACCAAATTTATTAAGGATGACGCCGAGTGTGATGAGCGCAAATGCGCCGAGTCCTTGCACGGTGAGCAGCGCGAGAAATAATTTTCGGCCAAGCCGGTCGGTGTAGGATTTGGGCGTGGCGGCGTGGCCGAACACTTGAAGGTTCGCCAGCTCAAAAGCTTTGCCGAGATTGCCACGCATAAAACCAAGCGTAGGACTCAACGGGCGCGCGGTCAAA
>JBAXIY010000080.1:0-12555 GCA_037138135.1 Verrucomicrobiia bacterium
CACCGGCGTTGGTCACGGCAACGAGAAGTTTGCCCAAAGCGCGGCCGATTTTTTAAGGGGGAATCTCGGAGTAAAAGTTTCAGGTGCCAACACGCTGGTTCTGCCGCCAGTCGTGCAGGTGCGAAATGGCTTTTTCGGCCTGGGCATCGAGGCCGGCCAATGCCGTGTTCGCGCCGCTCGCATCGGCCAGACCGGCGGCATCTTCGATGACCTGCAAGGTTTCCGATAGCGGGCGCAGGCCAAACAGGGCAAGTAATCCTTTCAATGAATGCGCGGCGCGCTTGAGGTCCGGCCATTGGGCGGCGGCGTGGAGCCGGTGGATTTCTTTCAAACGGTCCGGCAGCTCTTTTAGAAAATCCGTAGCCATGTCGCAGACGGCTGCGCGGCCGAGGTCACCGCACAATTGCTCGAGCTGATTGATTTCAAAAAATTTAGTGTTGGTCGTATCCGTCGGCACAGCGGCAAGCAGGGCTTGATACAGTTGCTGGGAGGTGAAGGGTTTGGGCAGATAATCATCCATGCCAGCGGCGATGCAGCGTTCGCGTTCGCCAGCCAAGGCGTTGGCGGTGATGGCAATGATGCGGACGCGCGGGCTGACATTTTTTTCAACCTCGATATGCCGGATGGCGGCGGTGGCTTCGTGGCCGTCGAGTTCCGGCATATTGCAATCCATGAGGATGGCGTCGTAGCTGCCGCTGGAAAATTTTTCTACGGCTTCACGACCATTCTCGGTCCAATCGGCGTGGGCGCCAAAACCGTCGAGCATGAGCTGCCAGAGCTTGCGGTTGAAGGGATGATCTTCGGCGGCCAGAATGCGCAGGTCGGAAATGGGGGTGCGTTTGGCGACGGGGGTGCGCTTGATGATTTCCGTGTCGCCGGGCAAATGGACAGGGCGAAGGGATTCCGGTTTTTTGCCGGCGACAACATTCACGAGCGCGTCGAACAAAGGCTGTTCACGAACGGGTTTGAGCAGCACGCTGGCGAACTGTCCGTGGTCTTTCTGGCCATCACCAATAGCGGCCGTGGCTCCGGCGAGTAAAATACATTGAACCCGTCCATTATCCTCCGCGAGCCGTTGACGCAGTTCCGCGCCACCCAACGCGAGCATTTCATCGTCACACAAGACGATGGGCAAAATGGTCGCGCCCAGTTCGTGTCTGAGGGTGCGGATCAGTTCCGGGGCGGTGGCAACTTCTCGACAGTCCATGCCCCAGCCACGCAGGCGTTCGGCAAGCGATTCGCGCAGACTGGCGTTAGGTGCGGCGATGAATACCTGCGCGAAAACCAGACCGGGGAAACTGCGCTCGATTGCCGACTGCGCGGGCACGGCAAACGGCAATTCAAACCAAAAAGTCGAACCGGTTCCCGCCGCACTATTAACACCAATCCGCCCACCCATGAGTTCGACAATTTTCCGCGAGATGGCCAGACCCAGACCAGTGCCGCCAAAACGGCGGGACGAGGACGTGTCGGCCTGCACGAATGGCTGGAATAATTTGCGCGTCTGTTCCGGCGTGAGCCCGATGCCGGTATCGGCGATTTCAAACCGCAATTTGATACGGCCATGGGCATGCGATAGCGGCTGAATCCGCACGACGACCTCGCCATGCTCGGTAAATTTGATGCCGTTGCCGATGAGATTGAGCAACACCTGCCGGAGCCGGATGGGATCGCCGACCAATCGGTGCGGCACATCGCGACGAACGATGGCGGCGAGATTTATTTTCTTCCCCGGTTCGCGCGTAGCGGCATTTTCCAACACGCCATCGAGAATGGGGCGGAGGGAAAATTCCTCCTGCGCGATGTTCATTTTGCCCGCCTCGATCTTAGAAAAATCCAACACGTCGTTGATGACGTGGAGCAGGGAATTGGCGCTTTCGGCAGCGGCGTTGGCGAATTCCTTCTGGCGCGGATCAAGCCGCGTCTGCGCCAGTAATTCAATCATGCCGAGAATGCCGCTCAACGGCGTGCGGATCTCATGGCTCATGTTTGCGAGGAATTCGCTCTTGGCGGCGTTAGCACGATTGGCCTGATCGGCGGCGGCATTGGCTTCCTTGGCTGCGACCTGAAACTGGAGGTTCATTTTTTCCAGCGTGGCCTTGGCTTCCTGCAAGGCGATTTCGGCCTGCTTGCGGGAAGTGATGTCTTGGATCACCACCTGAAACTCAAAACCTTTTCCATCCGCCTTGGCAAACCGACGGAGGTTGCACTGCTGCCATTCCACATGATCGTCGGCACCGACCGCACGGCGATCAAAACTCCAGACTGGGTGATCATCCGGCAGTGCCGCCAGTTTTTCGCGGAGCAATGTTGCCTCGTTCGCCGCGAGCTTCTGAAAGAAACTGGCGCCGAGCAACTGCGCCTCGGTCTGCCCGTGAAACTCGCAGAAGGCTTGATTTGCAAAGGTGATGGTGCCGTCCATCAAAAACCGGCAGATCAATTCCGACTGGTCGGCCACCACGGTGCGCAGTCGTTTTTCATTTTCCGCAAGATTGATTTCGGCCCGCTGACGCTCGGTGGCAATCGCGGCCAGCAGCAGATTCGCCAACGCCACTAAACCGATGAAGGCGCCGAACAAACGCAAATCACCCAAATCGTCGCCGGTCAGATACGGCCCGGTCACTCCCTGCGATAAAAAATACAGAGCCATCCCCGTCGCCGCCAGCGTGCCAGCAGTCGCTCCGCGCGGACCAAACCGAAATCCTCCCCACAGCAAAAACGGCAGCGGCAGACAGGCCAGCGGATAATTATGAACGCCATAATTAAACCAGTATTTGAAGGCGATTAGCGTGCCGGCGACCAGGCCGGCCAGACAAATGATTGATTCCACCGCCCGCCAAAAATTCCAACGCTGTAGCGCCGGCGTGGTCCACGCGAGCAAAAATGGCGGCAACACCAGCACGGCCAACGTATTTGGAACCCACCAAGCCAGCGCGTTGGGCCACAGTGCGTCCCAAGTGATTTTATTATCGCACACCAGACCGGCGGCATTCAGCGCCGCATTCAGCGCCGCACCCAAAATACAGACCACCAACAGATAACCCGCCACATCCCGCACCCGTTCCTGAGCATTTTCAAACTTAAAAATTCGTTTCAATAAAAACACCGTGCCCAGCGCAATGACGGCGTTACCTACGGCCGTAAACACCATGAAAAAACCCCACGGCACATCGCCCATTACCAAAAATATAAAGTTGCCCAGCACGAGGACAAACCAGATTCGGTAACCCAACATAAAAATGGCCGCGAGCGCCAACCCCGCGAGCGGCCAGAATAAAGTGACCTGGCTAAACAGCAGCACCAATTTTTTGAAGAACAGCCCGCCCAGAAAATAAAACGCCAGCAAGGCCAGCGAACGCAGCAGCGCTGGCAGGATGGGATGTTGTTTGTGACTCACACCGCTTTCCGTTGTAACGAAATTCTCCAATCAAGGCCAGCAATATGTAATCCGCCCAACACTTCCCCCGTTCTCCCGCTGACAAAACTCGCTGATAGAGCTAGGCGTCCGCTCTTTCGGGGAGGAACTTGACTCGGCCGATTTTAAAAAATTGTTTTACTGGGCGCCCTAAAAAGGGCATGGTAATCCGCAAAGGATTTAGTCGGTCGCACCTAAACAAGTTCACACATTTGCCATGAATAGCCAGCTGCCCGCGCATCTTATCGCCCACATCAATGTCAAACTCGCCTTGATCGGCTGCTCGCCGGTGCCGCTCAAGGGCGATAAGGAATTTGTCGAGATTGCCGCCGCTATGGCCGCGCAATCGCGCGAAAAAGACCGACTCCTCGGCCAGCACCTTTGCCCCGCCGACGCGCGCATTCAGAATTTTCTGCACGACTACCTTCAGGAAATTCCCACGCCCAAGCTGCCCGCACGGACGTTCACGCTCGACCGCGTCGGCCTCGCCCGCGTGCTCTCGCTACCCGTGGACCGCGATGATTTTTCGTCGGACATCATCAATTCCTACCGCGTCAAACAAGGCGTTTTGCATAATCCCAAAAGCGACCGCCGCACGACCGCCGGGATTTTTCACGTCACCGAAGGTGGCCTGCCAATTCCTGACGACAAGCTCGGCGTGCCGAAACTGACGTTCGCAAAGATTCTCCAGCACGCGCTGACGCCGCCGCGTGAACTGCTAAAACTTCCGTTTACTTCCACGCAGCCGTCGCCGGCGGAATGTTTTGTCACGCTGCTCATCCGCCCGCTCGTATGTCCAGAGGTGGTTGGTTTCACGCCGAAGAAAACCATGGAAGTCCGCTTCTTCGTGCCGGGCAATCTCGTCAGTAATCTGGATTTCGTTGAAACAATTTTTGAAAATGGCGGCGATCCGTTGCTCCCGGAAAACGATGCCGCGCTGGACTGCGAACATTGGACCGGCCACACCGGCTGCATCATCCTCGCGCCACATTTGACGAAGCTGACAAAAAAATCCCTCGGCCTGCCGAGCTGGGATGCGGCCACCGAACGCCAGCGCCGCGACGGCATGTGTTGGAAAAAAGAAGACGAACTTTACAACGGCGGCAACGCCTTCAAGCTCACCTGCCGCGACGAAACGGGCGTCATTGTTACGATTATCGCCGATAACTATTTTGGCTACTGCAAAAAGGAAGTGAAGACGCAGTTGAGCTACGCGGCCAATCTTTTTGGTCTCGCGGAAGAAGAACACGCGGGCGGCGCGCTCGTCTTCCAGAGCTACGATCTCGGTGAGGAATTCAGCGGCGACGCGCATGTGCGCCAGCTCGGCCATCGTTACGAGGAAATGATTTTGCAATTCGCCAGCGTGATGGACGCGAAGCCGGAAGGCTACGCCACGGATAAAAATTTTCCGGAAATTACCTACGTTCCGCACGACGCGCACTTTGATTTGAAGTCGCAGAAAGTTTCTTGGGTGAACGCGACGGGCGATCACGCCATCAAACTTTCGC
This sequence comes from Verrucomicrobiia bacterium, assembly GCA_037138135.1. GTDB lineage: Bacteria > Verrucomicrobiota > Verrucomicrobiia > Limisphaerales > UBA11358 > UBA11358. The sequence continues at coordinate 4,924 of JBAXIY010000080.1, forward strand.
CAGAAAAAACTTACGTCCGTCCGTCTGGCTACAAGGTGCGCATGGAAAAACCGCCGGGCGTAGGTCGCCAATGGCGATTGGTCGGGACGGTTGCCGAAGGAACTTTTTGTCACAAGCCGTGCACGGTTTCCGGTGGCGGCAAGTCAGAAATTTCCAAGCCGATTACTGACGCGATTTTGACCGGCCCAGTTTTTGTGTCGGACATGAAGAATGATTTTGACCGCGTGGCCGAATTGATTGACCGCGATTATTCCAATCGTTTCGTGGAAAAGTCGCGGGTCGATGCGCGCGCGGTGCTTTCGTCCGAACGCTCGCTGGGATCCGTCATTAAATTGCTGACGCCGGACGAACACGATTACACGCCGGAATACAATGCTTGGCTCGCGTCTGTGCCGCAGCATGTGAAGGAACTTGTCTTCGTCGTGAAGCGCTACTACAAGCCGGAATGGGGCGCGGATTGGCGTGAACATTTCAGCGTGGACATCATCAACGGCACGCCCGGCAACGAGCTTAAGTGCAACAATAAAAAACTGGTCACAACGTATTTGCGCGTCGGCTTCGATGGCGATGGCGCGTGGCGCACGTTTGGTTTGCGCAAGGATTTTCATCCCGCCGTTAAAGTGCAGATGGAAGATGACATCACGGCTTCCACCGTCGTGCCTGCGGGTTTGCTGACGGATTTGCCGGCGGATACGGATAAAAATTATTCGCTCAAATTTGTCCAGAACTGCGAACAACGTTTGTTCCAGCGCCCGGACGACGCAATCCATCGCGGCTACGACAAACAGGCGGAACAGGATTTTGTGCAGCCGGATAATTTCTTTTCCAATTACGAACCACTGACGCCGGCAAATGCGCGCGATATGGTCGAGGACGCGCTGGGCTTCCACGAATTCACCGCGCCGATGCAAAAATTCGTTGGCGAGGTTGCAGCGACTGGAGCGCCGGAATATTTTGTCTGCACCGCGAATCCTCGTCTCGTGGATGGCAAGCCGACGAAAAATCCGCGCTACCTGCAAAAGCGTCCCGACCTCGTGCGCGCGAGCGAAACGTATCTTGCGGAAATTTCTGCGCGCTTACGCCGCCGCGTGCCACCGGAAAGACCTTTGTATACGCCGGTCACCGCTGTGTTGCCGGGTCGCCGCAATAACCCGCCGGAAACCGGCATCCGCGCGCTCGCGTGCTACAATCCGATTCATTTTTTTGAACTGCCGGAATTGTTCATGGAAGTGATTTGCAGCATGACGGGCAAATCACCTTCGACCACCGGTGCGGGTTCGGAGGGCGCGCTGACAAAAGGCCCGTTTAATGCGCTGCCGCCGATCATTGACCTGAATAACGCGCTCGTGGCATTTATTCTTACGGGACAAAATGCATTCGTCACCGCCGCGGGTTACGTCGGGCCGAACTTGCGCGTGGATCATGATGTGAGTTTGATCGTGCCGGAAATCTGGTGTCGCCTTACCGCCGAGGAACGCGATCCGAAATTCCTGATCGCGAACCGTTTTCTCGATAAGTGTGCGGACTTCGAGCACGAAGGCAAAAAAGTTTTGGCGAGCCGACTCGGCTGGCGCATCAATGCGCGCTTCGTGCACAACTTTTTCGGCCGCGTGTTCAATCATCCGCATGCTGTGTTCACCGAAGCGATGTTGAAACCGGAGTTGCAGGGCAAAGATATTTTCGTCGACGGCATGGACAACATCGTGGCTACGCAGAAACGCGTTGCGAAAATGTATTTTGACGATGGTAGCATCGCGCAGGCGTGTCCGCCGTTGCAAGCTTTGCTGCACATCATGCTTAACGATGAGTGGGAAGGAAAACATCTCGACCATGCAGATGTGCGAAAATTATTCACGCGCGAAAATCTGTTGGTGAGCCCGTGGTATGCATCGCGGTTGGCGGCAAAACAAAAAGTGGATCGCCAACTTTGGAAACGCCACGTCGAATGTCTGAACCAGTTTTTGCGCCGCCCGAATTACACGGACGTTTCGGAAAAACTCGGCATTGCTGCGCGCTTGGCACAGGCGCGCAAGACGTTGGAAGGCGTGGAATCGCTGGATTATCTGAAGCAATTGGCGGGGACGCTCGGCGCGGAGCCAATTGAAAATCACACCAGTGCGCGTTGAGCGATGGCGTGAGGAAGGTATAATTAAAAATTGCCAACGTAATTTTTACGGCGGCAATTTCATTTGCGATTACGACAAAACCCAGCCGGAGCGGTTCTCGCGCTTGATGTATTGCGCGGCGGCGGGACAGTTGGTAGCGCGCATCTTCGGTCCATCCCATTGAATTTTCTGGCCAACGCGTAGCGCAACGCAGCCGAGCAGCATGATTTCCGTAAGCTGCGCACCGATGGCAAACCGCGAGTAGCACATCTCTGGCTTACCTGCCTTGATAGCTTCAATCCATTCCAGATGGTGACGGCGGTCATTATCACCTTTGAACAAATTGCGCGGTTCGGTCTCCGGAACGGCCGTGACGGCCTCGTGTTTTTTGTAATGGGTGAACTTTTTCTCATCGCTCCGCTTGATGAAAAACTGCTCGCCGTAGTCGTCCGGGGAAAAGATTTTGCCTTTGTCACCAATCAGCAGACACCCGCTGCCGGGAACTTCGCCCAGCATTTCCTCGATGTCCGCCGTAAGCTCACGCGGGGGCTTGTTGCTGCCATCGTGTTTGCCGGATTTGCCCGCAACCGGTTGGCCACCATCATTCCACCACAATGTTACGGGTTCCAACGCCAGCGTATCATGTCGGTGAAAAATACTTTTGTGCGCGGCGGTCACAGAAATTTTCCGCGCCGGAAACTGAAAACGAATCTTGGAGGCGAGCGGATACGTTTCCTGATTAATACCGGTGAGAGCGACCGCCTCGATTTCCGTCGGGTAACCCAAACCGAGAGCGCGGAACGGCATGTTTACGGTATGACACGCCATATCGCCCAAGGCGCCGGTTCCAAAATCCAGCCAGCCACGCCAGTTGAAAGGATTGTAAACGCCTTTTTTGTAAGAACGCGTTGGCGCGGGGCCAAGCCAAATATCCCAATCCAAAGTTTCCGGCACAGAATCGCTGCCGTCAGGACGGCTGATGCCTTGCGGCCAGATGGGACGATTCGTCCAAACATAAACTTCGCGCACCTGGCCAATGATGCCGGCATGAATGCATTCCACCGCCCGGCGCAAACCATCCGCCGCGCTACCTTGGTTGCCCATCTGCGTGACGACGCCCGTTTCGTGCGCCAGGTTGCGGAGATAGCGGGCTTCATAAATCGTCTGCGTCAGCGGCTTCTGGCCATAGATGTGTTTGCCCAGACGCATCGCCAATGATTCGGCCACGGCATGAAAATGATCCGGCGTGGATACGGTTACGGCGTCTATGCCATTACCCATCTCGTCAAACATCTGGCGAAAATCGCGGTAGAACTTTGCAGTGGGATATTTTTTAATCTGCACGGCGCAATGAACCGTATCCACGTCGCACAGCGCCACGATATTTTCGGTAGCGCAATTATTGGTATCGCTCGCGCCTTTGCCGCCCGCGCCAATGGAAGCGATGTTTAATTTGCTGTTCAGGTTTTTTCCGCGCAACAGCGTCGGCACACCGAAGACCACCGCGCCGGTAGCCAGCGTGGCCGTCTTGAGAAAGTTGCGACGGTTCCAATGGATTTGCTCGGAGGTTTTGCGCGGGTTCATTAAAAAAATCTACAGCAAGCTTCGGCACTGCAAAAGAAAATATGGGATACTGGCCGCGACTTGGAGCTTGGCAACGCGCAACAAACTGGATAATTAGTGACCCTGTTCCCAATCCGGCGGCGTATTATCGCTTTAACACACAACACTAGGAATCACCAAATGAACATCAAGCTCCTCCCGCTTGCCGCCGCGCTTTGTTGCGCGGGCTTCGCCCTCACCGCCACACCCATTCCTGATACCTGTCTAACCGGCGGCATCGCGCTCGGCTGCCAGGCATGGACATTCAAGGAATATTCCGTGTTGGAGGCGATTGATAAAACGGCGGCGGCTGGCGGTAAAGTCATTGAGTTTTTTCCCGGCCAAAAATTAAGCGCGGAAAAGCCTGACTTAAAATTTGACCACAACGCCACGGAGGAAATGATTACCACGGTCAAAGCGCGGCTTGAGAAAGATGGCATCCGCGCCGTCAATTATGGTGTCGTGAGCATACCCAAAGAAGAGGCCGACGCGCGAAAGATTTTTGAGTTTGCCAAAAAGTTCGAACTTTACGGCATCACCACTGAGTCCGTTGACTCCATTGACACAATCGAAAAGCTCGTCAAGGAATATGACATTCACGTCGGCTTTCACAACCATCCGCGCCGGCCCAATGATGCCAAATACAAGATGTGGGATCCCAACTACGTTTTGAGCATCGTCAAAGACCGTGATGCTCGCATCGGCTCCTGCTCGGATGTCGGCCACTGGGTCCGTTCCGGCTTGAATCCCGTGGATTGTCTCAAGCTTCTTGAAGGTCGCATCATCAGCGCGCATCTAAAGGATCTTAACGAGCAATCTTCCAAAGCCCACGATGTTCCGTTCGGTAAAGGAATTTCCGATATGGCCGGGATTTTAACCGAGCTGAAGCGCCAGAAATTTGCGGGTAACGCCTCCATCGAATACGAATACAATTGGAAAGACAGCGTCACCGACGTAGCCCAATGCGTTGGCTTCGTGCGCGGCATTACCGAGACCGCCCACGCAGCGAATAGCTCGCGTTAATCAGCCATTCTGCCGGCTTAAAACTTCCAGGTGAAGTTTGCAAGGATGGCGTGCGTCATGGTGCCATCCGTATCGAAGTTGACGTTGTTGGCCGACCAACTGTGATCGGTGGTGCCGATAAATTTATAGGCGATGCCCACTTCCATGGTCTCGTTAATCGCATACTTCAAACCAGCCGTAGCCTGATAAGCGAACGTAAAATCCGTGGAGCTGTAGCTGGAATTACTGCTGAAACCGAAGAGCGGAACATTCTTGGCCGTCAAATAAGTAGCCGCACCACCCACCCCAGCACCAACATAAGACGTCCAACCACCTTTAAGCGGCAGCCGGTAAATGGCGTTCACGAGAATCGGGATTTCGTAGGTGCTGGCGCTGGCACCAAAAGATGAAAGCGTATTGCCGGCAATGCTGCTGATGGAATTGTCAATCACACCGATCTCTAATTCAGCGGCAAAGGACTCGGTAAAGTTGTAGCCAAAAATCACGTCGCCGCGAAAACCGGTGTCAAACTTCACCTCGCCGCTGCCGTGGGCATTAACGTTTTGCTGCCACGCGGCGCCCGCCTCGGCGGCGACATACATTTTCGAGGCTGGCGCTGGTGCCACCATCTGACTGGTCTGATTTGTTTGCGCGCCAGCTTGGTTGGCCAGCAGCAAACAACTTCCGGCGGTGGTAAATAAAAATGTTTTTTTCATGGTGTTTGGTTTTATGAATGACGGCGACACTGTGGTTGACTGCGATTTGTAAATTTCCCAACCGTGTTTTACAAGGTAATTCTCAGCTCAAGGCGTGGTGCCGGTTAGGCTGCCACCGCTGATACCCAAGCCGGCTAAATCCACTTTGATCAAGCCCAATCCGACCAGATTTCCACCCGCATCAAACGTCAGCGAAGTGGAGGCGTCCGTGAAAATAGCATTGAGCGCAGACAAGCTGGCGCCGGCTGCAAGATTTTTGAACACGTTCGCGGCGGCAATTTTTGTGGTGCTGGCGAGGTTGATACCACCCACGGCGGCCAGAAATCCTTTGGCGCTACCGAGTGAAATCGTGGTTTTGCTCGCGATATCTCCCATCTGACCTCCGGACACAATTGCTGCGCCGAGGGCAAAGCTCTTCACCGCAGTGCCACCCAAAATTCCGAAGCGCGTGGCCGACAGGCCGGCGATTGCCTGACCTTGCACGGCGATGCGTCCAGTCATCGTGCCGCTGATGGTCACGTTGCCAAACAAATTGCCGAGAGCGATAATTTTTCCACTGTCGTTACCCTTGATGGAAATGCCTCCGAACCGAGTGAGGGCACCGGCGGTCGTCACCGCATTGCCGCCACCATCGCGCTGGATGGCGCCTATGTCGCCCTGCGTGGCAATCACACCGCTGAACGCGCCGTTGGTAGTAATTGAGCTAACCAGATTGCCGCGGCTGATGATTTGGCCAGTGATTGAGCCTTTTGCAGAAACACTCGTTACACCAGTGATGACCCCGACACCATCAGTTATCACCGCCCCAAAATCACCGGTGGTAGTTTGAATCAGACCGGTGATTCCGCCGCTTGTCACATTGATGCTGCCAAAAATACTCGTCGCGGTGACATTACCCAAACCGGCAGTTCCGCCGACCGTCACGTTGCCGAGCGATCCCGTGCTGGTCAGGTTTGCGACGGCCACAAGGCTGTTAACCGACGCACCCGCGCCCACAAATGCGAGATTGGAAATCGATGGATTCGTCGATTTCGTAAAGCTCGGATTGATTTGCGCGTAGGCCGTGATGGGAGCGTTGTCATTCAGTTGATCGGCCAGCGTCATGACCAGTTGCAAGTCCAAACTCAGTTTGTCGTGCGCGTATAGTTTCACGCTGCCCGTTTCGTTGAATGGAATCACAAATGCGTCGGTCGCTATATTCAACGCTGCCTTGCTGCCGAGCAAATTCCACAACACTTGCGGGTTTTTGGCGGAACCTAGTGTGCCTAGTAGCGTGACGGGCACGCCCAACGCCGTGGTCAGCACCGAGAAGGCCAAGCCTTCAATGCCCGCGACGTTGATGAAGCCGATCGGCAATCTGCCGCTGACTTCCACGCCGGTGATGCTGTCAGCCGGCAACACTACGCCGCCAAGGCTGGCAGTCGTCAGGTCAGTGAACAATTGCAATTCTGGAATGGTCAGACCGATGAGCAAGTCGCCTTGCAAGGCAATATTGCTGACACCCGTCTTACCGCCCAGATAAGAATCAACGCGTGACAGATTAAATTTGGCCGTGGAGCTATTGATCACCGCCAGCACCAAGTTGAACGAGCGCGCTACTGGCGCAGTGTTGGTGATACGGATGGCCAATTGCGGATCGGCCGCAGATTCTGAATCATACACAAAGGCAAAGTGAATTGTGCCCGGCAGATTACCACCGCCAACCGGCGTGGCCTGAATCTGACGTTCAATGCCGCCTTCAATAACCTGCAAAACTTTATTCCCGTAACCAGCCAGCACCGTGATGACATTGATGTCACCGGCAATAATCTCGCCCGGTGTGCCCCCGCCCACCGTCAATGTGTCCAGCAGACCGCTCACATTGAGTAAGCCAGCTAAATCGCCGCCTATGGTCATTGTGCCAATGGCGGACGCATCAATTTCGCTGCCGCTGGTGAGCGATCCGGTAATGGTCGCTTCCGAAATCGGGCCGGAATCATTGAGCAAACCAGTGAAGTCTCCATTCACGTAAAGCGTGGTGTCTTCAAAGTTCAGCAAGGTCAAACTTTCAATGTTAACGCTGCTGTTGAAGGAAAGAATCGCCGTGTCCGTTCCCGCACCAGCGTCAACAGTCATCGACGTTGTCGAGGTAACACTATTAATCGTGAACGTATCATCACCGCTGCCGAGCGAGATGTTCAACACCGACAAACCACTGTAAGTGATTC
>JBAXIY010000081.1:0-12165 GCA_037138135.1 Verrucomicrobiia bacterium
CCACGCGATACATCACGATCGCGGACTTTAGCGACATTACGAAGACGAAGCCGGAAAAGTCGCTTGTGGAAATCCGCAAGAAGACTGGCGGCCGCAATGCTTATGGCCGGGTGACGGCTCGCGGCATCGGCGGCGGTCACAAACAAAAAATCCGCCTCGTAGATTTCAAGCGCAACAAGCACGGCGTCGAAGCGACGGTCGCGGCGATTGAGTATGATCCGATGCGTTCGGCTCGTCTCGCGCTCCTCGAATACAAAGACGGCGAGAAGCGTTACATCATCGCGCCGGTCGGCGTGACGGTCGGTCGCATCATCTCCAGCGGGCCGACGGCTCCGCCGGAAGTGGGTAATTCTCTGCCGCTCAAGGCGATTCCGGTCAGCACGGCCATTCACAATTTGGAACTCCAGCCCGGTCGTGGCGGCCAGATGGTTCGTTCGGCGGGTGGCGCGGCGACATTGATGTCGCGCGATCAAGGTTACGCGCAGATTCGTTTACCTTCCGGCGAAATCCGTAAGATCAACGAAGAATGCTATGCGACCATTGGTCAGGTCGGTAACACGGAACACGAAAACGTTATTCTCGGAAAAGCTGGTCGCACACGTCATCGCGGTCATCGCGGTATCACGCGCGGTATGGCGCGTAACCCGGTTGACCATCCGAACGGTGGCGGTCAGGGTAAATCCAAGGGCGGTGGTGGCTGGCAACAGCTCATGTCGCCGTGGGGTAAGGTGGCCAAAGGTGGCAAAACCCGCGCCAAATATAAACAATCTAACCGTTTCATTGTCGTGCAGCGTAATGGTCTGCCGATGAAAAATAAATAATTTATGGGACGCTCGATTAAAAAAGGCCCGTTTGTAGAAAATCATCTTCTGGAAAAAATTCAGAAGGCGAAAGCGGCCAATCAGAAGACGCCGATTAAAACCTGGTCGCGTCGCTCGACGATCACGCCGGAATTTGTCGGCCTGACGTTCACCGTTCACAACGGCAAAGTTTTTAACCCGGTTTTCATCACCGAAAACATGGTTGGTCACAAGCTCGGGGAATTCTCCCTGACGCGCACGTTCAAGAAGCACGGCGCCCACACCGCGAAGGCGGAAGCCAAATAGTTTTTATGGAAGTTTTCGCCATCACCAAAAATATCCCGATGTCCGCGCAGAAGATGCGCGAAGTCGTGCGGCAAATCCAAGGATTGCCGGCGTTGCAGGCCGAACAGATTCTGGCCGTCGTGCCGCGCAAAGGTGCGCGCTTCGTCGCCAAGACGCTGCATTCCGCCATCGCGAACGCCGAGAACAACAACAAGTTGCGCCCCGAAACCTTGCGCATCAAGGAAGCTGTGGCCGGAACGGCGACGACTTTGAAACGTTTTCAGCCGAAGGCTCGCGGTTCAGCCGGCCCGATTCTGAAACGCCGTTGCCACATCAAAATCACTTTGTCCGACGAATAATATGGGTCAAAAAACCAATCCAATCGGCTTACGCGTCGCGGTCAACAAAGACTGGCGCTCGAAGTGGTATGCCGACAAGAAAGAATTCAGCAAGCTGCTCACGGAAGATCGTATCATTCGCGACCTGCTCAAGAAGAAACTCGAAGGCGCCTCGGTGCCGAAGATTTTGATTGAGCGCGCGACGAATCGTTGCCGTGTCACGATTTTGACCGCCCGTCCGGGTGTCGTCATCGGCCGCAAAGGCACGGAGATAGACAAGCTCAAGGAAGAATTGAGCAAGAAGACCGGCAAGGAAGTTTACGTTGACATCGTTGAAGTAAAGCAGCCGGAACTCGACGCGCAGTTGTGCGCGGAGAACGTCGCATTGCAGCTTGAACGCCGCGTGTCTTTCCGTCGCGCGATGAAAAAAGCTGTGCAGACGGCAAAAGATTTTGGCGCAGAAGGCATCAAAATTCGCTGTGGCGGTCGCCTTGGTGGTTCGGAAATCGCCCGCGTAGAAACGCAGCGCTGGGGTCGCGTTCCGTTGCACACCTTGCGCGCAAACATCGATTACGGCTTCGCGGAAGCGAAGACGGTTTACGGCAAGCTCGGCATCAAGTGCTGGATTTGCAAAGGTGAAAACAAACCGCAGCGTAAAGAAGTGAAGGCCGAAGCGCCTGTCGCTAGTTAATTTTTAGAAGATTTTTTGTTATGGCAATGCAACCGGCAAAAGTAAAGTTTCGCAAAATGCACCGTGGCAGTCGCACGGGGCTGGCGACGAGCGGCAACACCGTTGCTTTCGGCGAATACGGATTGATGGCGCTCGAACGTTGCTGGATGGACGGCAAGCAGCTGGAATCCTGCCGCGTCGCGATCACCCGCCACATGAAGCGTAAAGGCAAAATGTGGATCCGGGTGTTCCCGCAGAAATCTTACACGAAGAAGCCGCTCGAAACCCGAATGGGTAAGGGCAAAGCGCCGCTCGAAGGTTGGGTGGCGGTCATTCGTCCGGCGAACATTTTGTTTGAAGTGGACGGCATCACGGAAGCTGAAGCGCGCGAATCCATGCGCCTGGCTGCGACGAAGTTGCCGATCAAAACCAAGTTCATTTCGCGCCATCAACACACGAGCTGAGTAATATGAAGTTTTCCGATTCCAAAATCAAAGATGCCACGTTGGTGGAGCTAGCCGCGCTCGGTCGAGACCTCCGTCACGAAATCTTCAACCTGCGCCTGCAACAGGCGAGTGCACAGTTGGAAAAACCCGCGCGCTTGCGCACGCTGCGCAAGGACATCGCGCGCGTCGAAACCCGCATGTCGGCCTTGCGTAATCAGGCGAAGAAACCAGCGGCGAAATAATTTTGTATGGCTGAATCAACGACCAATGTGACGGCAACCGGCAAGCGCAAACAGCGCGTCGGTGAAGTTGTCTCGAACAAGATGACGAAGACGATTGTGGTCCGCGTGGAACGCCGTTTCCCGCACCCGCAATACAAGAAGATTGTCACGTCCTACAAGAAATTTTACGCGCATGACGAGAAGTCCGAAGCGAAGCCGGGCGACACGGTGCGCATCGAGGAATCCCGCCCGCTGTCCAAGCTGAAACGCTGGACTTTGGTGGAAGTGGTGGAACGCGGCGAAAACGTGGCGCCAATCGCGGCTTAATTTTTAATTTTATGTTGCAAGTTCGATCCAGTTTAGATGTGGCGGATAACACCGGTGCCAAGATTGCTTGGAACATCGGCGTGTTGGGCCGCAACCAGCGTTATGCCGGCATCGGCGACGTCATCAAGGTTCACATCAAAGAAGCCGCGCCGGATGGCTCGGTGAAAAAAGGCGAAGTGCATGACGCCGTGGTCGTCCGCACCAAGCACATCATCACCCGCACCGACGGTTCGGTGCTGCGCTTCGACAGCAACGCCTGTGTCATCATCGACAAGGAATTGAATCCGAAGGGCACGCGTATTTTCGGCCCGGTTGCCCGCGAATTGCGCGAAAAGAAGTTCATGAAAATCATTTCACTCGCGCCGGAAGTCATTTGAAGGTTATGTCAAAATTTCACGTTAAAAAAGGTGATCAAGTCACCGTCATCTCTGGCAAAGAAAAAGGCAAGAGCGGCAAGATTATTGCCGTGCTGACTGAAAAGCAGCGCGTCGTTGTCGAAGGCTTGCAGATGATTAAGAAGCACGTCAAAAAGAGCCAGCAGAATCCGAACGGCGCGATTCTTGACCGCGAAGGTTCGATTCACATCTCGAATGTGAAAAAAGCGGAGGCGGCAACCGCGTAAATAATTTTCACGGCCAAATCCGTGAGTTAAAAAATGAAAGCAAGACTTTACAAAAAATATACCGACGAAGTGGTGCCGGCCCTCAAGGCGAAGCACAACTTTGCGAACGTTCACCAGATTCCGAAGTTCGTTAAAATCGTCGTGAACATGGGCATCAACGCCTCGCTCGAAAAAGGTGCGATGGAAGATGCCGCGAAAGATTTGACGCAGTTGACCGGCCGCAAGCCCGTCATCAGCCGCTCCAAAAAAGACGTGGCGAATTTCAAATTGCGTAAAAATCAAGCCATCGGCTGCCGCGTCACGCTGCGTGGCGACACGATGTTTGAATTTTTTGACCGCTTGGTCGCCACCGCTTTGCCTCGCATCCGTGACTTCCGTGGTTTGTCGCCGCGCAAGTTTGATGGTCGTGGTAACTACACGTTTGGCGTGCCGGATCAGACCATTTTTCCGGAAATCGAATTGGAAAAAATTAAACGCCAGCAGGGCATGGATATCACGATTGTGACCACCGCCGGCAAAAATGAACTGGCTCTCGACTTGTTGAAGTTGATGGGTTTCCCGTTTGCAGAAAAATAAATTTTAGTTATGGCCAAAAAAGCATGGTTGGAGCGCAATAAGCGCAAGCAGGAAACGGTGAAAAAATACGCCGCAATCCGCGCTGAATTGAAGGCGAAACGCGACTACGCCGGTCTGGCGCAGTTGCCGCGTGACGCCAGCCCGACGCGCGTCGTGAACCGCTGTGCGTTCAGCGGTCGCCGCCGTGGTTATTGGCGCAAGTTCGGGGTGTCCCGTTTGACGTTCCGCGAAGCGGCGTTGAATGGTTTGATTCCCGGAGTGACAAAGGCAAGCTGGTAAAAATTTGTTCGTGCTGGCTGTCGGTTCCGCAATAACGCAGGCGCCGAAACGCAGGACGAAAGTTAAAAAATAAAATGAGCGATCCGATTTCTGATATGTTGACGCGCATCCGCAATGCGGGTGCGGCGCAATTGCCCGTGGTGAAACTCCCGCATTCCCGCATCAAGGAAAGCGTGGCGAAAGTTTTGAAACAGCAGGGTTATGTGGCTGAGGTCTCCGTCGAAGGCGATGTCAAGAAGACCATCACGATTGGTTTGAAATTTAACGGCAAGAAGAGCGTCATTGAAGGTCTCAAGCGCGTTAGCAAACCTGGTTTGCGCCGTTATGTCGGCGCGACGGAAATTCCCCGCGTCCGCGGCGGACTCGGTATCGCAATTGTTTCAACCTCGGAAGGTCTTTTGACCGACCAGCAGGCGCGTAAGAAAAACCTCGGCGGCGAACTGCTCGCCTACATCTGGTAATAATTTTATGTCTCGTATTGGAAAACAGCCGATTGCCATTCCCGCCAAGGTCAAGGTGGATGTGAAGGGGCAAAAAGTTTCTGTCGAAGGACCGAAGGGCAAGCTCGCGTGGGAACTCCCGGCGCGCACCAGCCTCAAAGTTGAAGGCGACAAAATCGTCGTCAACCGCGCTGGCGAAGCCGCTGCGGACAAGGCGTTGCATGGCTTGAGCCGCGCGCTCGTCAACAACATGGTCAAGGGCGTTTCCGAAGGTTTCGTCAAGAAGCTGGAAATCCAAGGCGTCGGTTTCAAAGCCGCCGTCACGGGGAAGGTGGTGAACCTTTCGCTCGGCTACTCGCATCCGATCAATTACGACATTCCGGAACAGATCAAAGTCACCGTCGAAGAAAATACGAAAATCACGATTGAAGGACCGGATAAGATGGTTGTCGGCAAGGTCGCTTCCGAAATCCGCGCTTACTACCCGCCGGAACCTTATAAAGGTAAGGGTGTCCGTTACGCTGGCGAACACGTCGTGCGTAAGGAAGGCAAGACGGTCCAATAACAATTTTAGTTCACGGCCAAGACCGTGAACCCACTGAGATGAGAACCGAAAAAAAATTAAAGTTGAAGCAGTTGCGCCACTGGCGCATTCGCAAAGTGGTTAGCGGCACGTCGGAACGTCCGCGCATGAGCGTCCGCTTCACGAACGAAAATATCCACGTTCAGTTCATTGACGACGTTGCTGGCAAGACGATTGCCGCGACATCGACCGTGAGCAAAGGCGAGGCGAAGACTCTGTCTGCCAACTTGGAAGGTGCCAAGAAAGTCGGCGCCATTGCGGCGAAAGCGGCGATTGCCAAGGGTGTCTCGGCGGTGGTGTTTGATCGTGGTGGCACGCGCTATCACGGCAAAATCAAGGCGCTGGCTGATGCCGCGCGCGAAGCTGGATTGAAATTTTAACCTGAACCGGAGAATTTATTGTGGCTGAAAACGAAAACATTCCAGTAGCTCCTGCCGCTCCCGAAGCGACGAAACCAACTGAATCCCGCGGTGGACGCGGTGGCTTTGGCGGTGGACGTGGTGGTCAGGGCGGACGTGGCGGTGGCCGTGGCCGTCGTCCCGATGTCGGCGAAAACGCTTTTGGTAAGGGCGGCGATGAAATCGTCGAGAAAGTGGTTTTCATCAACCGCTCCTCCAAAGTCGTCAAAGGCGGGCGCCGCTTTAAATTTAGCGCGCTCGTCGTCGTCGGCGACAAAAAGGGAAAAGTCGGCATTGCGCTCGGCAAGGCGACGGAAGTGGCTGATGCGATCAAACGCGGCGGTGAACTCGCTCGTAATAAGATGCTGTCGGTTTCATTGAAAGATGTGACGATTCCCCATGAAGTTTATTCCTGCTACGGCGGTGCAAAGGTTTTGCTCCGTCCCGCCTCGCCGGGAACTGGAATTATCGCCGGCAAAATCGTTCGGTCCGTTTTGGAATCCGTCGGCATCAAGGATATTTTGACGAAATCACTCGGTTCGAAAAATGCCGCGAATGTCGTGAAGGCGACCTTGAACGGACTTTTGAGCCTCCGCACCCGCGAGCAGATTTATCAAAGCCGCGGTTTGGAAATCAAGAAGGTGGCAACTCCGAAAGCGCCAGAAGCCATTGCGGCCTGATAATAATTTTTATGCGACTGCACAATCTCAAACCCCGTCCCGGCGCAAAGCACCGCACCAAACGACTTGGTCAAGGCGAATCCAGCGGCCGTGGTAAAACAGCCGGTCGCGGTGGCAAAGGCCAGACCGCGCGTTCCGGCAGCTCCATCCGCATTGGTTTCGAAGGCGGCCAAATGCCGCTCATTCGCCGCATTCCCAAGCGTGGTTTCAACAACGCCCGTTTCACAACGGCTTACAGCCCAGTCAATGTTGGCGACTTGAACCAGTTTGAAGACGGCGCGCGAGTTGACGAAACGGCCTTGCGTTCTGTTGGTTTGGCCAACGGCCCGAAGCTCGGCATTAAAATTCTCGGCACCGGCGATTTGACCAAGAAATTGGTCGTGGTCGTGACTGCCATCAGCGCCTCGGCGAAAGCGAAGATCGAAGCCAAGGGCGGCTCGGTTGAACTCATCGCCAAAAAATCTTCGGCTCCGGCCAAGAAATAATCGAGCTGAAGAATGTTCCGCTCTATTGCCAGCACGCTTGCCAATTGTTTCAAGATTCCGGAATTGTATTCTCGAATCTGGTTTACGCTGGGAATTTTGGCGGTGTGTCGTGTGCTCGCGGTCATCCGCATCCCCGGTCTGAACGGTGACGCGCTGTCACATTTCTTTGCGACTAAGGGTGGCGACGGCGGGCTGTTAGGGATGTATAACACCTTCGCTGGCGGCGCTTTTGAGCATTGTGCCGTTGGTTCGTTGGGCATCATGCCCTACATCAGTGCGACGATTATCATCCAATTGCTTACGGCAGTTGTGCCGCGTTTGAGCAAGCTGGCGCGTGAAGAGGGCGGTCGCACCCAGATTATCAAATACGGTCGCTACCTCACGGTGTTATTGTGTATCGGCCAGGGAATTTATTTTGCTAGTAGCTGGCTGCATCCCGAAGCGCAGTTTCCAGGTATCGGTCAATTGGTATTGATTGACAATCATTTGGCCTATTATTTCGTTGCGGTGACGGTCATGACGGCGGGCACGATGCTGTTAATGTGGCTCGGTGAACAAATCACCGAACGCGGTATTGGTAACGGCGTTTCATTAATCATCACCATTGGAATCTTGGCGCGGTTGCCGCGCGCAGTGCGGGCGTTGATTGATATGTTCCATCCCGCTGGCGGCGTGGAATCCAATTATCATTTTATGGGGACTGGCTTGCTGTTGCTCGGTTTGCTGGTGTTGGTGGTCGGCGGCGTCATTGCCATCACTCAAGCGCAGCGGAAAATTCCGGTGCAATACGCACAGCGCGCTGTCGGTCGCAAAATGTATGCGGGCGGAACCTCATTCATGCCGTTGCGTGTGAACTATGCGGGCGTCATGCCGATTATTTTCGCGCAGTCTATCCTGATGTTTCCGCAGCCGGTCTGTAGCTGGTTGGCTAATGCTTTTACTAAAGTGCCGGCGTTGCAGGACTTTTTCCGTGGCTTGGCACAGACACTCAACTATGGCTCATGGCTTTACATGGCGACTTACTCGGCAATGATTTTGTTCTTCTCGTATTTCTGGGTAGCGACGCAGTTCAATGAAATTCAGATTGCTGACGACCTAAAGAAAAATGGCGGTTACATTCCCGGTGTGCGTCCAGGGCAGGGCACGAGCGATTATCTCCATCACGCTATGAGTCGCATCACGCTGGCGGGCGCAATTTTCCTGACGGTCATTGCAACCATTCCAATTATTCTTGGTCGTAAGCTGGCGATTCCTCCGGACGTGGCGCAATTTTTCGGCGGCACGAGTATTTTGATTTCCGTCGGTGTTTTGCTGGACACGATGCGGCAAGTGGAATCGCATTTGATGATGCGCCACTATGACGGCTTCCTGAAAAAAGGTAAGATTCGTGGACGGTTCTAAATTTTGTGGCTGGAATAAAGCTCAAGTCAGCGGACGATTTGAAATTGATGCGTCCGGCAGGTTGGGTGGCTGGAAAAGTTTTGGACGAGATTGCGGCGTTTATCAAGCCGGGCGTCACGACACGGCAGATTGATAATTTTGCGGCCGAGCGGATCAAGAGTTACGACGGCAAGAGCGCGTTTCTCGGGTATCGGAAATTTCCGTGCCACACGTGTCTGTCGGTGAATGATGAAGTAGTCCACGGTATCGCGACTGAACGCGAATTAAAATTTGGCGACATCGTCAGTGTGGATGTCGGCGTGGTTCACAAAGGTTTTATTGGTGACACGGCTAGGACGGTAGCGGTGGGCGGATGCGGCGTCGCGGCGCAACGGTTGCTGGACGTGACGGAGCAGTCGCTTTACTTGGGCATCGCGCAAGCGCGACCCGGTAATCGCGTGCTGGACATTTCACTGGCGGTTCAGCGGTATGTCGAGTCAAACGGATTTAGTGTCGTGCGTGAATTTGTCGGCCACGGGGTCGGGCGTTCGATGCACGAAGAGCCGCAGGTGCCGAATTTTGACGAGGGCAAAAAGTCCTCGCCGAAGTTGAAGCCGGGTATGACGATCGCGATCGAGCCGATGGTAAATATTGGCCGTCCCGACGTAAAAATACTGAAAGACGGCTGGACAGTAGTGACGCAAGATGGTTCACTATCTGCCCATTTTGAGCATACCGTTTTGGTTTCGGACGGTGAGCCGGAGATTTTGACATGGGCGAAGATGCCTTCCGAGTTGAAGCCCGCGTGATTGAAGCGCTGCCTAACGGCACGTTTTGCGCGGAACTGAAAAACGGTCATCGTCTGACGGCGTTTGTGAGTCGGCGCGATGAAAAGATTTTTGCCGGTTTGAAGGCCGGCGATGAAGTGAAGTTGAAATTGACGCCTTACGACTTGAGCGTGGGGCAGATAATGGTTGAAACAAAAATAATTTAAGCATGAAAGTCAGAGCGTCAGTTAAAAAATTGTGTGAGCACTGCAAAATCGTGAAGCGTCGCGGCGTGATCCGCGTCATCTGCACGAACAAACGCCACAAGCAACGTCAAGGTTAATTAAAAATTTATGGCACGCATCATTGGTGTAGAAATTCCGCCGGGCAAGCGCATTGATATCGCGCTCCGCTACATTTACGGCATTGGCCCGGTCAACGCGAAGGCGGTTCTCGAACGCGCCAACATTGACCCGTCCATCCGCGCGAAAGATTTGACCGAGGCTCAGCTCTCACAAATCGTCCACGCGATTCAAGAGGGCAAATATGTCATCGAAGGCGATTTGCGCCGCGAACTTGGCATGAACCTCAAGCGTCTGCAGGGCATCAAGTGCTACCGTGGCATCCGCCACATGCGCAGCCTGCCCGTCCGCGGCCAGCGCACGCAGACCAACGCCCGCACGCGCAAAGGTCCGCGCAAGACGGTTGGTGTGCAACGTAATCCGAGTGCCAAAGCTGGTATCCACTAATAACTAAATTTCGATATGTCCGAAGAAAAGAAAAAACCAGCCGCGCCGAAGAAGGAAAAAGAAGTGAAGCCTGTTGCCGCTGCCGACGCCACCGCGCCGGAAGCGAAGCCGGCCAAGAAAAAAGCTGCGCCCGCCGCCGAAGTTGCAGTTGCGCCCGCTGAACCGGTCGCGATTGCCGTGCCGACCGCCGCCGATTTGCTCGGTGAAGATCCGAACGCGAAGAAGGTCGTCAAGGCCAAGCACGCGAAGAACATCTCCACGGGCATTGCGAACATTCTCGCTACGTTCAACAACACCCAAGTCACAATCACCGACATGCAGGGGAACCTCATCGGTTGGTCCGCTGCCGGTCGCGTGGGTTTCAAGGGTTCGCGCAAAAGCTCGGCCTACGCCGCGCAGATGGTCGCGCAGGACGCCGCTCGCCAAGCTATGGCGCACGGTATGAAGGAAGTTGAAATTCGCGTCAAGGGTCCTGGATCCGGTCGCGAATCCGCGATTCGCGCGTTGCAAGCCATCGGCTTGGAAATTTCCACGATTAAAGACGTGACGCCCGTTCCGCACAACGGTTGCCGCCCGCGCAAGAAACGCCGCGTGTAATTTTTCAATCGCAAATCGCTAACAATAAATTTTTATGGCTCGTTATACAGGTCCCCGCGTCCGCATCAGCCGCCGTTTCGGTATTCCGATTTTCGGCCCGACGAAATATCTTGAACGCCGCAACTACGGTCCGGGCGTCCACGGCCCGAAGTCGCGCCGCAAGACCACCGAATACGGTGAAGGTCTCAATGAGAAGCAAAAGCTCCGTTATTACTACGGGCTGATGGAAAAGCAATTTCGTGGCGTCTATGAAAAGGCGAAGAATCGCCGTGGTGTTACGGGCGAAACGATGTTGCAGATTCTCGAAACCCGCTTGGACAACGTCGTTTTCCACCTTGGTTTCGGCAACACCCGCGCCGCCGCGCGCCAGTTGGTCAATCACGGCCACGTTCAGGTCAATGGTCGCAAGGCTGCCATCGCGTCCTTCGCCCTCAAGGTGAACGATGTGATCACGGTCAAGAATCACAACGTGTCGCGCCAGTTGGCGACGAAGAATTTGGAAGTTTCCGCGAGCCGAGCGGTGCCGGATTGGTTGTCTTTGGACAAAGAAGCGTTCAAGGGCACAGTCATGCGCATCCCGACCCGCGACGAAATCCAACCGATTGCCAACGAACAGGCTGTCGTCGAATTTTATTCCCGCTAACCAGTAAACAAAAAGACAATTACACGGGCGATTTCGGCTGGGAATAAATTTAGCCGGACTCGCCAGATTAAAATTGTCGAAAGGATACCATGCCAGTTCGTTTAGGACGTTTCGAAATGCCCAAGCGGTTGCAGAAGGATGAAGCCTCTGCCACCGAAACCTACGCCAAGTTTGTCGCTGACCCGTTTGAAACCGGTTACGGCCACACCATCGGTAACTCGCTTCGCCGCGTGTTGCTCTCATCGCTCGAAGGCGCAGCCATTACCTCCGTGAAGGTGGACGGCGCGCAGCATGAATTTGCCACGATTGAAGGCGTTGCCGAAGACGTGACCGACATCGTTTTGAATTTGAAGAAAGTCAAATTCAAAGCCCACACCCGCGACGAGCAGGTGTTGTTGCTTTCCGTCAACAAAGACGGTGCGGTGACCGCTGCCGACATCCAGACCAATCAGAATATTGAGCTCGTGAATCCCACGGCGCACATCTGCACGCTGGACAAGAAGAAAAAATTTGAGATGGAACTGACGGTCAAAGTTGGCCGTGGTTTCTGCCCGAGCGATGAAAACAAAAAGCCCGGCCAAGCGATTGGCATTGTGGCGATTGACTCCATTTTCTCGCCGGTGACCCGGGTGCGTTACGCTGTCGAAGCCGCGCGCGTCGGCAACCGCACCGATTACGACCGTCTGGTTCTCGAAATCTGGACCGACGGCCGCATCACGCCCGATGACGCGTTGACCCAGGCGTCCGCGATTCTCGCGCATCACCTCGACGTGTTCGTCGGTTACGACAAGAACGCGGTTGAATTTGAAGAAGCGGCCGACAAACAGGACGACGAGAAGTCCAAGCTCAAGAAATTGTTGAACATGAGCGTCAACGAAA
>JBAXIY010000082.1:0-12024 GCA_037138135.1 Verrucomicrobiia bacterium
AGCGCGGCGATGCCGAGCGCGGCGGCTTTGGCACCGCTCAACGTCGTCATGATCGGCGTGCCGGTATAGACGGCGGTGGTGCGGATTTTCACTTCGTCTTCGCGCGGGCTTTGGCCGGCAGGGGTGTTGATGACGAGTTGCAGCTGTTTGTTTTTCAGCAAGTCCACGACGTTCGGGCGGCCTTCCTGTAATTTCAAAACGCGCTCCACTTTCAATCCGGCTTTTTCCAAAACCGTCGCTGTGCCGCTGGTGGCGACGAGCTCGAAACCTAGGTCGGCAAACGATTTGGCAACTTCGGCCACGTGGGGCTTGTGCATGTCGCTGACGCTGATGAAAACCTTGCCGGCCAGCGGCAATGGCGAATTCGCGGCCATCTGTGATTTCGCGTAGGCCACGCCGAGGTCGGCATCGAGGCCCATGACTTCGCCAGTGGAACGCATTTCCGGCGAAAGCAAAATGTCCTGGCCCACGAATTTGTTGAACGGGAAAACGGATTCCTTCACCGCCCAATACTTCGTCCAAATTTCTTCGGTGAAATTTAATTCCTTCAACGTCTTGCCCGCCATCACACGCGCCGCGATTTTCGCGAGCGGTTTGCCGATGGCTTTGCTCGTGAATGGCACCGTGCGCGAGGCGCGGGGATTCACTTCGAGCACGTAAACGATGTCGCCCTTGACGGCGTATTGCACATTCATCAGGCCGACAACTTTCAGTTCGCGCGCCATCGCATGCGTGTAATCGCGAATGATGCCGATGACTTTTTGCGAAAGCGTGTGCGGCGGCAACACCATCGCGGCGTCGCCGGAATGCACGCCGGCGAACTCGATGTGCTCAAGCATTCCGCCGATGACGATCGTGCCCCCGTTCGGCAAACCGACGTCCGCGATGCAATCCACATCCACTTCGGTCGCGTCTTCAAGAAATTTATCAACGAGCACCGGGCGATCGGACGAAACTTCGACGGCGAACTTCATGTAGTGCGACAGTTCGGCGTCGCTGTAAACAATCTGCATCGCGCGGCCACCGAGCACGAACGACGGCCGGACGAGCACGGGGTAGGTCAAGCGCTTGGCAATAACGAGGGCTTCTTCGCCATTCGTCGCGAGGCCGTTGGGCGGCTGCGGGATGTTGAGCTTGTTCAACATCGCCGCGAACAGCTTGCGGTCCTCGGCAATCTCAATGCTCTGCGGTGAAGTGCCGATGATGTTCACGCCGTTCTTCTGCAAACCCAGCGCCAAGTTCAGAGGCGTCTGCCCGCCGAATTGGGCAATCGCGCCCCAGCATTTTTCCCGCTCGTAAATATGCAGCACGTCTTCGAGCGTGAGCGGCTCGAAAAATAATTTGTCGCTCGTGTCGTAATCCGTCGAAACCGTTTCGGGATTTGAATTCACCATGATGGTTTCAAATCCGTCTTCCTTCAGAGCGAACGCCGCGTGGACGCAGCAGTAATCAAACTCAATGCCCTGCCCGATGCGGTTCGGCCCGCCACCAAGAATCATCACCTTCTTCGCCGTGTTGCCTTTCACCTCATCGTCGCCGCGGTCGTAGGTGGAATAATAATACGGTGTGTAAGCCTCGAACTCGGCGGCGCAGGTGTCCACGAGGCGGTAGCTCGGCACGAGGCCGATGCGTTTGCGCTCGGCGCGGATGGCGTCTTCGGTCGTGCCGGTGAGATGGGCGATTTGCCGGTCGGAAAATCCGAGCGACTTGGCGCGAGCGAGTTTTTCAGCGTTGAGTGATGACATCGGGCGAAATTAAATTCGCGATAGTAAGCCGGAATTTTTTCCGCGTGTCCAGAAAGTATGGCGCAAACACGCTTGCTGCTGCGGGGCGATTGCTTTATCAAATCGGTCATGCGGCGAATCGGAAATGGTTGGTGCTGGCTGGCGCTCTTGCTCCCGCTCACCGCCTTGGCGCAGATCGACCCGGTCAAGCGCGACCTTATCCAATTCGGCTACGACCAGCCGCTCGAAGGCCAGTCGCCACTCGGCGCTTACGCATTTTATTATCACAACGACCCCGAATTTCTGCGGACGAACCAGACGTTCCGCCTGGCGCTTGCGCCGGTTTATCTCGACACCGAACTGGGTTTCAATCACGCGCTCGGACCGAACACGGATTTCGCCATCGGCGCGGCGGGTGGCGGCTTTGCGGACGGTTACAGCGAGGTGGACGCTGGTAAATTCATAAAAGCCCAGTCGTTCAATGGCAACGGCGGCGAACTTTCCGCCAGCGTTTATCACCGGTTCAATCCTGCTGACCAGATTCCGTTGAATTATGTTTTGCGCGGGACGGCGCATTATTCCACCTATGACCGCAACGACACCACCGCTGGCAATTTTCAGGTGCCCGACAATGACACGGCATTCAGCGTGCGCACTGGCTTGCGCTGGGGTGGCATTGAACCAACCTTGTTTCCCGATTTGGCGATGGAAGTCTCGCTTTGGTATGAAGGTTTGTTCCGCTCCAATCCAGGTCATTACGGCTTCAATCATGACCGCGAAATCGAATCGTCCTCACACCAATTCTGGAGCGCGGCAGCCTTGTCTTACACCCTGCCGGAGAGTAAACAAAATTTTTCGGCGCGCCTGGTTGGTGGCACCAGCGTGGATGCCGACCGCCTAAGCGCCTACCGGCTGGGTGGATTTTTGCCCCTCATCGCCGAATACCCGTTGACGCTGCCTGGCTATTTTTATCAGGAGTTCAGCGCCCGACAATTTGTGTTGTTAAACGCCAGCTATCTGCTGCCCATCGCACCCAGTCAGCGGTGGAATTTGAATTTCAACGCCGCCACTGCCGTGATTGATTATCTGCCCGGAACGAGCCAGCCCGGCAGTTCCGTCAGCGGCGTGGGCGGTGGGATTTTGTATCGGGCACCATCGGATAAATTTCGTTTTATCGCCAGCTATGGCTACGGTTTTAATGCCATCCGCAACGGTGAACGCGGCGCCAATAGTATTACCTTCCTGCTGCAAATTGCCTTGGACAAGCCGCACGGCCAAAGCTTCAACTCCACCCAGCCCAATCAGTGGCGGGGCTGGAACTGGCTGATGGGGCGGTGAAAAAACTTGCTTCTGCCCCACCATCAGGCAAATTTTTCAGCCCGGTTGCGCATATGGTGGAATTGGCAGACACGCTACTTTGAGGTGGTAGTGCCGAAAGGTGTGCAGGTTCAAGTCCTGCTATGCGCACCATTCTTTTTCTACGGTGGTCATTCGTGAAACAGCGAGCAAGGCGAGTTGACTTGGCGGCGCGCTTTGTTAGCGTGTCCGCAACATGGCCAGCAAACGGTTTTCCCGCCTGATTAAAATTCTTTCCGGTGCCGCCGCCGATGCCGAGGATGAAATTTTTATACTCGAAGGCCGCCTCGAACGCTTCGTGCATTTCTGGGTGCTCGTCATCCGGCAATTCATCCGCCACCGTTGCCTCGTGCGCGCTTCGGCGTTGTCTTACTCCACGCTCATCGCGCTCATTCCATTGCTGGTCGTCGCGTTGAGTGTGACCAGCAGTTTGCTCAAAACCCAAGGCGAAGCCCAGTTCCAGCACGCTATTGAGAAACTAACCAGCGCGCTCATTCCACCCGCGACCATCGGCACGAATGTTGCCGCGTCCGACAATCATGCTGTCACCATTGTCACCACCAACTTGGCAGCGGTCGTGGAAAACCCCGATACCAACAGTCTTTCAACCAACCTCGTTGCCGCCAGCTCCGCCAACGGCATCATCGTTCCGGTTAGTGCGCAAAAAGAAATGGCTCGTCAAATCTGGGTGTTTGTCCAAAAAACCCAGAGCGGAGCGCTTGGGGCGACCGGTGTGGTGCTGCTGGTTTTTGTCGCCATTTCTTTGCTCGGTCGCATTGAGGAGACATTTAATGACATCTGGGGGGTCACGCGCGGCCGCAATTGGCTCACGCAAATCCAGCTCTACTCCACGGCCATTATGCTCGGACCGCTGCTGCTGATCACCGCGCTTGGATTGGCGGGCGGTTCCCAGTTCCAGCTGGTCAAAGACTTCATCACGTCCACGCCGGTGATCGGAAAAATTATTTTTCAACTATTGCCGCTGCTGGTGTTGTGGCTGGCCTTTGCGTTCGTCTATCAACTGTTGCCGAACACGAAGGTGAAATTTTCTGCTGCCTTCGTCGGCGGTGCGGTGGCCGGCACGCTCTGGCATTTGAACAATGTTTTCGGCTACCTGTTTGTCTCCCGCGTCTTCACCAACAGCACCATTTACGGCAGCCTTTACCTGCTGCCAGTGTTTATGGCGGGCATTTATTTTTCTTGGGTAATCCTGCTGTTCGGCGTTCAAGTCTCCTACGCCTATCAAAATCGCGCCGCGTATCTACAAGACCGGTTGGCTGACAACGTCAACCAACGCGGCCGCGAATTCGTCGCGTTGCGTGTGATGACCAGCCTCGGCCAGCGGTTCCAAAACGGTTTGCGCCCCGCGACGGTTTTACAACTCTCGACCGAACTCGGCATTCCCAGCCGCCTCACGCAATCTGTTTTGCGCACGCTTGCGCACACGCAACTCGTCACTGAAGTCGCCGGTGCCGAGACCGCCTTCGTGCCCGCCCGCCCGCTCGAAAACATCACCGCCTACGACATTCTGCTCGCCCTGCGCACCGGCGTTGGCCAGGAACTGCCGCTGCGCGAAGAAGCCGCGCTCTCCGAAATTTACGGCGAATTCACCCGCATCGAAAAAGCCGAACGCGAAGCTGCGTCGACCATTTCCTTGCTCGCCCTCGCCAATCGTATGCCCCGACGCACGGCACTGTCCGAAGCGAAAGTGGTGGAAATCGAATCCCCCACCGCCGAGGTGAAAATAATTTCCGAACCGGAAAAGCCCTCGCCAGAACCGCAATTTGCCGAGGAGAAAACAAGTCCTTCGCCGGTGATGGAGAAATCTGCCGGCAATCCGGTAGTTTCCCAACCAGTGACAAGCGAGGGTGTCCGCCGTGAAGTTGTGATGCCGGAAGAAAACCGGGAATTTCCGCTGTAACACTTCCGCATGAAATTTATTTTCGCTTTATCAGCACTCTTGGCCTTCGGCTCGCTCAATTTATTGGCGGCGGAAGCACTGCCCACCAACACTCTTACCGCCACCGAAAAAACTGCTGGCTGGCAGTTGCTCTTTGATGGCCGCTCCCTAGACGGCTGGCATAATTTCAAAACCGCTGGCGTGCGCCCCGGTTGGCAGATTCAGGACGGCACGCTTGTTTGCGCCGATCCGCACAATGCCGGCGACCTCGTCACCTCCAATCAATTTCAATGGTTTGAGTTGCAACTGGACTACAAGATCTCCGAGGGTGGCAATAGCGGCATTATGTTTCACGTCACCGAGGCGGGCAAAGCGGCGTGGGCAACCGGCCCGGAATTTCAACTGGAAGACAACGCCAAAGCCGTCGATGCGCATCGCTGTGGCTGGCTGTATGCGCTCTATCAACCGCCGGTGGATACCACGACTGGCAAAATTCTTGATGCCACCAAACCCGCTGGCGAGTGGAATCATGTTCGGCTGCTCGTCACGCGCGAAAAATGCGAACACGAAATCAACGGCGTGAAATATTTCGAGTATGTGCTCGGCAGCGACGATTTCAACGCGCGCGTGGCGAAAAGTAAATTCGGCAAGATGCCCTTCTTCGCCAAGTTCGACGCCGGTTTCATCGCGCTCCAAGGCGATCACGGCAGTGTCTCCTTCCGCAACATTAAAATTCTCCCCGTCGCAGCAAAGTAGTTTTTACGCGCCAATTTCTGCTGCCGTTCGACCGACCTGGAACACCGCCAGACAGACCTGAGCCGTGGTCGGATCATTTAGGCACAGCGCGCCGGAGCGGATGTGTGGCAGCGGTTCGCCCTCGAGTTGGAGTGGAAAATTTTTTGCCAGCATTTGTGCGTAAGCGCGAAAATCAGCATGGCATTCGGCGCGCAACTGCGCTGCGTTCACCAGCCGGAACGCGCCGGAACAATTCTGGCAAGTCTGGCGCATCAGTTCCACCAGGACGCGTCCCATCGTATAGCGGGGATTAATCTCCACAATCGGCTTCAATCGCATCGCGCCGTCCACCGCCCTGTAAACAAAGGCGTCAATGCCGATCGGTCCGCTGAAATCAGAGCGGCGCAATTCCACTTCGAGCTGCGCGAAAACTTCGCCGTAAAATTCTAGCAATTCGTTTGAGATGTTCTTCGGCTCGGTAAACAGAGAAATGATTTTATTCGGAATCCGCTTGTGATGATGCGACTCGGCGAAGTTAGCGACGAATTGTCCACGCGCATCGGCAAGCAAACCAGTGAAGCCGCACAGCTTCAAACCGTGAGCCGTCATTTCGAGTTGCACCGAAAAATCCAGTGCGCGTTCCAGCCATGGTTCAACAACAAGTTCGCGTCGGTGGGCGAACGCGTTTTCCAGCCAGCGTATCTGAGTTGGCAGAATTTCTGGCTCGAACAATCGCAGCGCGTTGCTGCCAGCGACGCCGAAGGCTGCTTTCACGACAATTTTATGATGGCCGCGTGCGCGGATTTTAGCGATGGTTGCGAGTGCTTCATTCGTGGAGTTCACCGCTACGCCGATTTCATTTTCAGGGCATTGCCAAATTTGTGGCGGCGATTTTGACGAGATGATTTTCCGCAAGAAATCCGCGCTCCAAGCCTTGGAATAAAGCCTGGCAATTTTTTCATTGAACCGCATTTCGTCTGCACGATGTTCGCCGGTGACAATGGGAAAAATTGGTTTGAGCAACTCAAAGCTGTCCGGCCCCCACGCCCACGGGCGCAGGCTGCCGAGCTTGCGCGCTTGCAGGCTGCGCACGTCATCGCGCGCAGAAAATTCTGGCAGCGCAAAGCCAGCCTGCTTGATACCGCTCAAAAATTCCACGGAGGGTTTTTGCCGGACTAAAACGATGTCGTCCTGCCGGCAGAGAAATTGCGGTAGGTTTTCCAAGTCGCGCGCGAGCTGCGCCTGATGCTTCGTGGGATTAAAAGTCTTTCCTTCGGCGAGGTGGCCTTCGGCAAACGGATTGAAGACAAATAAGCTTGGCGTGCGGCCTTTGGATTGGGAATAGACGTTGAGCTGCGCGATAAAATCCTCGTCCAACCCGGCAGCTTTGCGGCCGGCGACATTGAGCAAAAATCCTTTGGCACGCTGTGGTGAGAGTGGAAACTTTAACACGCGGCAGAAGGCGTCCCAGTCGTTTTCGCCCGGATTTTTCCAGCGGCGAAACCATTTCAAGCCGTAGGCAACATGGCCGATTTCGTCGCGATAAATCTTTTCGAGCAGCTTCGCCGTGTCTGTGTCACCGACCGCACCGAAGCTTTTGGCGAAGTGGCCGGCGAAGTCGAGGTTGGCTTGCTCGAACGTGAGGCAGAGGCCGGCGACGTAATCAATCGGATGTTCCATCGTCGAAACGCAGCGCCAGAAGTAACCGCTGACGGGAAAATCGCCGAGCGCGACGCCGCAACTTTTCATACGTTCCATGTAGAGCCGCGTGTGTTCCTGCTCGTCCCGGAGCGTGCGCAAAACGCCTTGGCGGAAAGCGGCGGGCGCATCGGGAAATTTCAATAGCACGAGCGCCATGAGTTCCGTGGCGAGCAGTTCGTGGTTGCCGAAAAAATGGAGCAGCTTGCCGCGTTCGCGGTCTTGTTCCAACAGATGCAGGCCGGGGAATTCGCTTTTGTCGCCGGTGCCGTGCGGTTTGAAAATCAGATTCTCCGGACGACCCGGTGCGGTAGGCGTGTTGAGTGCGAATCCGGGCTGTTCGTCGGTAATGACGCCCGGCGCGCGAAGTTTTTCTTCGAGCGACGTGGCGAACAAAACCTGTTCGGCAAATTCACGCAATTCCATCGGGAGCAGCGTAGCACGACTCGGTTTGAGTTGGCGAGCGCGGGCGGTTGCCGCTACGATGTCGCTATGTCCGACGGCTATCACCAACTGCTCGACGCGACGATTCAGCACCTCGAAGGTCTGAAATCGCGCGGCGTGCGTCATGTCGCCATCGCGCCGGAAACGTTGCGCGCGCTGGCGCTGCCGGCAGGGAGAATTCCGAATTCCGAATTGCGAATTCCGAATGAAAAAATTTCTGCGATTCCGCCGTCTAAAACTGAACCAACCATTTCCATGCCCCCTAAAAAATCTGCCACCCCCGTGCCGGTCGCTCCCGCCACAGCAACTATTCCTAATCTCAAAATCGAAATCATCAGTTCGTCGCCAGCAAAAGCCGCTGCGTTCACCGCGTTGCGCGACCGCGCGCTGGCGTGCGTGAAATGTCCGCACCTCGCGTCATCGCGCACGACGGTGGTGTTTGGCGTGGGCAACATTGACGCGCAATTGATGTTCGTTGGCGAAGCGCCGGGCGCGGATGAAGATGAAATGGGCGAACCGTTCATCGGTCGGGCAGGACAGTTGCTCACGAAAATTCTTTTGGCCACCGGCCTTTCGCGCGGTGACGTTTACATCGCGAACATTTTGAAATGTCGCCCCGACACGCCCGGCCAAAGTGCGGGCAACCGTCCGCCCACGCCGGAGGAGCGCGCGACGTGCATTCCGTATTTGCAGGAGCAGATTGATTTGATCAAGCCCAAGGCCATTGTGGCGCTCGGTGCGACGGCGGTGGACGGGCTGCTCGGCAAGACGCTCGGCATCACGAAGCTGCGCGGCAATTGGCAGGAGTATCGCGGCATTCCGCTGATGCCAACGTATCATCCGGCGTATCTGTTGCGCAATCAGTCGTTGAGCGAGAAGCGCAAAGTGTGGGAAGATTTTTTGAAGGTGATGGAAAAACTCGAAATGCCCATCAGCGCGAAGCAGCGGAATTTCTTCTTACCGGCGTGAGGCGCGCCGATTGCCGATTGCCGCTTGCTCCATTTTCATTTTCCGCTATAACCACATATCATGCATCAAATCTTCCAGCACCTGAACGACTGGTATTCCAACGCGCTGCAAACCGGTAGTTATCCCGCCATAGCACTCATGATGGCGGTGGAAAGTTCCATCTTTCCGCTGCCGAGCGAAATCGTCATTCCGCCGGCGGCGCATTGGGCGCACACGGGAAAAATTGGTTTGAGCCTGTGGGGAATCGTGCTGGCGGGAACCATCGGTTCGTGGCTCGGCGCGACGGTGATGTATTGGGCGTCGCGGCTGGCGGGGCGTCCGCTGGTGCTGCACTTTGGCAAATACTTTTTTATCTCCGCCGAAAAAGTGGCGGGCGCGGAACGCTGGTCCGCGCATTACGGCGCGATGGGCATTTTCATTTCGCGCTTGCTGCCGGTCGTGCGTCATCTCATCGGCATTCCGGCGGGCATCGTGCGGATGAATTACTGGATTTTTTCGCTCTACACCTTGCTTGGTTCGGCCATCTGGTGCGGCGTGCTGTGCTGGCTGGGCGTGAAGATGGGCGAGGACAAAGATTTGATGGAGCTGAAATATAAGCACGTCACTTTGTGGCTCGCGGGTGCGATGCTGGTGTTGGGCGGACTTTATTATTGCTTTGTCCACCGGCACATGGCGGCGGGCAAAGCGGCTAGCGAAAATTCCGTTAAGAAATAGTCGGTGGTCGAACTGGGTTGGGTGGAATCTCAATTGCGTGATGCAAACTCTCGTTGAAGATTTTCTGCAATACCTGCGCCACGAGCGCGGGCAGTCCGAGAACACGGCCAAAACTTACGCCGCGCTCCTCGGCAAATTCACCGATTGGGGAGCCGCGCAAAAGCTCACTGACTGGAAACAGGTTGAACTGAAGCATCTCATGGCCTTTCTGGCGCACGAACGGACGCGTCGGCAGGTTGGCGAACCCAAGGAATCCACCAAACTTTTGAGCGGCGAGAGCGTTTATCTTGAAATCGCCGCGCTGCGGGCGTTTTACAAGTTTGCAGAAAATGAAAAATTATTACCGGCGAATCTCGCGGAAAATCTTTCGCTACCGCGCCGGTGGAAACGGCTGCCGAAAGCATTGAGCAATGATGAAATAAAAAAACTGCTCGAACCCAAGGTGCCGGATACGCCAGAAAGCCTATGCGATCAAGCGATTTTGGAGCTGGCTTACGCTTCCGGTTTGCGCCTTTCGGAATTAAAAAATTTACGACTGGAGCAATTGCATCTGGACGCCGGTTTCATCAACGTCATCGGCAAGGGCAACAAGGAGCGCGTGGTGCCGGTCGGCAAGACGGCGATTACGGCACTGAACCGCTTCATCGAAGTCGGTCGGCCCAAATTGATTACGCCGAAGTCGCCCGCGAATGTTTTCCTGACGCGCCGCGGCACGCCGTTTGCCGCCGCGACCTTGTGGTTACATATCAAAAACCGCGTTCGCTACGCGGGCATTCAGCGGAACATCACGCCGCATATGCTGCGACACAGCTTCGCCACGCATTTGCTGGAGCATGGCGCAGACTTGCGGGTGATTCAGGAATTACTCGGCCACGCGAACATTAGCACGACGGAAGTTTATACGCATGTCACGGGCAACCGGTTGCGGGAAATCCACCGGAAGTTTCACCCAAGGGCATGAGTTCGC
Organism: Verrucomicrobiia bacterium; assembly: GCA_037138135.1. Classification (GTDB taxonomy): domain Bacteria; phylum Verrucomicrobiota; class Verrucomicrobiia; order Limisphaerales; family UBA11358; genus UBA11358. The sequence goes on from JBAXIY010000082.1 coordinate 10,508, forward strand.
GGGGAAAAATTACTCAAAATCGTAGATGACGGCTTTTTTACCGACACGCTTAAAAACTTTTTCCACGAACTCAAGGTGCTGCGGGTGGATTTGATAGGCCTGCTCCGCCGCCTTGCTGGTTAAAATCAAGTTCAACGCGACTTGATATGTTTGATCCACGACGGCGCGCGGGCTGGGCGACATTTTGCCGACGTGGAAGTGCAGCACGCCGGGAATGTCTTTCAAATATTTGTTCGCGCCAGCGATGAGTTCGTCCGCCGCGTTCGGCTGCGCCGGATCCGTCCAGAAAACTACGATGTGCGAAAACATAATCAGCAAATTAAACAACAAAGGCGTAAAGGCGCAAAGCAGAATTCCAATTTTCCGCTTCGTGTCATTGCGCCTTTGTGGTTAAAATTTTTCGCATGAGCAAAACTGCATTGTTATTCGCCGGTCAGGGCGCACAAGTCGTCGGCATGGGTAAAGATCTCGCGGAGCAATTTACATCGGCTCGAGCATGGTTTGACCGTGCCAATGGCGCGCTGGGCTACGACCTCGCAAAAGTTTGTTTTGAAGGGCCGGAAGTTGATTTGACAAAGACTGAAAACGCGCAGCCGGGAATTTTTCTCGTGAGCTGGGTTGCGTTTCAATTACTCAAGGAACAAGTGCCGAATCTCAAATTTGAGGCGACAGCTGGACTTTCGCTTGGTGAATTTACGGCGCTGACAGCGGCTGGCGCGATGAGTTTTGAAGAGGGATTGCGCGTCGTTCGCCAGCGCGGACGATTCATGCAGGAAGCGTGCGAGGCGACTCAAGGCGGTATGGCGGCAATCATCGGTCTCGACGAAACGCCGACGCGCGAAGTTTGTGCGGAAGCGGGGGTGGTGCTGGCAAACCTGAATTGTCCCGGCCAACTGGTGATCTCCGGTGCGGTGGAAAAAATCGCGAAGGCGTGCGAGCTCGCCAAAGCCAAGGGGGCGAAACGAGCGTTGCCATTGCCAGTGGCGGGTGCCTACCACTCGCCGCTCATGGCTAGCGCACAGCCGAAGCTCGGGGCGGAACTGGCGAAGTTAAATTTGCTATCGCCTGGCGTGCCGGTGATTTCCAACGTCACGGCGGTAGCGCATGGCAGCGCGCCGGAAATTTCCGCGCGACTCGTCGAACAGGTGTGTGCGTCGGTGCTTTGGGAAACTTCCATGCGCGCGTTACTGGCACAGGGCTTCACACGTTTCATCGAACTCGGGCCCGGCACGGCGTTGAGCGGATTTATGAAACGAATTGATAAGACCGTGCAGATGTTGAATGTGGCGGACGCGGCAAGCTTGGAAGCCACGGTAAAGGCGCTATCGGTTTAACCGTCAATTTTGATAGTGAACGCTAGATTGAAATTATGAGTGCCAAAATCGTCACCGTCGTCGCCACATTTCAAGCCCGGCCTGGCAAGGAAACCGAATTGAAAAATGCTTTAATCGGCCTCGTTGCACCGACGCGCAAAGAAGCAGGCTGCATCAATTATGATTTACACGCGCTGCCCGAAG